>DATAOR010000050.1:0-17980 GCA_036265635.1 Gemmatimonadales bacterium
CAGGGTCAGGTCGTAGAGGAAGGAGCCCGAGATGGCGCCGACCTTCACCTGGCCGATGATGATCCGGTCGAGCGCGTCCGATACCGTCCGTGCCAGCAGTGCCCGGCCCGGCGGCGTGAGGGTCATCGACGTCAATACCCCCAGCACCATCGCCACCAGGCCCAGGAGAAAGACGAAGAAGAACCGCGCCAGCCGGCGTCGCATCAGAATGCCTGCCCCACGGCGACGTGGAAGGTGAACTTGCTGCTTCGCTCCTTGACGTAGGAGTCCTGCCCCGGCACCGCAGTCAGGTTGCCCAGGGTGTCGACCTGGAACAGCGGACCGGCCTGGAGCTTGTACGGGTTGTACGCCACATCGAGCCGGGCCGGGCCCAGCGGGGTGCTGAGCCGTAGGCCCGCGCCCGGTGTCACCCGGATCGCGGCCGGATTGCCGCTGCCCCGCTGCCACACCCCGCCCGCGTCCACGAACGCCGCCAGACGCAGTCGGGAGCTGAACACCGGCGACGGCACCCGGAGCTCCACGTTGCCCACGGCCAGGGTGTTGCCGCCGGTGGCCGCGACGGTGACCCGGTCGGGATTGATCGCCCGCGGCGGGACGGCCGAGGCGGCGCTGTCTACCTCGCCCTTGGTGACCACGTAGACGACCGACCCCAGCTCGTTGCGCTCGAAGCCGCGCACGTCGTTGGGGCCGCCGGCATAGAACCGCTGCTCGGGCGGAATGAAGTTGCCGCTCTGGGTCGCCACGTCCACCGTGGGAGCGAAGATGGCCCCGCCGCGGAGCCGCCAGCTGAACACCACGTCCCGGGCGATCGGCCGGTACCACGAGTAGTCGCCCACCGCCCGGAAGAACTGCTGGAACGAGCTCGAGCCCAGGAACCGGGAGCTCCAGGTCAGCTCGAGCGACGAGACCGAGCCGCGCGACGGGTCGAGCGGGTTGTTGACCTGGGGGATGGTGCCGGTGGCGGTCAGCGTGGCCAGGACCCGGTTCTGCCGCAGCAGGGACACCAGGTCCGGCGTGCAGGCATTGAACGAAGCGCAGAAGCTCTCGGGCGTCGCCTCCGTCCGGCCGTAGGACAGGGTATAGGCCAGCGACAGCGGGATCCGGCGCTTGGGGGTCTCTCGCCGGAGCGTCACCGCGGTACCGGTTTCCTGGCGGAGGTAGACCTTGAACTCCGAGCGCCGTTCGGTGAACAGCGACACCGCAATGGTGTTGTTGGGCGACAGGAACGCCGGCCGGCGGACCGAAGCCCCAAGATTGAAGTTCACCTTGGCCGAGCCGACCGTGTCCTGGCTCGAGCCGTTGCAGATGCTGTTCTCCAGGCCCCAGTCGAACGGCGCGCCGAGCCCGACCTTGGAGATCCGGCTGGTGAGGTCGAGGATCCTCCCCCCGCTGCCGAGGAAGTTGCGGGTGGTCCATCCCAGCGAGCCGCGAAAGCAGTCGTCGGTGCCGTAGCCCAGTCCGCCGCGCACCCGCCGGCGGCGGGCCTCGCTCACCTGCACCAGCAGCGGCACCGAGTCCGCCGTCGGGCTGAACTTGGTCGAATCGATGTTGACCGTGGCGTAGCGAAACAGGTCCGACGAATAGAGGTTGCGCTGGCTCTGGTAGGTCTCGTCCTGCGAATACAGCCGGCCGGGACGCGACACCAGCAGATTGCGCACCAGCTGCGGCTCGATCCGGTTGGTCCCGATCACGTCCACCGTGCCGATGGCCGCGCTCCGGCCGGGCACGGCGTCGAACGCCACGGTCGCGGTGCCGGCGTCCTTGTTGGTCTCGAAGCTGGTGAACACTCGGGCCGACGGCCGGCCGCGGTCGCGCAGCCGCCGGGTGATGGTGTCCGCCGTGGCCTGCATGATGTAGCGGTTGAACGGGTCGCCCGGCTGGAGCGGCAGGTCCACCAGGGTCTCGGTCCGGGGCTTCTCGGGCAAGGTGTCGAGCCCGGTCACTGCCATGTCGGTGACCCGGATCGGCTCGCCCTCGCGGATCCGGAAGGTGATGTACACGTTGGTCGGCGTGCGGCGGAGGACGGTGTCGATCTGAACGCGGGGATAGCCGCTTCGGCGGTAGAGCACCTCGAGCCGCACCACGTCGCGCTTGAACTCCTGCTCGTCGAAATAGCGCTTCTCGCCCAGCCCCAAGGTGCGGAACAGGAACGCCCGGGCGAACCAGCTCGAGTTGGTGGTGGCGATGCCGCTGGCCAGCACCTCGTCGCGGATGGCGCTGTTGCCCTCGAAGGCCAGCCGGCGGACCACCCGGGGCGTTTCCTGGGCCGCCAGGACGCCCGCCCCGAGCAGCAGCGCCGACGCCAGCGCCGCCGCGCGGGCGAGCGCCAGCGCGGCCACGCCCCTCACTGAGGCACCTTGGCCGGGCTACGAGGGAGGCGAGGGGGCAGCGGCGCGATTGACGACATGCTCTAAGCCCGGTAGTTTGACCACCTTACGCCTTCGTGTCAACGGACGCCATCATCCTTCCCCGCCGCCGCCCGGTCCTGCCGGCCCCGCGCCGACCCACCGGCCGACGGGCCGTGCGCTGCCTGATCGTTTTGGCCCTGGCCCCGGGGCTGCTGACGCGCTGCGGGATCGAGCCGTCCCGGGGACGCGGACTGGTCTACTTTCTCACCGCCGACCCCGCCTCGCTCGACCCCGCGGTCTCCAGTGACGTGCAGAGCGGCGAAATGGTGGCGCTGCTGTTCGACAACCTGGTCCAGTTCGACGTGGACGGCGCCCTCCGCCCCGGGCTCGCCACCCGGTGGGAGCCCGACTCAACCGGCCGGACTTACACCTTCCACCTCCGGCGCGGAGCCACCTTTCACGACGGTCGTCCGATCGGCGCCCGCTCGGTCCGGGCCTCGCTGTTGCGCGCGCTGTCGCCCGACAGCAAGGCCGGCCGGCAGTGGCCGCTCTTTCCCATCGCCGGCGCCCGGGAGTACGCCGCGGGCCAGGCCCGCACCGTCAGGGGGATCGCGGTGCCGGACGACAGCACGATCGTGTTCACCCTGACCGACCCGCTCAACATCTTCCCCACCTTCCTCGCCATGCCGGTGGCGGCCGTAGTGCCGGTGCCCTCGCCGCCCGGCTTCGACCAGGCGCCGGTGGGGAGCGGTCCCTGGCGGTTCGTCTCCTGGTCCCACGACGACGCCCTGGTGATGGCCCGGAACCCGGCGTACTGGGCCGGGCCGCCGCGGGCGGATACCCTCACCGTCCGGATCATCCCCGAGGCGCTGACCCAGGCCGCCGAATACGAGACCGGCAACCTCGACGTGGTGGAGATCCCGTTCAGCGAGACCCGGCGCTGGGAGCAGGCCCACCCCGAGGAGCTCCAGCGCCGGCCGACGATCCACGATTACTACATCGCGATGAACACCTCTCGCGGCCCGCTCCGCGACGTCCGGGTCCGGCGCGCCCTCAACCTCGCCACCGACGTGACCACCCTGCTCCGGACCCAGATGGCCGGCCGGGGCGTCCGCGCCGCCGGCGCCATTCCGCCCGGCATCCTCGGCTACGATGCCGGCCGGGTACCCTACCCCTGGGATACCGCCGCCGCCCGGCGGCTGCTGGCCGAGGCCGGCTACGCCAACGGGATGCGGCTCCAGCTCTGGCGCAACAAGCGGTCCGAGTTCGTCCGGATCGCCCAGTCGGTCCAGCAGGACCTGGCGCTGCTCGGCATCCGGGTCGAGATCATCGAGCGCGACGCGCCCAGCGTCCGCGCCACCGTCCGGAACGGCGGCGCCGATCTCTATCTGGGCGACTGGTACGCCGACTATCCCGACCCCGAGAACTTCACCTATCCCCTGTTCCATTCGAGCAACCGCGGCACCGGAGGCAATTACGCCTTCCTGGCCGACAGCGCGCTCGACGCCATGATCGTACGGGCCCGGAGCACCGCCGACACCGCCGAGAAGGCCCGGCTGAGTCGCGCCATCGACGCCCGGATCTTCGACCTGGCCCCGTGGATCTTTCTCTGGTTCCCGATCGATCTCTGGGCCATGCAGCCGGATGTGACCGGCTGGCGGATCCCGGCGGTCTTCACCGGCCAGCGCTGGCTGACGGCGGCCCGCCGGCCATGAGCCGATTTCTCCTTGCCCGGCTGGCGCTGCTGCTGCCCACCCTGCTCGGCGTGCTCGCCGTCACCTTCCTGCTGCTCTACGTCGCCCCCGGCGATCCGGTGCAGGCCATGATCGGCGAGCGGTCGGATTCGGCCACCATCGCCCGGCTCCGGGCCCGGCTTCACCTCGACGATCCGCTGCCGGTCCAGTTCGCGCACTACGTCGCCGGCGTCGCACGGGGCGATCTCGGCACGAGCTACATCACCAACCGGCCGATCCTGGGCGACCTGCTCCAGCGCTTCCCCGCTACCCTTCAGCTGGCCGGCGCGGCCATGCTGTTCGCCGCCGCCACCGGCATCGCGCTCGGCATCGCGGGCGCCTGGCGGCCGGACGGCTGGATCGACCGGGCCGGCGCGCTGACGGCCTACCTCGGCGTCTCGTTTCCGGTCTATTGGGTGGGACTGCTGCTGATCCTCCTCTTCGCGGTCGCCCTGCGCTGGCTGCCGCCCTCGGGCGCGCGAGGCCCCGAGTACGTCATCCTTCCGGCCCTCGCGCTCGGGATGCGCTCCGTGGCCATTGTGTCGCGGATGACCCGCGCGGCCATGCAGGAGGTGCTGGCCAGCGATTTCGTCCGCACCGCCCGGGCCAAGGGGCTGGGCGAGAGGCGGGTGGTCCTCGGGCACGCCTTCCGCAACGCGCTGCTGCCGGTGCTGACCGTGCTCGGGCTCGACTTCGGGAGTTACCTGACCGGCTCGATCCTGACCGAGACCATCTTTTCCTGGCCCGGCGTCGGCCGCTACGTGCTCACCGCCATCGACAAGCGTGACCTCCCGGCGATTCAGGGCAGCATCCTGTTCCTGAGCCTCGTCTTCGTGCTGGTGAACCTGCTGACGGACATGCTCTATGCCAGAGTGGACCCCAGGGTGGCGTATGACTGAGGGGCTGGATCGACGGCGTGGCGTCCGGAGCAGCGGGCAGGCGCGCCGTCGCCGCGGTTTCCTGGTGCCGCCCTGGTGCGCGGCCGCCGTGCTTCTCGGCCTGCTGCTCCCGTTCGCGGCCGACTCCGCCGCCGGCCAGTCGCTCGCCGGCCGGCTCGACCGGCGGCTCGACGCCCCTCCCATGGACCGGAGCCTCTGGGGCGTCGCCCTGGTGGATGAGAAGGGCAGCCTGCTCTACGGCCGGAACCCGCGTCAGCTGTTCATTCCGGCCAGCAACGCCAAGATCGTGGTCGCCGCGGCGGCCGCCGCGCTGCTGCCGCCCGACTGGACCGTCCGCACCAGTCTCTATGCCGACGGGCGGGTGGTGAACGGCGTGGTCGAGGGCGACCTGGTGCTGTACGGCCGGGGTGATCCCACCTTCGGCAAGCGCTGCTTCGCCACCGACACCAGCCCGCAAGGCGCCTGCGAGACCGACTCCTATAGCCGGCTGCGCGACCTGGCCAACGGGCTCCGGGCCCGCGGCATCCGGGAGATTCGCGGCGACCTGGTGGGCGACGGCAGCTACTTCGAGCCCACCACGGTCCACCCCGACTGGCAGAACTTCGATCTCAACTGGTGGTACGCCGCCCCCGTCTCGGCCCTCGGCTTCAACGACAACAGCGTGGACTTCGTCTGGGGGCCCGGAGTCCAGCCGGGCACCCCGGCGGTGATCACCATGTCGCCCGACGTGGGCGACGTCGCCTTCGAGAACCGGACCGCCACCGTCGCCGCCGGCGGCGAGTCCGACATCGGCGACCGGTTCTACCGCCAGCCCGGCACCCTCCATGTCTGGGCCGAGGGCACCGTCGCGCTCGATGCGCCGCCCCGGACCGAGTCGTTCGCCATGCCCGACCCCAACCTGTTCACCGCCCGGGCGTTCCGGCAGGTGCTGGCGCAATGGGGCATCGCCGTTACCGGCACCACCCGCTCGACCACCGACTCGATGGCCTACCGTCAGGCCCGGGCCACCCCGGCGCTGGCGGAGATCACCTCCCGGCCACTTCGCGAGTGGGTCTTCCCCATCCTCAACCGGAGCCAGAACTGGTTCGCCGAGATGCTGCTCAAGCAGCTCGGCCGCCAGTTCGGGCGGGCGGGGTCGTGGGACGAGGGGCTCGCCGTCGAGCGCCGCTTCCTGATCGACTCCGTCAAGGTGGACTCCACCGAGTTCCATCTGGTGGACGGCTCCGGCCTCTCGAGCGGCAACCTGATCAGCCCGGCGGCCTTCACCAGGATTCTGCGCTACATCCGCACCCGCCCGCGGGCCCAGACCTTTCTGGCCGGGCTGCCGCGGTCGGGCGCGGTGGGCTCGCTCCGGAATCGGTTCGTCGGCACGCCCCTGCAGGGCCGGGTGCAGGCCAAGGACGGCAGTATCGGCGGGGTGAACTCGCTGTCGGGTTTCATCGAGCGGCCCGACGGAAAGGTGTGGACCTTTTCGATCCAGGCCAATCATCACGCCCAGCCGGGCCGGCAGGTCATCATGCGGATCGACAGCGTGGTCGTGGAGATGGGCCGGGGGAAGTAACGACGGCCAGTCCACGGCAGCCAATTCTACCACCGAGGTTCGGGGCACAGGAAGGATTGACTGATTCACCACGGAAACAAGGAAGACACGGAAACGGCTCGGCACGAGGAGCCTGACGCCCACATCCACACCCACACGACATGGTATTGAGCTGGTGCTCAACGGTCCTTCCGTGTCTTCCGTGCTTCCGTGGTGATTCTGTTGTTGTAGTGATTCTGTTGTTGTGGTGATTCTGTTGTTGTAGTGATTCTGTTGTTGTAGTGATTCTGTTGTTGTGTGATTCTGTTGTTGTGGTGATTCTGTTGTTGTGGTGATTCTGCTGTTATGGAAGGCTGCGTTGAGCTCCGCGCCCTCCGTGGTGCACCTTCTTGTCCTGACTTTCCCACCCCACTGGAGGCCCCATGCTCCTCCTCCTGGTCCGGCATGCCGACGCCGGCGATCGCGACCCCGAGCGCTGGCCCGACGACCGCGACCGCCCGCTGACCGACAAAGGGCGCAAGGTCCAGCGCCGGGTCAGCCGCGCGCTCGGCGAGCGCAAGCTCGTGCCCACGGTCGTGCTGACCAGTCCATGGGCCCGCGCCGCCCAGACCGCCGAGGTGCTGGTCTCCGAGCTCGGCCTCGGCCGGGCGCCGATACCGACGGAGAACCTGGCGGCCGCACCCGATCTGGTGCGGCTGGCCGACGACATCGGCGAGCCCGGCACCGACGCCATCGTCGCGCTGGTGGGCCATTCGCCCTGGATCGAGGAGCTGGCGGCGCTGCTGCTGACCGACTCGACGGCGGGATTGCGGGTGGACTACCCCAAGAGCGGGGTGATGGGGATCGACCTCGAGCGCCCCGCCCCGGGGGCGGGGGCGCTCCGGTTCTTCCTCCGGCCGAAGATGCTGTGACGCGCCGCCGGGGTCAGTCGTCCTTCTGGCCGAAGATGGCCAGGTTGGACGAGTGCCCCGGGTTGACCTTGGCCTTCGGGTTGATGTGGTGCACCGCGTTGTTGACCGCGATGCAGGCCTCCGCCGCGCCGGTCGCGATCAGCTTGAGCTTGCCCGGGTAGGCGGTGATGTCTCCCGCCGCGTAGATCCCCGGCACGTTGGTCTCCATCAGCTGATTGACCTTGACGTCGGCCTTGTCGGTATCGAGGCCCCACGCCTTGATGGCGCCGAGGTCCGAGTGGAACCCGAGCAGCGGGATGATCGCGTCCAGCTCGAGGGTCTGCTCTTCCTTCGTCTTGTTGTTGTAGATGGTGACCCGCTCCACCCGTCCCTCGCCCTCGATCCGCTTCACCTCCCAGAAGGTGCGCAGGTCGCACCGGCCCTGCCGGCAGAGCTCGTGGACCTGGTTGATCGTGGCCGCGTGGGCCCGGAAGCCGTCGCGCCGGTGAATCAGCATGATCGACCGGGCCACGCCCTGCAGGTTCACGGCCCAGTCGAACGCCGAATCACCGCCGCCGACCAGCAGCACCCGCCGGTCGGCGAACTGCTTCGGGTCGAGCACCTTGAAGTAGAGGCCCTTCTCCTCGTAGGCATCCTCGCCCATGATGCCCAGCCGCCGCGCCTCGAACGCCCCGATGCCGGCGGCGATCACGATCGTGCGCGAGGGATAGCTGCCCCCATCGGTCTCCAGCACGAAGTGGCCGCCCTCGGCATCCTCCACCCGGCGGAGCCCGGTGACGATCTCGCCCAGGTGGGTGGTGGCTCCGAACTGGAGGCCCTGCAGCGCCATGTCCCGGACCAGGTCCTTGGCCAGCACCTTGGGAAACCCGGCCACGTCGAAGATGTACTTCTCCGGGTAGAGGGCCATGAGCTGGCCGCCCAGCGCGGGCAGCGCGTCGATGATGCGGGCCGAGGCGCCCCGCATTCCCGCGTAGAAGGCCGCGAAGAGGCCGGTCGGCCCTCCGCCGATGATCGAGATGTCCTTGAGCTCCTGCTCGGCCACGTCTGCTCCTGCGCTGACGGTCGCTGGGACGGGAAGGGGTGGAATGTATAAACATGTGGCCCGCTGTCATGTCCCGGCCCGCCCTTTCGCCCGGTCGCGGCCGCCGGCACATTGCCGCCCATGACGCCCGCCATCCTCCGCCGCTCGGCCCGTCCGGTCGTGCTCGCAGGCATCCTTGCCTTGGCGCCCGGCTGCAGCGGCGCCGGCCGGTTCCTCGAGGAGCTGTTCCGCGAGCGGCCGCCAGCCCCGCTCGATTCGCTTCCCCTGGCCAGCGACGCCCGGATCGATTCCGCCGGCACCCTGGCCGGCAGCTTCGTCGGCGAAGGCACACCTCGGGCGATCCACCTCCTCAGCAGCGACACCGTCTTCATCGGGGGCTTGCTCCGGCGGTTCCGGCCCGACCTCTCGGCCACCGACCCGTGGGCCGCCCTCGCCGCCGGGGGCGTGGTGACCCTGGCACCCGGCGGCGGCCGGCGCACCGTCGCCGGCTCGCCGGTGGTGGCGTCAGCCGTGGTAGGCTCCCCCCTGGGACATACCGACGTCCGGGTCGTGGCGGTGGTGCTGCACGGCGGCCGCCCCGGCTGCGGCGCCCGCGGGGCCCAGGCCGAGCTGATCGTGGCCGACCAGCGCCGAGCCGGCGACCCGCCGCTCCGGGGTCCCGTCCTGGGCTCACTCCGGACCGGGGCCGCCGTTTCGTCCGGGCGGGGCCTGATTCGGCGAGACTCGGTGGCCGCGCCGGACGCCGCGCTGATCGGCGAGCTGGTCGGCCGGACCGGGCGCGCCCTCGATTCCAGCCTCGTCGCCGGCCACGCCGCGCTCCGGCTCCAGCCGGATCCAGCCGCGGAGCTCGAGATCAACACCTTGGCCGACGTGGACGCCGCCGACGTGATCGCCTTCCGCGTGTCCGGCGACCGCGTGCGCTACGCGGTCTCGCTCCGGACCCGGCGGATCGCCGCCCGGGGTGATACCCTGGTGGCCGCGGCGGTCATGGTCTGGGATAGCGCCGGCGCGTGGCGGCAGGACATCTTCCGCCCCACCCTGCTCCGGCTGCGCGGCGGACGGCTCGAGCCGTGGGGGTCGCGCGGCCGGCCGATCTACTGGCGCCGGCTCCAGCCGATCAGCGATTTCGCCTTTGCCCGTGACGTGCTCTGGCTGGAGCAGGTGGACGTCAGGGACGGCGCGGTGCGCTGGGGCATCGTGCAGCCCACCGACAACGTAGTCACGGCCGCGGCGGAGGTGGACGGACCATGTCGATGAAGATCTATACTCGCACCGGCGACGCCGGCGAGACCGGCCTGTTCGGCGGCGGCCGGGTGCCCAAGGATGACCCACGGGTCGCCGCCTACGGCGACGTGGACGAGCTCAACTCGGTCATCGGCGTCGCCCGGGCGACGCCGCCGGCCGGCGGCTATGACGGAGTGCTCGAATCGATCCAGCGCGATCTGTTCGCCATCGGCGGCCAGCTCGCGACGCCTGACCCCGACCGGGTCGCCAAGGCGCTGGAGAAGGCCGAGCTGTCGGAGGCGCGGACCGCCGAGTTCGAGCGCCTGATGGACGACGCCGATCTCGAGCTGCCGCCCCTCCGCGCCTTCGTCCTCCCCGCCGGCACGCCCAAGGCGGCCGCCCTCCACCTGGCCCGCACGGTCTGCCGCCGGGCCGAGCGGAGCGTGGTCCACCTGTCGCACACCAGCACGGTCTCCCCGCTCTTCGTGGTGTACCTCAATCGCCTGTCCGACCTGCTCTTCACCCTGGCTCGGCTGGCCAATCACCGGGCCGGCACGGGCGACGCGACGTGGTGACCGAGCCGGTCCTGGTCCGCCACGCCCTGGGCAGCTACCCGGTGTACGTCGAGCCCGGGGGGCTGAGGGAGCTCGAGGCGGTGGCCTCGATGCGCCTGGGCGGGGCCAGGATTGCGCTCATCGCCGACGCCGCGGTGCTCGAGCTGCTCCAGGCGGGGCAGTTCGGCCGTGGGCCTTGGGCGGGGCCGGCGCTGACCTTCCCGCCGGGGGAGGCATCCAAGACTCGCGACCAGTGGGCCCGGCTGACCGACGCCCTGCTCCGGGAGGGCTACGGCCGGGACAGCGGGATCGTGGCGCTCGGGGGCGGCGTGGCGGGCGACCTGGCGGGCTTCGTCGCCGCCACCTTCATGCGCGGGATCCCCGTGGTGCAGGTGCCGACCTCGCTGCTGGCGATGCTCGACGCCTCGGTCGGCGGCAAGACCGGGGTGGACACGCCCGAGGGGAAGAACCTGATCGGCGCGTTCCACCCGCCGGTGGCGGTGCTGGCCGATCCGTCGGTGCTGGCCACCCTGCCCGGCCGCGAGTACCGCGGCGGCATGGCCGAGGCCGTCAAGCACGGGCTGATCGCCGACCCGGACTATTTCGCCTGGATGGAAGGCCACGCCACCGAGCTCCGGGCCCGGGAGGGCAGGGCCCTCACCTACCTGGTCCGGCGGAGCGTCGAGATCAAGGCCGAGGTGGTGAGCGGCGACGAGCGCGAGGCCGGCCGGCGGGCCATCCTCAACGCCGGCCACACGGTGGCCCACGCGCTCGAGCGAGCCTCGGACTACGCCATCCCCCACGGGGAGGCGGTGGCCCTGGGGCTGGTGTCCGAATGCGCCCTGGCGGAGGCCCTCGGGGTCGCCGAGGCCGGGCTGGCGGCTCGGGTGTCGGACCTGCTGGTCGCCCTCGGTCTGCCCGTCCGGCTGTCCCGCTCCCTCCCGCCCGACCCGGTGGTGGCCGCCATGGCCAGCGACAAGAAGAACCGGACAGCCCGGGTCCGCTTCGCCCTCCCCCGCGCCCTCGGCCTGATGGACCAGGGGGAGGGATGGACCCGGACCGCTCCCGCGCTGGCCATCCGGCAGGCACTCGGCGCCATCAGCTGAGCCTGACGGGCCGGCGGTTGAGTGCCTGACTGCTTCCCAACCCGTTTGCGTGCAAAGGATTACACCGTTGGGCCCGACCCAGACCCAGGCTCGGCCCGGTCCACGTTGGTGGACAAACCGGGGAACCATCTGCCGAGAAACGATTTGTGATGTGGATTCAACATTTTGCTTGACCGCCGTCAGGCCGATTCCTATATTCGTTCCCTCTCTCCTCGGCCGTCTCGGCCGCCATAGCTAAACGACATCGTGGTCCGTCACCTCACCCCTGAGGCGGTTTATGGCTCATGTCCGTGCGAAAGCTCGTCCGCTGGTGCGTTCCGCTCCGTCCGGTGCCTTCGATCAGTACCTCCTCGACATCCAGAAGCTGCCCATGATCACGGATCCCGAGGAGGAGAAGCGCCTGGCCCGGCGGGCCCTGGCCGGCGACGAGACGGCGGCCGAGCGGCTGGTCACCGCCAACCTGCGGTTCGTCATTTCGTACGTGAAGAAGTATCAGGGGCACGGGCTGGACCTGTCGGAGCTGGTGGCCATCGGCAACGAAGGCCTGCTCAAGGCGGTCAAGAAGTTCGACCCCGACCACGGGGTCAAGTTCATCTCCTACGCCGTCTGGTGGGTCCGCCAGGCCGTCCTCAAGGCCCTGGCCGAGCAGACCCGGAGCGTCCGGATCCCGCTCAACCAGAACTCGGCCCTGGTCCGGATGGCCCGGGCCCAGAGCTTCCTGGCCCAGGAGCTGGGCCGGGAGCCCACCGACCAGGAGATCGCCACCGCGCTTAACGAGACGGTCGACAACATCCGCAGCGCCCGCCGGATGACCTCCACCGAGGTCTCGCTCGACGCCCCGGTCGAGCGGCAGGACCGCGCCGCCAGCACCTTCGGCGAGCGGGTGGCCGGGACCGGCCACGGCGACATCGAGGAGATGACCGACTGCCGGCTCCAGCGCGAGTTCATCGACCGGATCTTCGAGCGGCACCTCACCCCCCGCGAGCGCAAGATCCTGTCGCTCTACTACGGCCTCGAGGAGGGCTCCGAGGCGCTCACGCTCGAGAAGATTGGCGAGCTGCTCGGCGTCACCCGCGAGCGGATCCGCCAGATCCGCGAGCGGGCCTTCGAGAAGCTGCGCGACTCGGCCGACGTCCGGGCGTTGCGGGGGTTCTGGGGCGCGGCCTGACCGCCTGAGGCGCGAGACACCCCGGCCGGCCGGCGCCATCCGCGCCGGCCGGTCCTCATTTCTGCTTGACGCTCCGACCGGGAGGCGCTGCTACATTTCCGGCATGCGCCTCCCGGTGTTCCCGCTCTCCGTGGTCCTTTTCCCCGGCACGCCGCTTCCGCTCCACATCTTCGAGCCGCGCTACCGCCGGATGCTGGCCGATTGCCTGGCCGGCGACCGCCGCTTCGGCATCACGCCGGAGGGCGCCGACCGGGAGCCGCCCGACCCCGGCATGGTGGGCTGCATCGCCGAGGTCCGGGTCAATCAGGAATTGCCCGACGGCCGGTCCAACATCGTCGTGCTCGGCGGCGACCGCTTCGTGGTCGATGCCCTGCTCGACGAGGCCGCGCCCTACTACGTGGCCTCGGTCCGGACCTTCGACGAGGATGCCGCCACGCTGCCCGCCGCCGAGCAGACCGCCGCGCTGCGCGAAGCCTTCGCGCGATATGCCGCCCTGATTCGCGAGCTGAGCGACGCCGAGCCGGACGATCCCGAGCTGCCCGATGCGCCGCTGGCCCTGTCGTTCCACGTCGCCGCCGCGCTGGAGGTCGAAAGCAGGATCAAGCAGCGTCTGCTGGTCGAGCGCTCGACGGCGCGCCGGGTCGAGGCCCTGCTGCTGGTGCTGCCCGCCCTTACGGCCACCGCCGAGCGCGCCCTCGCCATCCACCGGCGGGCCCACACCAATGGCCGCGGCCATCGTCCGCCGGCGCTGCCCGCCTCGTGAGCGCGTCCCCCCCGACCTCGTCCGAGCCGACCGGAGCGCCTCCGGCCGTCGAGCCGCCGCTGCCGGCGGCGCTGGTGGAGGCGCTCGGGGCGATCGTCGGTTCCCGCTGGGTCCGCCATCGCCGAGCCGAGCTCAAGACCTACGCCATGGACGGGCTCCCCACCCGCGAGAGCTATCCCGGCCTGGTGGTGATGCCCGGCAGTGCCGAGGAGGTCCGCCGGATCGTCCATTTGCTCCACCTGGCCGACGTGCCGTTCGTCGCCCGAGGCGCCGGCACCGGGCTCTCCGGCGGCGCCGTGGGCGATCCGGGCACCGTGCTGATCACCCTCACCCGGATGAACCGGATTCTCCGGGTGGACCGCGCCCAGCGGCGCGCGCTGGTCCAACCCGGCGTAGTCAACGCCCGGCTGAGCGAGGCGGTGGCGCCGCTCGGCCTCTACTACGTGCCCGACCCGTCGAGCCAATCGGCCTGCACCGTGGGCGGCAACGTCGCCGAGAACGCCGGCGGACCCCACTGCCTCAAGTACGGGGTCACCACCAATCACATCGTCCAGCTCGACGTCGTCCTGCCCGACGGCTCGACCGTGACGCTGGGCTCGCCCCACGGCGAGCCGTGGGGCCCGGACCTGGTGGGACTGTTCGTCGGCAGTGAGGGGATGTTCGGCATCGCCACCGCCATCACCGTCCGGCTCGAGCCGATGCCCCCCTCCGTCCGCACCATGCTGGCCGACTTCCCCACCGTCCGCGCCGCCAGCGAGGCGGTCTCCGCGGTGATCGCGACCGGGATCGTGCCGGCGGCGATGGAGATGATGGACCAGGCCTGCGTCGCCGCGGTCGAGGCCTCGATCTACGCCGCCGGCTACCCGACCGACGCCGCGGCGGTCCTGCTGGTCGAGCTCGACGGCCAGCCCGGCGCGGTCGCGGCCGAGGCGGCGCAGGTCGAGGAGCTCCTCCGCGGGCGCGGCGCCCGGTCCGTCCGAAGCGCCAGCACCGCGGCCGACCGGGCCCGGCTCTGGCAAGGCCGGAAGAAGGCCTTCGGCGCCATGGGCCGGATCGCGCCGGACCTGGCGGTGCAGGACGCCGTCGTGCCCCGCTCGGTCCTGCCCGACATCATGGACCGGATCGCGGCCATTCGCGACCGCTACCGGCTCAGCATCAGCAACGTGTTCCACGCCGGCGACGGCAACCTGCACCCCAACATCTCGTTCGACCGGCGCGACCCGGAGCTGGTCGAGCGGGTCCACCTGGCCTGCCGGGAGATCATGGCCGCCTGCGTCGAGGCCGGCGGCAGCATCACGGGAGAGCATGGCGTCGGCTCCGACAAGCTCGACTACATGCCGTGGATCTTCGACCCGGTCACCCTCGGCGCCATGCGCGCGGTCCGCCGGGTGTTCGATCCGGCCGAGCGGGCCAACCCGGGCAAGGTCCTCCCGATCCACGCCTGCCGCGAGTGGCAGGCGGCGCCCGCCGCGCGAGCGGGCCGGCGCCCTGAGCCTGGTGGTGCCGGGCGCGGCGCCGCAGCGGGGTCGGCTCCTGCGCGCTCGGCCGCTCCGGGCTCGGCCGCTCCGGGCTTGGCCGCTCCGGGCTCGGGCCCTCCAGCCGCTGGTTCACCCGTCGTGGGCCCATCGCGATGAGCGACGTCGTCTTCGGCCGCCTGCGCGCCCTGCTCGGCTCGAGCGGCGTCGAGCGCGACCAGGCCGGCCTCCCCCGCGCCATCCCCGACACGGCCGACGCCCTGTCGCTGGTCTGCCGGCTGGCCCACGACGAAGGCTGGAAGATCCGGATCGAGGGCCACGGCACCTGGCTCCCGGCCGACGCGCCGGCCGACCTCGCCGTCAGCACCCGGGCGCTCGACCAGGTCGTCTCCGTCAGCCCGGCCGACCTCGTGGCCACGGTGCAGGCCGGCGCGCCGCTCGAGAGCCTCCGGCGCCGCCTGGCCGACGAGGGGATGTGGCTGGCCCTGGATCCGCCCGGCCGGCCCGAGCGGAGCCTGGGCTCGGTCATCGCCACCGGCACGGCGGGGCCGCTCCGCCACGGCTTCGGCCCGATCCGCGACCACGTGTTGGGCTGCACTGTCGCCACCGGCGACGGCCGGCTGGTCCAGGCCGGCGGCCGGGTGGTCAAGAACGTGGCCGGCTACGATCTCACCAAGCTCCACGTCGGCGGGTTCGGCGGCTTCGGCGTCGTGGCCGAGGCCCATCTCCGGCTGCGGGCCCTGCCCCGGGCGGACGTGACCCTGGTGGCGCGCGGCACCCGCGACACGCTCACCGCCGCCGCCCGCGACGTGATGGCCGCCGAGCTGGTGCCGGCCACACTCGAGCTGCTGTCGCCCGCCCTGGCGGCCGAGGCCGACTGGATCCTGGCCGCCCGCTTCCTCGGCACCGACGCGGCGGTCCAGGGCGACGTCCGCCGGCTGGCGCCGATCGGCAACCTCGCCTGGCAGCCGCTCCCGGCCGACCGGACGGCGGCGTTCTGGGGCCTGGTGGCGCGGGGCAGCCAGGGCGGGCCGATCACCCTCCGCCTGGGCGTGCTGGGTGACGGGGTGGACGAGACGATCGACCTGCTGGCCCACGACCTCGACGAAGGCCTCCTCTCGGCCGGCGCCGGGTCGGGCATGATCCGCTGGACCGGCGATGCGCCGGTCGAGCGGCTCCGCGCCGTGCGCCGCGCGGCCGCCGCCCGCGAGATCCCGATGACCCTCGAGCGGGCGCCGTGGCCGGTACGCCGGGCGCTGGGGCATTTCGGCGCCTACCGAGAGGGCGTCGGCCAGCTGGTCGGCCGCCTGCGCGACACGTTCGATCCCGGCCAGTGCCTGCAGGTGGCGCTCGAGGCATCGGGGGAATGAGGCGAGCGAGCGGACTGATGACCGCGTCCCGCCACCGCGACCCGCCGGGACCCCGCCGCTGACCGCCGCGCCGGACTTCTCCAGCCTCGACCCGTGCGTGCACTGCGGCTTCTGCCTGCCCGCGTGCCCGACCTATCTCGCGACCGGCGACGAGTCGGACAGCCCGCGCGGGCGGATCGTGCTGATGCGCGCGCTCGAGCGGGGCGATCTCCCGGCCGACGACCCCGCCCTGATCCAGCACCTCGACGCCTGTCTCGGCTGCCTCGGCTGCGAGCCGGTCTGCCCCTCGGGCGTGGGCTACGGCCGCGGCATCCAGACCGCCCGCGAGCAGCTCTTTGCCCGCCGGCCGTTGCCGCCGCTCGCCCGCGCGGTGCTCGGCCTGTTCGGCCGCGACCGGGTCTGGCGCCCGCTGTTCTCGCTCGCCCGCCTGTTCCGGGCCACCGGCCTGCCCCGGCGCCTGGCGGGCGGCGGGCGGCTCGGGTTCGGGCTGGGCATGGTGGCGGCGACCGAGCCGTGGGCCGGAAGGACCGCGGGCCCGGCCGCCCAGCGCTGGGCCGAATCCGAGACCGGCCCGACCGTCGCCCTGTTCCGCGGCTGTGTCATGGACACCCTGTTCCGCCACGTGCACGAGGCCACCCGCCGCACCCTCGAGGCCAACGGCTACCGGGTGATCGAGGCCGATGGCCAGGTGTGCTGCGGCGCGCTCCACGAGCACGCCGGCGACCGGGCCGCCGCCGAAGCGCTGGCCCGGCGGAACGTGGCCGCCCTGGCCGACGCCGCCGACTTCGTGGTGGTGAACAGCGCCGGGTGCGGCGCCCTGCTCAAGGGCTACGATCACCTGCTGGGCGGCGACGGCGGGCACGCGGGCATGGGTCGGACGAAGGACAACCGAGCCGGCCGCCCCCCCGATCAGACCGACGACCTCGACCTGCCCGCGCCGGTCCACCCGGCAGCCGGGACCGCGGCGCGGGCCGCGCGCTTGGCCGCCAAGGTGCGCGACGTAACCGAGCTGCTGGCTGAGCGCGGCCCGCGCCAGGGCGCGCCGCTCCCGCTCGATGTGGCCTACGACGCGCCCTGTCACCTGCAGCACGCCCAGCGGGTCCAGGCGGCCCCGCTCGCGGTGCTCGGCGCCATCCCGGGGCTCCGGCTGCAGCTGCGGTCGAGCTCGGACAAGTGCTGCGGCAGCGCCGGCATCTACAGCGTGCTCCGCCCCGCCATGGCGCGCGCCGTGCTCGAGCTCAAGCTTGAGGACCTGGCCGCCGCCGAGCCGCGGCCCGCCGTGGTCGCCACCGGCAATCCCGGCTGCCTGATGCAGATCGGCGCCGGCCTCCGGGCCGCCGGGCTGCCCATCCGGGTGGCCCACCCAGTCGAGCTGCTCGACGAGAGCTACCGCCGGGCGGGGCTGTACTCCGCGGCCGCGACGCCAGCAGCGACTCCCGCAGCGACTCCCGCAGCGACTCCCGCAGCGACTCTGCCTTAGTCGCTCGGCAGCGCCACCGCAAGCGTGCGGTCACGCGTCCGCGGCGGCTCTTACCCTGCCCGGCCCAGTCCGTTATTCCTTCCGACATGACGGCGGCCATCCTGTTCGACTTCAACGGCGTCATCGTCGACGACGAGCGGCAGCACTGTGACGCCCTGATCGCGACGCTGGCCCATTACGGCTACGCCCTCGACCGCGAGACCTACTACCGCGACTATCTCGGCTTCGACGATCGCGAGTGCTTCCGCTTCAGCTTCGACCGACTGGGCCGGCCGGCCGACGAGGCCGGGCTGGCCGAGGCGATCGAGCGGAAGCACGACCACTATGCCCGCGCCCTCCGGGCTGAGATGCGCCTGGTCCCCGGCGC
>DATAOR010000051.1:0-8758 GCA_036265635.1 Gemmatimonadales bacterium
CGCGCAGCGGTTCACCGCCTCCACCCCGAGTGTCCGGGCCAGCCGCACCGACGTCCCGCCGGGAGTGGACGCGGCGCTCCAGCGGGCGCTGGCCCTCGATCCGGCGGACCGATTTGGCTCGCTGGCCGAGCTGGTGCGAGCCCTGGGAGCCACCCCGGGGTCGACCCCGCCGGGAGGCGTCGCGGCCATCACCGACTCGATGGTGCCGCCGGCGGCTGAGACGCCCCGGCCGCCGGCGAACCCCAAAGTGATGCTGGTGGTGGCCCTGGTGGCGCTGGTAGCCGCGCTGGCGCTGTTCGCGCTGCGCTAAAGCATATCGTCCCTCCCGCTAGTGTTCGCCATGCGCCCGTGGCCGGCGCCGGGTGGCCGGTGCCGGGTGGCCGGTGCCGGGTGGCCGGTGCCGCGTGGCCGGTGCCGGGTGGCCGGTGCCGCGTGGCCGGTGCCGCGTGGCCGGTGCCGCGTGGCCGGTGAAGGCACCTGAGGTTGTGATCCCGGCCCGAGCAAGGGATCTTGCCGGGGTCGCGACGAGCTCGACCGGCCCGCCCTCCCGCCTGGACCGACCGACCGGCGCATTACTGGACCGCGCATGGACGCCACTCACGACCCGGCTCTCGTGTCCTGGGTCGACTCGGCCAACGGCCATCCCGACTTTCCGATCCAGAACCTGCCGTTCGGCATCTTCCACCGGCGGGACGACAAGGACGACCCATCCCTCGCCCGGGTCGGGATGGCCATCGGCGACCGCGTCCTCGACCTGACCGCCTGCCACGACGAGGGCTGGTTCACCGGCGCGGCCGACCGGGCGGGCGCCGCGCTGGCCTCCCCCACCCTGAATCCCCTGCTTCGGCTCGGTCCCGAGACGTGGACGGCGATCCGGCGACAGGCTTCCGCCATTCTCGCGGCCGACTCGCCTGCCTATCGAGCCAACCGGCGGATCGGCGATCACATCCTGATCCCGCTGGACGAGGCCGAGCTGCTGTTGCCGGCGGCGGTGGGAGACTACACCGACTTTTACGCCTCGATTCATCACGCGGCCAATGTCGGCGCGCTGTTCCGGCCCGACCAGCCGCTGTTGCCCAACTACAAGTGGGTGCCGATCGGCTACCACGGCCGCGCCTCCTCGCTGGTGCCGAGCGGGTCGGCGGTGCGCCGGCCGCAGGGTCAGATCAAGGATGCTCAGGCCGAGGCTCCGGTCTTCGGCCCGTCGCGGGCACTGGATTACGAGCTCGAGGTCGGGTTCCTGGTGGGCACCGCCAACGCGCTGGGCGCACCCGTGCCGGTGCGCGAGGCACGGTCGTGCCTGTTCGGGCTGTGTCTGGTGAACGACTGGTCCGCCCGCGACGTGCAGAGCTGGGAGTACCAGCCGCTGGGCCCGTTCCTGGCCAAGAACTTTGCCACGACGGTGTCGCCCTGGGTGGTGACGCTCGACGCGCTGGAGCCCTTCCGGGTGGCGGCGGCGGCCCGGTCGCCGGACGATCCCGCGCCGTTGCCCTACCTGACCGACCCGGACGACCAGGCCCGCGGCGCTTTCGACCTGACGGTCGAGGTGTGGCTGCGCTCCGAGCGGATGCGCCGCGAAGGCGTGCCGGCGGTGCGGCTGAGCGTGAGTCGCCTGGCCGACCTGTACTGGACGCCGGCCCAGCTGGTCGCCCACCACACCAGCGGCGGCTGCAACCTTCAGCCGGGCGACCTGCTCGCCAGCGGCACGATCTCTGGCCCCGACCGCGAGAACCGGGGATGCCTGCTCGAGCTCACCCGCCGGGGTGCCGAGCCGATCACGCTGCCCACTGGCGAGACCCGGGCCTTCCTGGCCGACGGCGACGAGGTGGTCCTGCGGGGCCGGGCCGAGCGCGAGGGAGCGGTCCGGATCGGGTTCGGAGAATGCCGCGGGGTGGTAGCGGGCTAACCCCGGCGGCCGGGGCCAGCCGCACTTCCGCTCGCTACTGTCCCTTCACGATCCGCTCCAGCACGGTTCGGGCGTAGTCCTTGTCCCACTCGGCCAGATTCTTCCGGGCGTAGACCTCGACCTTGGTGGTGGCCGTGTCCTGCTGCTCCAGCTGCACGGTCACGTCGAGATCGCCCTGCTTGCCCTTGAGCTCCCGGGTGCTGCCGCCCTTCTCGGTGCTCGAGGCGTCCTGCACGATGCTCATGCTCCGCATGACCGATTCCGCCGTGGCCGCGACCTGATCGATCGGCCGGGCCACCAGCGATTCCACGCCGCGGGTGGTGGCGTAGATGGCGCCGGCCGCCCCGGCCGCGGCCGCCGCCACGCACCCCCCGCCCAGCACGCTCCCGCCCGCCAGCGCGAGAGCCACCGCCACCTGCCGCCAGATCGTTGGCTTCATGCCGCCTCCTCGAAGTTGAGCCGCCGCCCGTGGGCCGAGGGCGCATCCCGATGGGGGCTGCGCCTTTCGGCCCTTCCGGGCCGGTGGCATATTTTCCTCTTCCCCGTTCGGAGACCCGGCCGTGACCAGCTTCCTCAAGACCACCGAGATCTCAGTCGACGGTGCCCGCACCCTGCCGCGGCAATACTACGTCTCGCCCGAGATCTACCGCGAGGAGCTGGAACACATCTTCCTGCGCCGCTGGCTCTGCGTCGGCCGGGAGGACCGTATCCCCAATCCCGGCGACTACTTCCTCCAGGAGATCGGGACCGAGAGCGTGATCGTCCTTCGGGATACCACCGGGTTCCGGGCGTTCTACAACGTCTGCCGCCACCGCGGTACCCGGCTGTGCGAGGCCCACGCCGGCCACCTGGGCAGCACCATCCAGTGCCCCTACCACGCCTGGACCTACGGGCTCGACGGGCGTCTGCTGGGGGCACCCAGCAGCGGTGATCTCGAGGCGTTCGACAAATCGGAGTGGCCGCTGTTTCCCGTCGCGGTGGCCGCCTGGGAAGGCTTTCTGTTCATCAACCTGGCGGGGGACCCGGAGCCGTTCGAGCAGGCCTGGGGGCCGCTGCTCGGCCGGTTCAGCCGGTTCAACCTGCCCAACCTGAAGGTCGCGCGGACCATCGAGTACGACGTCAAGGCCAACTGGAAGCTGCTGTTCCAGAACTATTCGGAGTGCTATCACTGCGGTCCGGTCCACCCCGGCCTGGCCAAGCTGACCCCGCCCACCAGCGGCGAGAACGACCTCACCGAAGGGCCCTTCACCGGCGGGTTCATGGTGCTCACCCGGGGCGCCGAGAGCATGACGATGAGCGGCCGGTCGTGCGGCGTCGCGGTGGGCGACCTGCCCGAAGAGGACATGAATCGGGTGTACTACTACGCCCTGTTCCCCAACACGCTGCTGAGCCTCCATCCCGACTACGTGATGTTCCACACCCTCTGGCCGCAGGGCACCAATCGGACGCTGATCAGCTGCTCGTGGCTGTTCCACCCTGCCACCCTGGGCGACCCGACCTTCAACCCCGAGGACGGCGTGGAGTTCTGGGACATGACCAACCGGCAGGACTGGCATATCTGCGAGCAGAGCCAGCTGGGCGTCGAGTCCCGGGCCTATCGGCCGGGTCCGTATTCGCGGCGGGAGAGTCTGTCGGTCCAGTTCGATCGGGAGGTGCTGCGGAGCCTGGGCCGGCGCGAGCCCTAGTCGGCGGGCTAGACCATGTAGTTCACGGGCGGATTCTTCAGCTGGAGAATCGCCCGGTCGATCCGGAACGGCTCGATATTCCGCTCGGTGCGGCCGTCCACGGCCAGCTCGGACAGGATGCTCCCCATCAGCGAGGCGAACTTGTAGCCGTGCCCGCCGCCCACGCCGACCACCACGCCCGGGCGGTCGGGCAGGCGGTCGATCACGAAATCGCGATCCGGGGTGAGGGTGTAGAGGCAGGTCTTGGTGTAGATGACCGGTCCCAGCGCGCGGGGGATGTAGCGCTCGAGAAACGCGATGGTCCGGCCAAGGGCCGCCTGGTCGGGCTCGAAGGTGCGGGTATCCGGGTGCACCTCGAGGCCGCCCGCATCCTGGCCGACCTTGGGCCCGGCTTCGCCGAAAGTCGGGAAGCCGTAGAAGCAGGGGTCGTCCATCCAGATCCAGACCGGAAACCGGTCAGGCGCGAAGTCCGCCGCGTGGGGCGAGGCGAAATAGGTCACCTGCTCCTTGGTGACCCGGAGCGGGAGGTGGAGACCGAAGTGCCGGAGGGCACCATTGGTCCAGGCCCCCGCGGCCACGACCAGCCGCCGGCAGCGGTAGCTGCCGTCGGCGGTGGCGATCTCGATCTCGCCCCCCGTCTCCCGGATCGCCAGCACCGCCGCCCGGTCGAGCAGCGTGGCGCCGTGGGCCCGCGCCAGCCTGACGTGGGCCGCGTTCCCTCGGGCGGCCATGGCAATGCCGCTCTCGGGCTGGAACAGCCCGTGCACATCGTCGGGCACCTTCAGCACCGGCCACCGGCGGCGGAGCTCGGCCGCGTCGAGGTGCTCGTAGGCGACGCCGGCGGCGTCCATGCTGCCGCTGTAGTTGGTCAGCGGGATGGCGCTCTCGCGGTGGGCGAAGTCGAGCCCGCCGGTCCGGAGCACCAGCGGCTCGCCGCCCTCGCGCTCGACCTCGGCCCAGGCCCGGAAGGCGTGCTTGGCCAGCTCGACGTAGGCCGGGGTGTGGTAGGACAGCCGGATGATGCGCGAGTGGTCCTGCGATTCCCCCCGCACGTGCCCCAGCTCGAACTGCTCCAGGCCGAGGACGTCGGCACCGGCCCGGCGGCTCAGCCAGTAGGCCGCGGCGCTGCCCCAGCCGCCCAGCCCGAGCACCACGTATTCGTAGTCGCGCTTCACCGGTCACCCCCGGGGTCGGTGCCGAGCCGCTCGCCCACGTAGCGCCGGATGTCGAGGCTCCAGCTCTCCATCGGGGCGTAGAAGCCGCGCTGGAACATCCGCGAGGTCATGCCCCGCTGGACCGATTCGCAGATGGCCCAGTCCTGCCGGTTGACCAGGTTCCAGAACTCCACCGCGTCGGCCGGGTCGAAGTCGTCCCGGTCGATCTCGGACGGGTGGAACAGGAACTCGTTGACGATGGTGGTCCGGTCGGGCCCGCGCGGAAGGAGGTAGAACGCCGCGACGTGGTCCGCGCTCAGGCTGAGCATGAAGTTGGGGTAGATCAGCTCGCCCTTGTGGCGGACCAGCTCGTCGTCGCTCAGGCCGGCAAACGGCCGGCGGGTGGTGGTGCCGGTGGCGGTGAAGGTCCAGGCGCCGTCCCGGTGGGGAATGCCGCGCTCCCAGTCGAGCTCGGCGCCGCCTCGCTCGCGGAAGGCGGGGACCAGGCGGCAGAGCTCGGGATGGACCGGGCCGCAGTGGTAGCACTCGTTGTAGTTCTCGAGCACCACCTTCCAGTTGGCCCCGACCTCGTAGCCGATCCGGCGGGCCACCCGAAGCTCCGCCAGCGGATACCGCCCGAGCCGCTCGGGGACGCCGCCGAGCTGGCCGGCCAGGCTGAGCCCGCGGGCCGCCGCGTCCGCCGGGGACAGGTGGACGAAGAGGAAGCCGCCCCAGCTCGCCACGCCCACCGGGTGAAGCGAGAGCTCGGCCCGGGCGAGACCGGCAGCCTCGTCCAGAAAGGGCGCGGTCCGGAGCTCGCCCTCGAGGGTGTAGGTCCAGGAGTGGTAGGGACAGCGGATACTCCCCGCGAACCGGCCCGCGGCGCAGTCGGGGACCAGCTGGGACCCGCGGTGGCGGCAGACGTTGTAATGGCCGGCCAGGGCGCCGTCGCGGGTGCGGACCACCAGGATGCTCTCGCCGGCAACGTCCTTCACGACGTAGTCGCCCGGCGCGGCCACTTCCTCCTCGCGTCCGACCACGAACCACTCGCGCCAGAAGATCCGCTCGCGCTCCTGGATGAACGCCTCCGGCGTGAGGTAGGCGGCGCGGGGCAGCGTGGCCTCGAGCCGGCCGGCGGGCCCGCCGGGGCCGTCGTGGCTCGCCGCAGGCCGGTCGGTCGCCGCCCCGCTCTGCGGTCCGGGGGGCGCGCTCACCCGACAGCCTCGCCCCCGGCGGCCTCGCCCCCGGCGGGGCCGTAGAAGAAGACCCAGACCGCGAGATCGTCACTGAAGTCCTCGAACCGGTGCGGCACGTGGGCCGGCACAAAGAGCACGTCGCCCGGCTCGAAGGGATGGCGCTCATCGCCGTTTCGGAACGCGCCGCGGCCCGCCACCACGACGTAGACCTCGTCCCGGTCATGGGGCTGCTGGTGGTCGCTGCCTCGGGGCGCGTACAGCTCCACGCTCAGGCTCCCGTGGCGGAACAGCTCGACGAACCGCTCGCCCCCCGGCCCCGGGATGCGGGCAGCGGCCTGGGCCATGGTGAGGTGATGATCGGGCATGCGGGCCTCGGCAGACGGGTGGCGCTACGCCCGAACGTCCCGGACGATCTCGCGGGCGGCGTTGTAGCCGCAGGCCCCCATCACCCCACCGCCCGGATGGGTGGCCGCGCCGCAGAGGTAGAGTCCCCGCACCGGCGTCCGGTAGTCGGCATAGCCCGGGACCGGCCGCATGAACGACAGACTGCTGAGCGACATCACGCCCTGCATGATGTTGCCCCCGGTCAGGCCGAACCGCTGCTCCAGGTCCACCGGAGAAAGAATCTGCCGGGCGACGACCGAGCGCTTGAAGTTGGGGGCGAACTGATTCATCAGGTCGAAGCAGCGGTCGGCGTACTTCTCCTTCTCCTGCTCCAGCAAGAGCCCCGGCGCCAGCCGGTACGGGAAGTACTGGGTGAACATCGACATCACGTACCGGCCCGGCGGGGCCAGGGTGTCGTCCAGCACGCTCGGGATGGTGGCCTCGATGATGGGCCGCTCGGACGGCCGGCCGTACTTGGCATCGTCGTAGGCCCGCTCGATGTACTCCATCGTGGGGGAGATGTGGATCGTGCCCCGGTGCTGCGGTCCGGGGGTGGTGCCCGGCAGCGCCGAGAAGTCGGGCAGCTCGCTCAGGGCGACGTTGATCTTGCAGCTGGCGCTGGCGTAGTCGATGTGGCGGACCGCCTCGACGAATTCGGCGGGCAGGTCTCCGGCGTCCATCAGCTTGAGGAAGGTCACCTGGGCGTCCGCCCCCGAGGCCACCCGCGGGGCCCGGATCTCGGTCCCGTCGGCCAGGGCGACGCCCTGGACCAGCCCGTTCTTGACCAGGATCCGGCCGACCTCGGCGCTGGTCCGGATCTCGGCGCCGCGCTCCCGGGCGGCCGCGGCGATGGCGTTGCTGATGCCGCCCATGCCGCCCCGGACGTAGCCCCAGACGCCGCGGACACCGTCGCACTCGCCCATCACATGATGGAACAGGACGTAGGCGGTGCCCGGCATGCTGGGCGAGGCCATCGCCCCGATGATGGCATCGGTGGCCAGGGTGACCTTGAGCTGCTCGCTCTCGAACCAGCGGTCGAGGATCGGCGTCGCCGCGCCGGTGAGGATCTCGATCGCCTGCTGGCCGGCCGGCCCCAGCTTGACGAAGCCGAGCCCCAGCTTGGCCAGCTGGAGCAGGTTCCCCGGCCGGAGCGACCAGGGATTCGGCGGGGTCATCACCAGGGTGGGCTCGAGAAAGTCGGCCACCCGCTCCAGCATCGCCTCGTAGCGCGGCAGGGCCTCGGCGTCCCGGGCCGAGAACTTGGCCACTTCGCGATGGGTCATCGCCTTGTCGGGCCCGAGCAGCAGCGAGCGGCCGTCGGGGAAGGGCGTGAACGACGAGGGACTGCGCGGCAGCATCTCGAAGCCGTGCCGCTTGAGCTCGAGGTCGCGGATGATCTCGGGCCGCAGCAGGCTGTTGACGTAGGCGGCGGTCGAGACCTTGTAGCCGGGCCAGACCTCCTCCGTCACGCAGGCGCCACCGAGCACCTCGCGGCGCTCGAGCACGAGCACCTTGAGGCCGGCGCGGGCGGCGTAGGCCGCCGTCACCAGCCCGTTGTGGCCACCGCCGATGACGATGAGATCGTAGCTGACGGACATGAGATTCGCGGGGTTGGGGTGGCGAATCTTACCCGCGCCTGGGAGGGGGCGGAAGGCCGGGCGGGCTGCCGACTCTGGCGTCGACGGAAGCACCACGGAGGCACGGAGGGCACGGAGAACAGTGAGAGGCATTGAGGGTAACAGCACACCCACGTGCTCCCCGCTGTTCTCCGTGCCCTCCGTGCCTCCGTGGTGAAGTCTGTGGTGAAGTCTGCCGGAACCCGAACCGACCCTGATCCCACCCGGGCACTACCGCGCCAGCTGAATCTCCGTCCGGGCGTACATGAACCGTCCGTTGTAGCCGAACGGCGACGCCGCGGCCCAGGGGAAGGTGCCGAAGTTGTTGTTGAAATCGCGGGCGGTGTCCCCCGCATCGTCCACCACCACCGTCGAGCTGGGCTGGTCGGGGTACACGTCGAACAGATTGCGCACGCCGACCGACAGCTTGATCAGGTTGAACCGGTAGCCCAGCTCCACGTCGGTCAGGCCCTTGCCGCCGTAGTTGTCCCGGCACAGATCACAGAAGCCGGGCTGGGCCGAGCTGAAGCCGCCGTAGTAGGAGAACCGGCCCAGCGCGCTCACCCGGCCGATGGTGTAGTTGGCCTGCCAGGTGCCGCGCCAGTCGGGCCGCTCGTCCTGGATCCCGATGGCCGTCACCGAGTCGAGCAGCCCCGGCTCGGTCGAGCCCGCGTCCACCAGCACCTGAGGCAGCGGGTCCACGTGGGTGATCTTGTTGCGCGTGTAGTTGAACCCGGCGGTCAGGTCGAGCGTGCCGTTGGCCCCGGCCGGGACCCGGTAGTCGGCGGTGATGTCGAGGCCCTGGGTCCGGGTGTCG
>DATAOR010000052.1:0-4084 GCA_036265635.1 Gemmatimonadales bacterium
CATGTCGGTGTCGACCCAGCCCGGTGCCACGCAGTTGACCAGGATGTCCGGCGCGTACTCGATGGCGAGCGACTTGGTCAGCGCGATGACCGCGCCCTTGGTAGCGGCGTAGTCGGCATGGAACGCCTCGCCGCGCTGCCCAGCGGTGCTGGCCACGATCACCACCCGTCCACCCGGGCCCATGAGGCCGAGCGCCGCGCGGGTGCTGTGGTAGACGGCATCGAGATTGGCGGCCATGGTCGCTCGCCAGCGCCCGGGCTCCAGCCGCCCCAGCGGCACTTCCTCGGAGGGCCAGACGCCGGCGTTGGCCACGAAACAGTCGAGCCGGCCGAACGCGTCGCGGACCGTCTCGGCCATTCGCGCGGACACGCCGGGGTCCGCCAGGTCGCCACCGATCACGAGCGCCCGCCGGCCCAGCTCGCGAATCTCTCCCGCCACCTGCTCTGCATCGGCGACACGGCGGTGGTACGTCAGCGCCACGTCCGCGCCGGCCTGCGCCAGCAGCAGGGCCGTCGCACGCCCGATGCCCCGACTGCCGCCGGTCACCAGCGCGGTGCGCCCGCTCAGCACGATCACCGGCTCACTCCGCGCCGAGCAGCGCGGCCTCGACCAGCTCGACGACGACGTGCTCGAGCGCGAGGTGGAGCAGCTGGATCTGGCCGGTGTCGGCGGAGGGCACCACCACGGCCAGCTCCACCTCCCCCGCCAGGGCCCCTCCCCCGCCGCCGAGAAAGGCCACGGTGCCGGTGCCCAGGGTCCGGGCAGCCCGCGCGGCCGCCAGCAGATTGGGGCTGCGGCCGCTGGTGCTGTGCAGCACCAGCAAGTCGCCCGGCCCGCAGTGGGCCTCCACCTGGCGGGCGAACACGCGCTCGAATCCCAGATCGTTGCCCGCGGCCGTCAGGATCGAGCTGTCGGTGGTCAACGCCATCGCGGCCAGCGGCCGGCGGTCGGCGGTATACCGGACCACGTACTCGGCCGCCAGGTGCTGGGCGTCGGCGGCGCTGCCGCCGTTGCCGCAGAAGTACAGCGTCCCGCCCCCGCGGAGCACCTGGGCATACCGATCCGCCACCCGCCCCACCAGCGGAGCCAACGCCCGGCTGGCTTGGACCAGGCCTCCCAGCCGCTCGAGCGCGGCCTCCACCCGCTCCGCCGGGCTCAGGACTCGCCTCCCAGCAGCCGGCGAAGGCGCTGAGAGAACGTTCGCCGGATCGCCAGTGGCGGGACCTCGGTCAGCGGCTCGTCGCGGAGAATGGCGCCGGGATTCCGCACCGTCAGCAGGTCGGCCTGAGTCTCGCCGTCCAGCGCGTTGAGGAAGTCGGCGCCCGCGGCCACGGACCGCTCGTCGCCGTGGTTGTCGCCCGCCAGAATGTCGGCCAGGCCTGCCGCAACCAGTTGCCTCGCCCGCTGGCCCCGCGCCTGGGGCGAGTGCAGCGTGGTGGCATCCACCTGCATCCGGGCGCCGAGGCCGCGCCAGAACGTCACCGCCTCGACGGAGCAGGCGCTATAGCGCTCGGGATGGGCCAGGATCGGCAGCAGGCCGGCATCGCGCACCCGGGTCAGCGCGTTGGTCACGGAGTCCCCGGCCACCAGCCGGGGGAACTCGACCAGAATGTACCGGGAGCCGCCGAGGGTAATCCGCCGCATCCGCTCCGCCTCGCGCGGCAGCGGTCGGTCGAGCATCACCTCGGCGCCGCGGTGCAGTCGAGGCATCGGCGGGGCCTGGGCGCGCAGGGCCGCGAACGCCTCGTCGTGCCTGGCGGGCGGAGCGTCCACCGTGTCATTGGCGCGAAGATGCGGGGTCAGACAGACGTCGGTCAGCCCGAGTTCGGCCATCCGTCGCAGCACCTCGACCGACCGCTTCACGGTGCGGGAGCCGTCATCCACGCCGGGCAGGA
This sequence comes from Gemmatimonadales bacterium, assembly GCA_036265635.1. GTDB lineage: Bacteria > Gemmatimonadota > Gemmatimonadetes > Gemmatimonadales > GWC2-71-9 > CAVVWJ01. The sequence continues at coordinate 1,896 of DATAOR010000052.1, forward strand.
GATGGGAATGGAGGTCGATCACGTGGGCGGCCGCCCGCCGGGCAGCAGCGAGGCGGCAAAGGCGCTCAGCCCGGCGGGCGCAAGCTCCGCCTGAGCCAGCAGAGCGAGTGTGATCAAGGCGTCGGCCGCCAGGAGGTCGAGGGCGACCGACCGGTCGCCGGCGTGGGCCAGGACTCGGGCCAGGGCGGCCTGGCCCGCCGCCGCCAGCCGGGCCGGGACCGGAGCGTCCGCGCCGGCAAGGGCATGCTCGACCACCCGGGCGCGCAAGGCCGGAGGCGCGGCGGCCGTATGACGGTCCAGCCAGGCCTCCAGCGTCACGCCTCCTCGCCCTGGAGCCAGGCCGACACCAGGCCGGGCGTGGCCGCCCGGGCGGCCGCGAGCCGGGCCGGATCGCCCGCCCCGGCCGAGGCGAAGTGCGGCCGGCCGCCGCCCTTGCCGCCGCTCAGGGCCGCGATCCGGTTGACCAGGTCGCCGGCCCGGCGGCCGGCCGATACCAGGTCATCGGTGAGAGCCACGTGAATGGCCCCCCGCCCGGCTTGGCTGAACAGCACCAGCACGGCGTCCCGCTTGTCCGCTCGAAACCGGTCCGCGATCTGCCCCACCTCGGTCCGGTCCTCGCTGGCCGTGTCGGCCACGGTCAGCTGCACGCCGTTGACCTGGGTCACGTCCCCCACCACCGCCGAGCCGCCGCCGCCCTTCAGCGCCTCGCCCAGCCGGGCCTCGAGGCGCTGCCGCTCTTCCAGCAACTGCTCGATTCGACGGACCACGTGCTCGGGCTGCGCCTTGAGCGTCTCCGCCACCTGCGCCAGACGCAGCTCCAGCTCGCGCACCGCCTTGAGCGCGCCGGTCCCCGTCACCGCCTCGATCCGGCGGACTCCCGCGGCCACCCCGCTCTGCCCCGAGAACCGGAAGGTGCCTACCTGTCCGGTCGTCCGGACATGGGTCCCGCCGCACAACTCGATCGACGGACCCATCTGCACCACCCGGACGACATCGCCGTACTTTTCGGAAAAGAACGCCATGGCGCCCAGCGCCAGGGCGTCGGGATAGGGCATCTCGCGGGTGGTGACGGGCTGGTTGGCCAGCACCAGCGCGTTGACGTCCGCTTCGATGGCGTGGAGGACGGCCGGCTCGATCGGCCCGTGGTGGGAAAAGTCGAATCTCAGCCGGTCGGACTGGACCAGCGACCCTTGCTGCCGCACGTGGGGGCCCAGGTGCTGCCGGAGCACGTAGTGCACCAGGTGGGTGGCGCTGTGATTCCGCTCGATGTCGTGGCGCCGGGGGGCGTCGACCTGGGCCCGCACCGTGGCGGGCTCGAATCCCTGGCCGAGCGACCCGCTCACCACGGTCCCCTTGGGGTCCTTGCGCACCGCGTCCACCGGGAGCGCCCATCCCTCGCCCTGGACGGCGCCGATGTCGCTCACCTGCCCGCCCGACTCGGCGTAGAACGGGTTCTCATGGAGGAGCAGCTCCACCCGCGGGCCGTCCTGACGGAAGGCCAGGATGTCGGTCTCGGTCTCGGTGGTCTGATAGCCGACGAACTTCTGCTTGCCGCGCCGGACGCTGCGCCAGGCGCCGGCCTTGCCGGTATGGACGGCGGGCGCACCCGCCCCGTTCGAGCCGGCCGGGGTCCGGCTGCGCGCCGCGCGCGACCGGCTGCGCTGCGCGGCGAGCGCGCGCTCGAACCCGGCGGTGTCCACCGCGACGCCGCGCTCCTCGGCGATGATGCCCGTCAGATCGATGGGGAAGCCGAACGTGTCGTACAGCTTGAACGCTTCCTCGCCGGGGATCACGTGGGCGCCGGTGGCGAAGATCTCCTCCAGCCGGCGCAGCCCGCCCTCGATGGTCTCGAGGAAGCGATGCTCCTCGTTCTCGGTGACCTCGCGGAGGTACGCCGCCTTCTCCCGCAGCTCGGGATAGGTGCCACCCATCTCGGCCACGACGACTTCGGTCAGCGGGGCCAGCGTCGGCTCGTGCCGGCCGAGCAACCAGGCATGGCGCACCGCCCGGCGGAGAATCCGGCGGAGCACGTAGCCGCGGCCCTCGTTGCCGGGATAGACTCCGTCGGCCAGGAGGAAGCTCACCGCCCGGGCATGGTCGGCCAGCACCCGGTAGGACGCCCGTTCCTCGCTGGAGCGGTCGTACGACCGGCCGACCAGCTCTCCCACCCGATCGATCAGGGGCTGGAA
>DATAOR010000053.1:0-12858 GCA_036265635.1 Gemmatimonadales bacterium
CCCCAGGAGCAGGACTAGACTCAACGCTCCCTTGGACCTCCCCCCCTTCAGCCCGGAATGGCCATGACGGCAGTGCGGATCAGCGAGCTGCGCGGGCACCTGGGCGAGACGGTCACCGTGCGCGGCTGGGTCGTGACGACCCGGTCGAGCGGGAAGATCGCGTTTGTCGTCCTTCGGGACGGCACGGGCACCGTGCAAGGGGTCCTGTCCAAGAAAGAGGTATCGGAGGAGACCTGGTCGGGCTTCGCGGGGCTGACCCAGGAGACCAGCGTGGCCTTGACGGGCCTCGTCCGTGACGATCCCCGCTCCCCGGGCGGCGTGGAACTCACCGTCACCGGCCTCGAGCTGATCGGGGCCAGCCCTGACTACCCGATCTCCCCCAAAGAACATGGGACGACGTTCCTGTTTGAGCATAGACACCTGTGGCTCCGGAGCCGCCGCCAGGTGGCCCTGGCCCGGGTCCGCCACGAGGTGGAACAGGCCATCCGGGACTACTTCTACCAGGAAGGCTTCACCCTGGTCGACACCCCGATCCTGACCGGCGCGATCGGCGAGGAGGCGGGCAATCTGTTCGCCACCGACTACTTCGACCTGGGGAAAGCGTACCTGGCGCAGACCGGGCAACTCTACGTCGAGGCCGCGGCGGCCGCCCTGGGCAAGGTCTATTGCTTCGGGCCCACCTTCCGGGCGGAGAAATCGAAGACCCGGCGACACCTGACCGAGTTCTGGATGGTCGAGCCCGAGGTCGCCTTCAACGACTCGGACGCCAACATGCAGCTGCAGGAGTCGTTCGTCAGCTATGTGGTGGCGCGGGTGCTGGAGCGGCGGCAGGAGGAGCTCAAGCAGCTGGAGCGGGACACCGCGCCGCTGGAGCGGGTGACCGCGCCGTTCCCCCGGATCAGCTATACCGATGCCATCGCCCGGCTTGCCGGCCTCGGCTCCGATGTCACCTGGGGCTCCGATCTCGGTGGGGACGACGAGACGCTGCTGGCCAAGGAATATGATCGCCCGGTGTTCGTGTTCAACTATCCCAAGCAGGTCAAGGCGTTCTACATGAAGGAGAACCCGGACGACCCCCGGACGGTGCTCAACAACGACTGCCTGGCACCGGAAGGCTACGGGGAGATCATCGGCGGGTCCCAGCGCGAGGACGACTACGACAAGCTGCTGACGCGGATCCAGCAGCAGGGTCTCGACCCCGAGGCCTACCGGTGGTACCTCGATCTTCGAAAGTTCGGCACCTTCGTCCACTCGGGCTTCGGGCTCGGCATCGAGCGGACGGTGGCCTGGATCGCCGGGATCCCGCACATCCGGGAGGCCATCGCATTTCCCCGCCAGCTCCACCGGCTCTATCCCTGAAGTCGGCCGGAGCAGCTACAGCCGGAGCGCGCCTCACCTTCGCTCGGCCAGCTTGACCTCGTTCCACAGACCATCCAACAGCTCGAGCCCGGCCCGTTCGACCTCGACGCCGCGCTGCTCGGCCAGCCGCTCGACCGCCTCGAAACGGTGGCGGAACTTCCGGTTGGCCCCATCCAGCGCGGTGCCGGGATCGATGCCGGCCTTGCGGGCGAGGTTGACCACGGCGAACAGCAGGTCGCCGATCTCCTGGCTCAGCCGCTCGCTCGGAGCAGGTGCAGGGGTATTCGGATCGGATCGGCGCTTGGGCGGCCGAGCCGGAGCCGCCGTCACCAGCTCGGCGGCGACTTCGTCCAGCTCCTCTTGCACTTTGGCGAGCGGGCCGGCAGTGTCGGGCCAATCGAAGCCAACCGAAGCCGCCCGTTCCTGCAGCCGGACCGCCTTGAGCAGCGCCGGCAGGGTGGGGATGATCCCCGCCAGGGAGCGGCCGCGGCGTTCCCGGCGCTTGATCCGTTCCCACGGCTCGCCTTCACCCAGCTCGAACAGATGGGGATGACGCCGCCGCATCTTGTCCTCCAGCGCCCCGGCGACTTCATCGGCCGAGAACTCGCCCAGCTCTTCCGCGATCACCAGCTGGAAGGCCAGATGCAATAGCAGGTCGCTCAGCTCCCCCTTGATCTCGCCCGGGTCGCCCTCACCCAGGGCGTGGTCGAGCTCAAGCACCTCCTCGACCAGGTAGGGCCGGAGCGAGACGCGGGTCTGGGCCCGGTCCCAGGGGCAGCGCCGGCGGAGGTCGCGCACCATCGCAATCGCGCGTCCAAGCGCTGAATTGTCTTGCATTTATGCCTCGCCAGAAATATGATACCGCCGGCTTGCCATGACCCTCACTCCCGACACGGCCCGCGCCTGGGTGGACGTCGACCTGGGCGCGCTCAGGGCCAACGCGCGCAGGCTCGCCTCGCTCACCGGAAGCCGGCTGCTGCCGATGGTCAAAGCTAACGGTTATGGCCTGGGCGCTCTTGCGGTGGCCCGGGCGCTCGAGCCGCTCGAGCCGTGGGGCTATGGCGTGGCCACGATCGAGGAAGGCGCCGCCCTGCGGACCGCCGGGATCGGCCGCCCCATCCTGGTAGCGAGCCCGCTGGTGCCGGACTCGATCGAGGGCTATCTGGTCCACGGGCTCCGGCCTGCCATCGGCGATGCCGCCGCGCTCGAAGCGTGGACCGCCCGTTCCGGGCAGCCGTTTCATCTCGAGATCGATACCGGCATGAGCCGGGCGGGCGTCCGCTGGGACGACGAGGCCGTGGTGGCCGCGACGGCGAGCCTGCTCCGCAATGCCCCGGGCTGGGAAGGTACCTTCACCCACTTCCACAGTGCCGATACCGACCCCGCATCGGCCGCCGAGCAGTGGCGCCGATTCCACACCGTCCTCGCCGCCTTCCCGCGACGCCCACCCCTGGTTCATGCGGCCAACAGTGCGGCCGCGCTTCGGGGGTCGACCTACGCCGGCGATCTGATTCGGCCGGGCATCTTCCTCTACGGTGGGTCGGCCGGGGACGAAGCGCCGAAACCGGTGGCCTCGCTTCGCGCCAGGGTGGTGGCGGTGCGACGGCTGACCGCGGGCGAGTCGGTGAGCTACGGCGCGACCTGGCGGGCCCGTCGGCCCACCACGGTGGCGACCCTCGCCATGGGCTATGCCGACGGCTTTCTGCGCTCGGCCCACGGGCCGGCGAGCCGGCCGGCTCGCCTGGTGGAGCTCGGCGGAGCCGTCGTGCCGGTGGTCGGGCGCGTCACGATGGACCTCACGATGGTGGACGTGGCCGATCGGCCGACGGCGATCGGCGAGGTGGCCACCGTCTACGGCGCCGGCATCTCGCTCGACCAGCAGGCCGAGGCGGCCGGGACGATCGCCTACGAGCTGCTGACCGCACTGGGAGCTCGAGTGGCCAGACGATACGTCGCCGACGAACCGATATGAACCCCCATTTTGCGTCGCTGGTGCTGGGCCTGGCCCATCAGGCGGAATCGGCGCTGCAAGGGCAGCTGCCGCCCGGCGCGGAGGGGGCCGGTGGTCTCCGCACGATAGCGCAGACCCTGATCGACACGCTCGGCATGCTGGCCGAGAAGACGGAGGGCCGATTGGAGCCGGACGAGCGCCAGCTGCTGGACCAGGCGCTCACCGCGCTCCGATTCCGCTTCGTCTCCAGCGTGCCGCGCCCGTGAGTCGCCGCGCCGCCATCATCGTGCTGGACGGGCTCGGCATCGGCCCGGCCGCCGACACGGAGCGCTACGGCGACACCGGCAGCGACACCCTGGGGAACGTCGCCCGATCGGTGGGTGGCCTCGCCCTTCCCAACCTCGAGGCCCTCGGCCTCGGCTGCTGCGCTCCGCTGCAGGGGGTGAGGGCGATTCCTCAGCCGCGGGCGGCCTGGGGGGTGGCCGAGCCGGCGAGCCCGGGCAAGGACAGCACCACCGGCCATTGGGAGTTGTGCGGACTGGTACTGTCCCGGCCGTTCCCCACCTATCCCCACGGGTTCCCGGCGGAGGTCATCGATGCCTTCGCCCGGGCGACCGGCCGCGGGGTGCTGGGCAATCGCCCGGCTTCGGGCACGCAGGTCCTCGATGAGCTGGGCGAGGAGCACCGCCGGACCGGGGCCTGGATTGTCTACACCTCGGCCGACAGCGTCTTCCAGGTGGCGGCCCACGAGGAAACGGTACTGCTGGCCGAGCTGTATGCCGCCTGCCAGGCTGCCCGGGAACTGCTCCAGGACGAGCATGGGGTTTCCCGGGTGATCGCGCGCCCGTTCGCGGGATCACCCGGCCGGTGGGTCCGGACGCCCCGGCGAAAGGACTTCAGCCTCCCGCCGCCCGGCCAGACCCTGCTCGACCGCCTGGTCCAGGCCGGCGTGCCGCGGGTTGGTGTGGGCAAGGTGGATGACCTGTTTGCCGGGCGGGGGATCAGCAGCAGCCACACCGCCACGAACGACGAGGCCTATGCCCTCATCGAGGCGGTCCTGGCCTCGATGGAGCGCGGGCTCCTGCTCGCCAACGTGATAGAGTTCGACCAGAGCTGGGGTCACCGCAACGACGTGGCCGGATTCCATGACGGGCTGCGGGCACTGGACCAAGCCGTCCCCCAGCTGCTGGCCGGAGTGAGAGCGGAGGACCTCGTTATCTTTACCGCCGATCACGGCAACGATCCCACGACGCCGTCGACCGACCACTCCCGCGAGGTCGTCCCGCTGCTGGCGTTTGGCCCCCGCGTGCGGCCGGTGGACCTGGGCCGCCGCCGCACCTTCGCCGACGTCGGCCAGACCGTGGCCGACTTCCTGGGCGTCCCGCCGCTGCCGGCGGGCACGTCGTTCCTGACCGAGGTCTGGTGTGACTGATTCCCTGGTGGAGGCCGCGCGGGCGGTGCAGCAGGAGGCCTATGCGCCGTATTCCCGATTCCGCGTCGGCTGCGCGATCGAGGCCGAGGACGGCCGAGTGTTCATCGGCTGCAACGTCGAGAACGCCTCGTACGGGCTCACCATCTGCGCCGAGCGGGCGGCGGTATGCGCGGCCGTGGCGTCGGGGGCCCGGCGGCTCCGCCGGGCAGTCGTGGCCACCGATGCCGATCCGCCGGCCGCGCCGTGCGGCGCCTGCCGGCAGGTGCTCTCCGAGTTCGGCCGGGACCTGATCGTGACCGGGGTGGGGTCGGGCGGCACGGTGCACTGGACGATGGCAGAGCTGCTGCCGTCGGCGTTCGGACCGGAGCAGCTGGCGTGAGCGGGGCAAGCCGCTGGGTGGCCGCGGTGCTGGTGCTGGCCGCGGTGGTCACGGCCTGCCAGGAAAAGCTGACCTCCCCCGCCGATTGCCCCCAGCTCTGTCCAGGGGGCTCGGCCCGGGTCCTCGACACGGTCGTGCCCGCCACCGCCAACCGGGACAGCAGCTTTCCCAACGCGGCGGACTTCGCCAGCGGGGGGTACATCGGCCGGGGGCGGGGGGTGGCCCTGCTGCTGTCGAGCGGCTACGCCGCGTCGGAGGACCGCGCGATCTATCGCTTCTTCCCCCGAAGCGATCAGGTGCGGGTGCTCGACACCCTCCGCAGCTACACGGTCGACTCGGCCACGATCAGCGTGACGCTGCTGGCGCGGGACACGCTGGTCCAAGGCCTCAGGCTCTACCTGTACCGCCTGCCCAGCGCGGTGGACAGCACCGCCACCTTCGCCACGATCGACCCCCTGCTGGCGGACCCCAACCTGATCGACAGCGTGGTGGTGCCGGACACCCTTCGCGCCGGGACCGTGACCGCCACGCTGCAGGGCGACGAGCTGGGCCGGATTGCGCTGACGGGCGCCGACAGTACCCTGGCCATCGGCCTCCGGATGACCGCCGTGGCCCCGACCGGGGTCCGAGTCGGCTCGGTCCGATCGAACACGGGGGCCAGCTTCACCACCTTCGTCACGGCCGACGTGCTGCCCGATACCGGGACGATCCGGAAGCAGACGTTCAGCCGCGGCACGGCGTTCAACACGTTCGTCACCCAGAATCCGGTCGTGCCGGTGGATAGCCTTCTGACCATCGGTGGGGAGCCCTCATCGCGGGCGCTGATCCGGTTCGACCTGCCCGATGCGTTCCTCGACTCGTCCACCATCGTCCGCGCGACGCTCGAGTTGACGCCGGCCAGGCCGATCATCGGCCTGCGGGGCGACCCGGCGTTCTTCTATCCCAAGCCGGTTCTGGGAGACATCGGGGCCAAGTCCCCGGTTGACTCGCTGTTGCCGCTCGACACCTTGCCCACCTTCGTGACCGATACCGTCAGGCTCGACGTCACCAATATCGTTCGGCTGTGGCAGGCGGTGAGGGCGCGGCCGCACAGCATCTATCTCCAGATGCTGCCCGAGGCGGCCACCTTTGCCCGTGGCGTCTTCTATTCCAGCCGATCGCACGGCCCCGACCCCTCCGTGCCGGTGGCCCCTCGGCTCCGGGTTACCTATCAGCGCGCCTTTCCCTTCGAGAACCCCTAAGTGCGACGAGTCCTCCTGCTGCTCGTGCTGGCCCTGCTCCCGGGAAGGGCCCTGGCGCAGTCGTCGCAGTTCGGCGTCCGGGGCCTGGGCATGCCGGGCCGCCCGCTCAGCACCCGAACGTTTGCGACCGGCGGCGCCTTCGGTCTGTTCGAGGGTGAATCCGGCCTCAACCCCGCGGCCCTTGGCCGCGTCACCGTGCTCTCGGCCGGGTTCAGCTCCCTGCAGGACTTCCGGCACGTGGACAATCCGGCCGGCAGCCGTGGGCTGCGGGAAACGCGCTTCCCTTTCGTCTCGATCGCGGGCCCGATCAGGAAATATCCGGCGGTGCTGGGGATCAGCTTCGCCAACTATGCGGCCCGGGACTTCACCCTGGCGACCGCCGACACCCTGCTGCTGCGCGATGTGCCGGTCGCCGTGAACGACACCCTGAGCAGCCGCGGCGGCCTGAGTGATCTCCGCCTGGCCGGCGCGTACCGGGCAAGCGACGACTGGTCGTTCGGCGCCGCCTTCCACATCATGACCGGGTCGGTCCGCCTCCGGTTCCGGCGCGCCTTCGACGATTCCACCTATCAGTCGGCCACCCAGGCCGCCGAGCTGTCGTACGCCGGCATCGGCGGGGAGCTGGGTGTGATCCGCAACTTCGGGCCCCGGTTCAGCGTAGCCGCCACGGTGCGGTCGGACGGGCATGCCAATGTGGATCGGGATTCGACCCGGGTATCCACCGTGGACCTGCCCTACAGCTTCGGCCTGGGCTTGCGGTGGCAGGCCAGTCCGAACTTCGAGCTGGCGACCCAGCTGCTGACCCGAACCTGGTCGGGCGCCAACAGCGATCTGCTGGCGCAGGGCGGCGTCGGGGCCGACAATTCATACGAGGTGTCCCTGGGCGGTGAGTACATTCCCGACGTCCGCCGGCCCACTCGCCGGCCGCTTCGGTTCGGCTTCCGGTACGGCGTCCTGCCGTTCCCGGTGGAGACCGGGCGACAACCCAAGGAGTTCGGCGTCTCCGCGGGCTCGGGCGTCAGGTTTGCCCAGGGGCGGGCCGGAGTCGACCTGGGACTGGAGCACGTGTGGCGTTCCGCTGGCGAGTTCAAGGAACGCTCGTTCCTGGTCAACCTCGGCGTGACGGTGCGGCCGTAGCCGTGACGGCCGCCGGGGCGAATCAGGTCGGGGAAGGGGCAGGCATGAAGCGGGTCTACATCGAGACCTACGGCTGTCAGATGAACGTGGCCGACTCCGAGCTGATGCTCGGCGTCCTCGGCGGAGCGGGCTACGTCCAGGCCGACGATCCCGCCGAGGCAGACGTCATGCTGGTCAACACCTGCGCCGTGCGGGAGAACGCGGAACAGCGGGTGATCGGCCGCATGGGCGAGCTCCAGCGCCACAAGCGGCCGGGAGACGTGCTCGGCGTCGTGGGCTGCATGGCCCAGCGACTCGGGCCCGCGCTGCTCGACCGGGTGCCCCGCGTCGATCTGGTCGTTGGCCCCGATGCGTACCGCAACCTCCCGGCCCTGATCGGCCTCGCCGAGAGCGGGCGGCGGCTGAGCGACACCGAGTTCCGCTCCTGGGAGCATTACGAAGACGTGCCCGCGATGCGGGAATCGGGTCCGACCGCTTTCGTGACGGTCCAGCGGGGCTGCGATTACCGCTGCACCTTCTGCATCGTGCCCCATACCCGGGGGCCCGAGCGGAGCCGGCGTCTCGACGACGTGGTCCGTGAAGTCGCCGGACTGGCGGCGACGGGCACCACGGAAGTGACCCTGCTGGGCCAGACGGTCAACAGCTACCACGACGGAACGCACGACTTTGCCGACCTGCTCCGCGCGGTCGGGGCGGTGGACGGGGTCCGCCGGCTGCGGTTCACCAGCCCGTACCCCATCGACTTCACCCCCAGGGTCATCGAAGCCATGGCCACCACGGCCACGGTGTGCGAGCACGTCCATCTTCCCGCCCAGAGCGGCTCGGATCCGGTGCTGCGGCGGATGCTGCGCCGGTACACCAGGGAGCGGTACCTGGCGGTGGTGGCCGAGCTACGAGCCGCCATCCCGGGCATTACGCTCTCGACCGATCTCATCGTCGGCTTCCCGGGCGAGACCGAAGCGCAGTTCGAAGAAACCCTCTCGCTGGTGGATGAGGCCGATTTCGACGACGCGTATACGTTCAAGTATTCGGTCCGGGACGGCACGCCGGCGGTTCGCCTGGCCGGCCACATCCCGGACGAGGTGGCGTCCGACCGGCTCGACCGGCTCATCGAGCGGGTGCGCCAGGTCGCCCGGCGCAAGAATGCCGGCCGGGTCGGGCGGGTGGACGAAGTGCTGGTCGAGCGTCCCGCGCGTCGGGGTGATCTCATGCTGGGGCGCACCCGGGGCAACCAGCTCGTCCTGCTCGAGCTCCCCGCGACCGCGGTCGGCCAATACCATCGGTGCCGGCTCACCGGTACCACCGGCTCTACTTTCACGGCCGCGGTCGACCAGCCGGCCTTGGCGGTACTGTGATTCAGAATCTGGTGGAAGACCACGTCCGGGCGGCCTACGAGGCCCTGCGTTCCCAGTATCCCGATTTCTGCGGCTGCGAGCTGTGTCGCGAGGACGCCCTGGTGTACACCCTCAACCGGGTGCCGCCTCGCTACGTCGCCAGCCGAACCGGCTCGGTCCTGACCGAGGTGAACCTGGAGAAGGACCAGAGCCGCGCGGCCATAGACGTGGCCATGATGGACGGTCTTCGCAAGATCGCGCTGGCACCGAGGTGTGGCGCGCGAGGCGGTCCTCGGCAGGAGTAGACGGCGGCGGCCGGGCCCGATGAGAGCCCGGCCGGCACTGCTGTTCACGGCGGGGTACGAGGCCGGTCTGGCGACCGGCCTCCTGCATTTCGGGAGTCCGCTCGGCGTGGTCGGGGCCCTCCTGGCGGCGCTTGCCGCGGGCCGGCCGCTGCCGCTCCTGCTGGCGGCCGCGCTGCTGCTGGGGCGCGCCGGCGGCGAGCTGGCCCGGCAGGCCGACTCCGACAGCTGCGCTGCCCGGCTCCCGGCGGGCCGTGTCCAGCTGGTCGTCCGGTTGGCCGAGCCGATCGGTCCGGAAGGCGGCAGCGCGCAGGTGGCGCCGCTCGGCGCCCGATGCCGCGGCGAGGTGGCGGCGCGTTGGCCCCGTGGGTCTCCCGCGGACGCCGGGCGCGAGTGCCTGGTCGAGGCGGTATGGATTCCCCGCCCCGGAGCTGGCGGCAGGGCCGCCGGCACGCTCGTGGTCCGGGGGGCTGACACCCCGCGCGGCGCTCCAAGTGCCCCGGCCCGCCTTCGCAGCCTGCTGGCGCGGGCCAGCCGAGCCTTGTACGGCAGTCGTGCACCCCTGGTCGACGCGCTCATGCTCGGCCGCCGGGGAGGGATTGACCGGGAGCTGCAGGATCGGTTTGCCCAGTCCGGCCTGGTCCACCTGCTCTCGATCTCCGGATTCCACGTCGGCCTGATCGCCGCCTGGGTGTTTCTCGTCCTGCGCCTGGCCCAGGTCCGCCGGGAATCCGCCCTGGTCGCTGCCGCGGCGGCTGCCACGCTGTACGTCGGCTTCATCGGCTGGCCCGCGCCCGCCACGCGGGCGGCGGCGCTGGCCGTGGTGCTGGCCCGATGCCGGCTGCGCCAGCGCCACGTCGGCAGCGACGAGCTGCTGGCCGCGACCTGTCTGCTGGTCCTGCTGATCGACCCCTGGGCTGCCATCGATCTGGGCGGCTGGCTGTCGGCCGCGGCCCTCTGGGGCGCCACCCGCTTCAGCCGGTGGACCGATCGGGCCTTGGGCCAGAGCTTCGGCTGGCGGACCCTGGGCTCGTCGATCGGCGCTACCCTGGCCACGGCGCCCATCACCGCCTGGGCGCTGGGGTCGGCCGCGCCGATCGGTATCGTCCTCAACTTCGCCGCCATCCCGATCGCGGCGGTGGCGGTGCCCGGCGTGCTGGCCAGTCTACTCCTCTTCCCGCTTCACGAATCGCTGGCCCGCCCCTTCGCCGCCGGCGCCGGGCTCATGCTTCACCTGCTCGAGCTGATCGCGGGCGCCGGCGCCGGCGTCCCGGCCGGGCACGTTCTGGTCGAGCCGCAGAGTCCGACCGCCACGGTGCCGTGGGTGCTCGCGCTGATGGCGGGACTGTGGTGCACGCAATTGCACAATACGCGCTGGGAGGCGGGACGCCGGGTCGGGTGGGTGCTCGTGACGGTGTTATGGCTGCGGCTGGTTCCGGCCACTGTCGCCGGCGCGACTGACAGCGATGGGAGCCTCACATTACATTTTCTTGATGTGGGGCAGGGGGACGCCGCCGCGATCCGCACCCCGGCGGGCCGCTGGCTCCTGGTGGACGCGGGGCCGGCCGGTGAGGGCATTGACGCCGGCCGCCGGGTGGTCGCCCCATTCCTGGCTCGCCATGGCGCCCGGACCCTGGCGCTCGCCATTCTCTCTCACGTCCACGCAGACCACCTCGGCGGTCTGCCGTCGGTGATGGACCGGGTGCCGACCGGCTTCGTCGTCGAGCCCGGGGCGGACGTCGCGGACCTACGGTACACTGCCTGGCTGGCACGCCTGCTCGCCCGGCGGGTGCCCTGGCACCCGATGCGGACCGGCGAGCGGCTTGAGCTGGACGGGGTCCGGCTGACCGCGCTGCACCCGGCCCGCCAGTGGATCGGGTGGGGCCAGGACGTCAACGAGGACTCGCTGGTCCTGCTGCTCGAGTACGGCGATTTCCAGGCGCTCTTTGCCGGCGACGCCGGTTTCCCGGCCGAGTCCGCCATGGCCGGCCGGGTGGGCCCGGTGGACTTGTTGAAGGTGGGGCACCACGGCAGCCGCGGCAGCACCAGCGATGCCTGGCTCGCGGCCCTGGCGCCCCGGGTGGCGGTGATCTCGGTCGGGCGAAACGACTACGGCCACCCGTCGCCGGCCGCCCTGGCCAGGCTCGACGCGCACGGCGTGGCGGTGCACCGCACCGATCAGGAGGGGACCGTCACCGTGCGGACCGATGGCCGCCGGATGACGGTGACGTCCCGGCTCGGCACCGCGGAGTATGACGTGCGGTGACGCTCACTCACACCGGTTTGGGGGTTCCGTGCAGACGTCCGTCACCACCATCGAGCGGTTCATTCTCGATCAGGAAGAACGGTATCCCGAGGCGACGGGCGAGCTGTCCAACCTGCTCTACGACATCGCCCTGGCGGCCAAGATCATCGCCGCGGCCATCCGCCGGGCCGGTCTGGTCAACATCCTGGGCAGCCAGGGGGCCACCAACGTTCAGGGCGAGGAACAGCAGAAGCTGGACCTGCTGGCCAACGAAACGATCAAGAACTGTCTCAAACACACCGGCCGCGTCTGCGTCATGGGCAGCGAGGAGGACGAGGACATCATCCCGGTGCCCCCCGACTCGCCGGTCGGCAAGTACGCCGTCCTGTTCGATCCGCTCGACGGCTCATCCAACATCGACGTCAATTCGGCGGTCGGCACCATCTTCAGCATCCATCGCCGACTCAGCAGCACCGGCCGCGGCACCAAGGCGGATGTGCTGCAGCCGGGCTGCCAGCAGGTGGCCGCGGGCTACGTCATGTACGGCTCGAGCACCATGCTGGTGTACACCACGGGGCAGGGGGCGCACGGCTTCACCCTGGATCCCACCATCGGGGAGTTTCTCCTCTCGCACGAGCGGATCGTGACGCCGCGGGTGGGGCAGTACTACAGCGTCAACGAAAGCAACTTCGGGCGTTGGGACCGGGCGGTGCAGACCGCGGTGCGAGGGCTCAAGGGGGACATTCCCGACGGCCTCAAACCCAAGAACAGCCGCTATATCGGCTCGCTGGTGGCGGACTTCCACCGAAACCTCATCGCCGGCGGCGTGTTCCTGTATCCGGCCGACACCAGGAACCCGAGCGGCAAGCTCCGCCTGCTCTACGAGGCCAGTCCCATGGCCTTCATCGCCGAGCAGGCGCAGGGAAGTGCGACCGACGGGGTAAACCGGATCCTCGACATCGTCCCCCACGACCTTCACCAGCGCACCCCGCTGGTCATCGGCAGCCGCGAGGACGTCGGCTTCGTGGCCGACACGATCCGCCGGGTCTCCACCAGCAGCCGGGTGAGCGGCGCCGTCTCTCAGCCGGCGCTGTGACCAAGCCGGTCTACCACGCGAGCGACTGGGCCGGCGACCCCGAGCGGGACCTCGCCGAGCCGGGCCGGTTCCCGTTCACCCGCGGCGTCTACCCCGACATGTACCGGGGCCGCCTCTGGACCATGCGTCAGTACGCCGGCTTCGGCACGGCCCAGGAGACCAACGCCCGCTTCCGCCAGTTGCTCGCGGCCGGGCAGATGGGCCTGTCCACGGCGTTCGACCTGCCCACCCAGATGGGCTACGACTCCGACCATCCGATGGCCCAGGGCGAGGTGGGCCGCGTAGGCGTCGCCATCGATACGGTCGACGACCTGGCGGAGCTGTTCCGGGACATCCCGCTGGACCGGGTCTCCACTTCGATGACGATCAACGCCACCGCCGG
>DATAOR010000054.1:0-3096 GCA_036265635.1 Gemmatimonadales bacterium
ACGGCCGGCGTCACCGGCAGCCCGCCCACGTCGCGGAGATAATCGGCCATCCAGTCCACCACCGCGTGCGCCTGGCGGCGGAACTCGTCGGAGTCCATCGGCCAAAGCGAACGCCGGCGGCTCCGGCCGTCAAGCGGACCAGTTCGGTTGCCAAGTCCGCAGCCGCGCGGGAGCCCGTCGCGGCCTGTCTCGGCGTCGCGCGCGCGGTTGGCCTCATCGGGAAGACCTGGCCGGCCCCCCACGACAAGAGGACGGGCCGACGCGGCAGGCCGTGTATCTTCCAGCCATGCCTGTCATGCTCGCGGCGCCCGGCCTGGCCTACGATCCGGTCGTGGCCTGCCGGCACCTGTCCGAGGCCGACCCCCGGCTCGGCGCGCTGATCGCTCGGGCCGGCGCCTTCACCATGCGACCGGAGCCGACCCAGAGTCTGTTCGGCGCGCTCACCGAGTCGATCGTCTATCAGCAGCTGTCCGGCCGGGCGGCGGAAACCATTCTGGGGAGGGTCGTGGCGCTGTACCGGCCCCGGCGGTTTCCTCGCCCCCAGGATGTGCTGGGCACTCCGGTCGAGCGACTCCGGAGCGCCGGGCTGTCGGCGGCCAAGACCGCGGCCCTGCACGACCTGGCGGCCAAGACGCTGGACGGGACGGTGCCGGCGATGGGCCGGGTCCGCCGGATGTCGGACGAGGAGATCATCGAACGGCTGACGGCGGTGCGGGGCATCGGGCGCTGGACGGTCGAGATGCTGCTGCTGTTCCGACTGGGGCGCCCCGACGTGCTACCGCTGGGAGACCTGGGAGTGCGGAAGGGGTTCGCCAGGGTGTTCGATCGACGGGCCCTCGAGGACCCGATGATCCTCAGCCGCCGAGCGGAGCGGTGGCGGCCCTACCGATCCGTGGCGAGCTGGTACCTGTGGCGCGCGCTCGATCCCGAGCGCACCTGACCCGGAGGGGAGTGTCTGCCATGAGCCAGTCGATCACGCCGCCACCGGCCCAGAGCCCGCCGGAACCGGGCCTCCGGACGGTCGAACTGCTGTGTGAGCGGCTGGGCGAGCTGGGCCTGCCGATCGGCCCCGATACCGCCCGCGAGATCCTTCGGGCCATTCTCGCGGTCGAGACGCCCCGGATGGAGGCCCACGTCCGCGAGGCGCTGCAGACCTCGATCGAGACCATCAGGGTTGCCGCCCAATCCGCCAGCGGCGTGCTCTCCAGCATCACGCCGGTGCCCTCCCGGCGCCCCCGGCCTCTGGCCGAACCGGTCCTCGACCCTCCGCCCCGCCGGACGGCGGCGGCCTCCCTTACGCCATCCCCGACCCGAGCGGCTCAACCCCGGCGCTCGGCCCCGCAGCGCGCCCCCAAGCCGGATCCGGGGGACGACAGCGACACGCGGCCCGTGTTTCGGCGGCCCCGCGGCCGCTAGAACTCCCGCTTCTTCATTTCCTTGAAGAGCCGGCGCGTCTCGGCGTCCTCTTCCTGGGGGCGCTGCCGGAGGGTGGGATCGAATTGCGATGCCCGGTCGCCTTTGGGCGGGGCCACCTTGGCGGCGTTCTTCTTGGCTAGGGCGGCGAGGCGCTGGTCTTCGCGTTTCGACACGGCAGCTCCGGGGTGGCTCGGGTGTCGGAAGCTAGCCTGAGCGGAGCCAAATTGTCACGGGGACCCGCCCGCTGCTCCCTCGGTCCCGGGCGACTCGCACGGTTCAGTTCTGGTGGTACATTCCATCTTCGAAAGCCAACCGGTATCGGCCTGTCCCGGGCGCGGTCGCCTAGCTGCGAACCCTGTCCGGACCGGCCGCTTCGCCTTGTGCCGCGGGAGGACACATGCGCCGATTACCTGCGTTCGCGCTGCTGGCCGCGGCGCTCGCGCTGGGGGGCTGTCAGGAAGACAGCACGGTCGCCGCAGTCCCCGACCCGCCCTCTACACCAACCCCTCCCGAGCCGCCGGCCACGCCCGGCCCGGCCGTCCTCAGCGGGTGGTACGTGGGCCCGAGCGGGATCGACAGCGCGGCGGGCACCGCGACAGCGCCGTGGAGCCTGGCCTACGCCCTGCGCGGTGCCGGTGGCGACGTCCAGCCGGGTGACACCATCTGGCTCCGGGGCGGGGCCTATCGGGGCAGCTTCACCTCGACCCTGGCGGGCAGCGCAGCGGCCCCGGTCGTCGTGCGGCAGTATCCCGGGGAACGCGCGACCATCGACGGCAATCTGGTCGTGTTCGGCCACGACACCTGGTTCTGGGGCTTCGAGGTGGTCAACACCGACCTGCGCAGCGCCGACGTGCAGGCGGTCGATGTCAAGGCGCCCGGCGCCAAGCTGATCAACCTGGTCATCCACGACGCCTCGGGCGACGGCGCCGGCGTGTGGGCCGAGGCGCCCAACGCCGAAGTGTACGGCACCCTGCTCTACAACAATGGGCGGCAGGGCTCCGCCGCCGGCCGGGTCGCCCATGGGATCTACTCGCAGAACTCGACCGGATCCAAGCGGTTCGCGGACAACATCGTGTTTCAGACCTTCGGCTACGGTTTCCACTTCTACACCGAGGGCAGCTACCTCCGCGACTTCACCATCGACGGCAACGCCGTATTCAACAACGGGCTGGCGACGGGCAGCAACGTCCTGGTGGGGGGCGACACGCCGGTCGAGCGGCTCACCTTCAGCCACAACATGAGCTGGCAGACCGCGGGCGCGGGCAACGGGGTCATCTGGCTGGGCCGGCTCGGCCCGGTCAATTCGGCCTCGACCGTGCAGGACAACTACCTGGTCTCGGGCGACCCGGTGCTCCGGATCTTCAGCTGGGGCACGCTCGATATCGAGCACAACACCTTCGTCCGCGAGACCGACGGAAACATGGTCGAGCAAATCGGCAGCTGGTCGGGCATCAGCTTCGCGGACAACACCTGGTACGGCACCCCGGGCACGATCGAGTGGCTCTCCGATACGACCGGCCAGACCTTCGATCAGTGGCGGGCCTCGACCGGGCTCGCCGCCACCGACAGCTACCACGCGGGCAGACCGACCGATCAGGTCGTATTCGTCCGTCCGAACCAGTACGAGGCCGGCCGCGCCAACGTGGTGATCTACAACTGGAGCCACGCCGGCACCGCCAC
>DATAOR010000055.1:0-6592 GCA_036265635.1 Gemmatimonadales bacterium
TTGGCCTCGCCAACATCACCGGTGAGGCCGCGCTGGGCGTAGAGCGCCTCGCCCCCGACCCCGACGAGGCCGCCGCCCAGGCCGACCGACACCCCGGCCGCGAAGCCGGTCCGGGTGTCGAGATTTCCCGGCAGCACACCCTTGTTGGACACGTCGCCGAACGACGCGCCGCCCTTCACGCCCAGCTCGACCTGGGCCGCGAGTGAGACCGGGACCACGGCCAGCAGGGCGGCCAGGGCGAACGCGCCGATTCGAACGATTCGCATCACTATCTCCGAAATCAGGTGAGGGCCAGGCCGCGGCATCAGACCACGTACGCCCGGACCCAGTCCTCGAGCTGCCGCAGGTTGAGCAGAGCATCCTTGCACGGCCCGGCCGGCAGCGTCATGGTGAGCCCGAGCACCGGGATCTTGCCGGCCACGTCGTGCAGCCCGCTCACCATGTCGCGCTCGCACGCCACCGCCACCACCGCCCGGGGCCGGCGCTCGCGGATCACCCGGCGGGCGAGCTGGCCGCGGGTGGCCACGAACACCGGGACCCCGTATTTCCCCGCGATGCCCAGGACGCCGTCAAGGGTCTCCTTGGACAGGCAGCGGGGAATGAGCAGCAGCAGCTCGCCGGTGCCGACCTTCCGCCGCCGGAGCAGCGCCAGCGCGTTGTAGACCTTGACCGCGGCGTTCTCCACCCAGTCGCGCCGGCCGAACCGGCCGGCGACCCGCGAGGTCAGCCGCATCAGGCGGAGGAACGGCCCCCGTTCGGCGAGCCGCTCGGGGAGCAGGGCACGGCCGGTGGCATAGGACAGAGCCAGGACCCCCCACCACAGCCACAGCAGCGCCGCCGAAGCCGCCAGCGCGAGCCACAGCCCGCGAGGCAGGGCGGCGTACAGCTCGCCCAGGCGGGGACCGAACAGGAACAGCCCCAGCGCGACCAGGCCGAGCCCCACCGTCAGCGCCGCGGCCGACCAGGCGAAGAACAGGGCTGGCGCCGAGTCGTAGTCGCCCCGGTTGGGGAGCGGCTGGCCGTCCCACTCGTCCCACTCGTGGCCGAGCCGGCGATCCACGTCAATGTGAATGAGTTGGGCCCGCGGGAGGTCCGACATACCGGTCCAAGATAGTCAGCTTGGTGCCATGCTGCCTCCCCCGCCGACGCGAGGGTGGCGCTGGAGTCTCCCGACGCGGGTACTCGCCGGGCGGCGGCCGCGTCGGCGACCGCGGCTGGCGGGTTCGACCGGATTGCCACGACCGTTCCCGCACAACATGAAGGCGGACTCACCGGGGATTCTCGGTCGCCTCAGATCCTCCGCAGTAGAATGGATGGGACGTGCCCGGAGCCCCGGGACCGCTTGAACGAGGCTCCGATCTCCGGAGGGCAGCCGGGTCGTCCCCAGCCCGGAGCCACTTATGCCCACGCGTTCCCTTCTTGTCCTGGCGGGCGTGCTGCTGAGCGCGGCGGCCTGCCGCGATGAGACCGTTTCACCCACCGAGCCGACGTGGTCCGCCACGGGTCCCGAAGCAGCCGTCATCTCCAATACCTGGCTGGTCAAACGGGATCTGTGGACCAACCAGTATTCCGATTTCGCCGCCGCGACGGTCACCGACGCCGCGGGTCAATCGACTGTGTATGTCATCGGCGGCCGTTCCAGTACCTTCGGCAGCCTGGGCAAGGTCATGGCCTACACCGTCGCCAGCAACACCTGGAGCGCGAAGGCGCCGCTGCCCATATCCCTCTACCGCAGCAACGGCGCCGCCGTGATCAACGGCAGGATCTACATCTCCGGCGGGGTGAGGAAGTACAAGTCTTATCAAGACCGCCTGTACGTCTACGACCCGGCCGCCAACTCGTGGACCGCGAAGCACGTCATGCCGACCAATGGGTTCGACGGGCTGACCGGAGTCATCAACAACCAGCTCTATGTGGTGACCGGCTGCCATTCGCAGGAAGAAGATTGTGGCCTCTACTATCCCGGAGGCGATCACCCGGACCGCTGGCTGTTCCGCTACGACCCGCCGACCGATACCTGGACGGAACTGGCGGTGCCGCCCTTCTTCGGGGCCCCGGTGGGTGGGACAATCGGAGGCAAGCTCTTCCTCGGAGTGCCCGGGTCCAGCGTGCTCCACGTCTACGACCCCGCGACCAACCTCTGGACGGAGCGGCCGATCCCCCGCGTGATCCGGTCGGGCTCCGCCTTCGTTACCCTCGGGGCCAAGCTCTATATGATCGGCGGCTACCAGGGCGTCACGGCGGTGCGGACAACGAGCGTATACGATCCGGCGACCAACGCCTGGACGAACAAAGCCCCGCTGCCGACGGCGCGTGCCTGGGGTGCCGCTGCCCGCGTGGTGGTCGGGGGACAAATCGGCATCGAGCTGGTGGCAGGGGCTCGTCCGGGGAACAACCTGCAATACCGTCCGTAGGATCGGCACGATCCGTATCCGCCGAGTGGCGCGCCGAACCGCTCTACGCCGGTGCGATGGGGAAGCTAGGAGCGGCAGGCCAAGGCCGGATCGAGCAGGCAGGACTCCGACACCTGGTTAGCTTCTTCCCATGCTGCCTCCCCCGCCGATCCGAGGAGTCTTCCGCACCGACTACCGCGCCCGCACCGCCTACGCCGAGGGCGCCGGCATCTACCGCATCATCCCGTCGGCGGTGTGCCTCCCGCGCGACCGGGAGGACGTCGCCTCGCTGGCGCACTGGGCGGCGGCGCACCGGGTGGCCCTGGTTCCGCGCGGCGCCGGGAGCGCAATGGGCGGCGGCAACGTCGGGGACGGGGTGGTGGTGGACCTGACCGGCCTGCCGCGCCGGATCGAGCTGGACGCGACCGCCCGCCGGGCACGAGCGGGGGCGAGCGTCAGGCTCGGCGACCTCAATCTCGCGGCCGACCGGGCCGGCCTCCGCCTCCCGCCCGATCCCTCGAGCGGGCGGTGGGCCACCCTGGGCGGCATGCTGTCCACCAACGCCGCCGGCGCCCGCAGCGTTCGCCATGGCAGCGTGCGCCGCTGGGTCGAGGCCGCCGAGCTGGTCACCGCCGAGGGCGAGATCGTCGAGCTCCGGCGCGGCGCGGCGCCCGACCGGCGCAGCCTGGCGCTCGAGCGGTTCGACGCCGAGGCGGCACCGGCGCTCCGTCAGGCCGCGGCGGTGATCCGCCGGCGATTCCCCCGGACCCGGAAGAACGCCTCGGGCTACGCGCTCGACGCCTGGCTCGACTCGGGCGACGCGCTCGACCTCCTGATCGGCGCCGAGGGCACGCTGGGCCTGGTGACCGCGGCCGAGTGGCGGCTCGATCCGCTGCCCGGCGCCCGGGCCGGCCTTCGGGTCGCGCTCCGGAGCCTCGACCTGCTGGCCGACGCGGTCGCGGCGCTGCTGGCGGTGGAGCCGTCGGCGGTCGAGCTGCTCGATCGGACCTTCCTCGAGCTGGTGGGCCAGCACGGGCCCGAGGCGGTGCTGCTGGTGGAGCTGGAGCGGGACGACGAGGCCTCGGCGCGGGCCGCGGTCAAGCAGGCGGCCGCGGCGGTGCAGCCGTTCGCCGCGTCGGTCGACACCGGCCTCACCCAGGCGGCGGCGGAGCGGCTCTGGGCCCTGCGCCACGCCGCCAGCCCGATCCTCGCCAGCCTGCCCGAGACCCGGCGCTCGCTCCAGGTGATCGAGGACGGCTGCGTGCCGGTGGCCCGGATGGGGGAGTACATCCGGGCCGTGCGCGAGGCGGCGGCCGCGCGGGCGCTGGCGGTGGTCATCTTCGGGCACGCGGGCGACGGGCACGTCCACGTCAACCTGCTGCCCGAGCTGAGCCGGCCCGACTGGGAGGCGGCGGTGGCGGGGCTGCTCGACACGGTGACCGCCGCCCTGGTGGAGCTGGGCGGGACGCCGTCGGGGGAGCACGGCGACGGCCGGCTCCGGGCCGGCCTGCTCCCGCGGATCTACGGCGACGAGGTGATGGGGCTGTTCGCCCGGGTGAAGCGCGCCTTCGACCCGCTGGGAATCCTCAACCCCGGCGTTATCCTTCCGTCCGCCGAACCGCCGGTGAGCCGGCTCAAGGTCGGCGCCGGGGCCGTGCCGCTGCCGGCGGACATCGCCGGCGAGCTCCGCCTGATCGAGCAGCGCGGCGGCTACGCCCGGAGCCGGCTGGAGCTGGCGGACCGCGGCGGCGAGACGCGCCCGGCCGAGGACGCCGCGGCCGCCTCGCCCGAGGAGCGGGCCCGCGTCGCACCGGCGCCCGATCGCCCAACGACCCACCCCTGACCCCGCGAGACCATGGACATCCTCCGCGAGCCCCGCGTCACCCTGATCGCCCGGCCCCAGTTCCTCGAGCCGGCGCACCTGCCGGTCCAGTGGAGGGGCGAGTCGAGCGACGGCGAGCGGATCGCCGAGTTCGCCGGCCGGCTGTGCTACATGAGCCAGCACAACCCGGCCGGCCGGACCACGGCGGAATACCTCCGCAACATCCTCCGCCAGGGGCACGGCTCGGTGTTCGAGCACGCCAGCTACGTCATGCTGATCGAGGGGATCTCGCGGAGCTGCAGCCACGAGCTGGTGCGGCACCGGGCGGGCTGGGGGTACTCCCAGCTGTCCCAGCGCTACGTGGACGAGTCGCACGCCGCCTTCGTGATGCCGCCAGCGATCCAGGGCGACGTGGCGCTCGAGGCTGCCTGGACCCGGCAGGTCGAGGAGGCGCAGGCGGCCTACGTGGCGGCGGTCGAGCAGCTGATGGTCCGCTACGCCTGGGTCGAGGACAAGGTCCACCGGCGGAAGCTGGCTCGCGAGGCGGCCCGGAGCGTCCTGCCCAACGCCACCGAGGTGAAGATCGTCACCAGCGCCAACGTCCGGGCCTGGCGGACGATGCTGGAGCTCCGGCTGGGCGAGGGCGCCGAGCTGGAGATCCGGCGGATGGCGGTGGCCTGCCTCCGCGTGCTCCAGCAGGAGGCGCCCGCGCTGTTCGGCGACTTCGAGATCTACCCGTCGCCCGACGGGAGCGAGGCCGGACGCGTGGGATTTCACAAGGTGTGATGCGTTTTGAGAGAGAATCTGGCCGCCCGGGCGGGCGGAATCGCGACGGCGCGGCGGCCGCGGCGGTGGAGAGGCCGACCTGGGCGAGGCCGCCCCGAGTCGCAGGACGGGCCACGCGGCACCGCGTGGCCCGTTCGTTTTCCCTCGGAGATGCGCGTCGCGGCGGCGGCGCGACGCCTCGACCTCTCGTGCGGCGCGGTGGAGAACGGCTGCGGACGAAACTCGCGGCACGAAGTTTGGTAAAAACTATTGTGCGGCCCAACGCTTTTTCTTACTTTAGGTTCGTCGAAGCAGTCAACGCGTCGCGGCTCGTCTCTCGTGGACGGCCTTTTTTGTAGAGGAGATCCTTTGGCAGTTCGGATCGGACTCGCCTTCAACCTCAAACCCAGCGCACCGGCGGATACCACGGCCGGGGCCACGCTCGACCCCTCCTCTTCGACCGAGCCCGACCCGCGGGCTCTCCGCGACGACCTTCCTCAGCCCGATCTCTACGCCGAGTGGGACGAGCCCGCCACCATCGATGCGGTGGAGCGCGCCCTCAGCACCGTCGGCCAGGTCATCCGGCTCGAGGCCAACGCCAGCTTCCCCGCCCGGCTGGCGCTCTGCCGGCCCGACTTCGTGTTCAACATCGCCGAGGGCCTGTACGGGCCCAACCGCGAGGGGCACGTCCCGGCCATCTGCGAGTTTCTCGGCGTCCCGTACCACGCCTCGGACCCGCTCACCCTCGGCCTCTCGCTGGACAAGCGGCGGGCCAAGGAAGTGATGTCCTATCACGGGGTGCCCACGGCGCCGTTCGTCCTGGCCCGGAGCGCGGCCGACGCCCGCAACGTGCAGCTTCCCTTCCCGCTGTTCGTCAAGCCGGCCTTCGAGGGCTCGGGCAAGGGCGTCAGCGTGCGGAGCATCTGCAAGACGCGGAGCCAGCTGGTCAAGCAGGTATCCAAGCTGCTGGCCACCTACGCCGAGCCGGTCCTGATCGAGACCTACCTGGCCGGCCCCGAGTTCACCGTCGCCGTGCTGGGCAACGGCGATGAGGCCCGCTGCCTGCCCATCGTGGGCATGGACTTTGAAACGCTGCCCAAGGGCGCGCCGCCGATCTACGGCTACGAAGCGAAGTGGCTGTGGGACTCGCCGACGCATCCCCTGGAGATCTTCGACTGCCCGGCCCGGATTCCCGAGACCCTGGCCGAGGACGTCCGCGCCGCCGCCCTGGCGGCCTATCACGCCCTGGACTGCCGCGACTGGTGCCGCATCGACATCCGCTGCGACGCCGCCAATCGCCCCATGGTCGTCGAATTGAACCCGCTGCCGGGCATCCTGCCCGACCCGCGGGACAATTCCTGCTTCCCGAAGGCCGCGCGGGCCGCCGGGATGAGCTACGACGAGCTGATCCGCACGGTGGCCGACATCGCCTGGCGCCGGATCAGCGGCCGTTCCCTTCTGGCGGAGGTGGCGTGATGCGCGTGGCGATCCTGTACGATGCCGGCAGCGACGAGTGGAGCCCGCAGGACGTGGCGGCGGTGGTGGGCAACGTCCACGAGGTCCGGGACGTGCTTCGCCGCCGGGGCCACGAGGTCGAGCTCCTCGCCGTCCG
>DATAOR010000056.1:0-9772 GCA_036265635.1 Gemmatimonadales bacterium
TCGGTCACCCGCACCTTCTGCAGCATCTGGCGCACGATCACGCCGATGTGCTTGTCGCTGATGCGGACGCCCTGCAGCCGGTAGACCTCCTGCACCTCGTTGAGCAGGTACTCCTGCACCGCCCGCGGACCCTTGATCAGCAGGATGTCGTGCGGGTTGACCGGGCCCTCGGTCAGCCGGTCGCCCGCCCGAACCCGGTCGCCCTCGTGGACCCGGAGGTGCTTGCCGGCCGGGACTTCGTACAACTGCGGCTCGGCCTCTTCCGGGGCCCCGGCCGGGGTCTCGGGGTAGACGTAGATCTCGCGCTTGCCGCGCTTGATCTCGCCGAACTTGACCACGCCGTCCACCTCGGAGATGGTGGCCGGGTCCTTGGGCCGCCGGGCCTCGAACAGCTCCGCGATCCGCGGCAGACCGCCCGTGATGTCGCGGGTCTTGTAGGCCTGCCGGGGGATCTTGGTGACCGTGATGCCCTTCATCACCTTGACCGCCGGGCTGAGGAAGACCGTCTTGTCCTTGGCCTCCTTCTTGGTCTTGCTGGGCCAGGCCTCGTTGATCGGCCGCTCGTCCACGTGGAACTTGGCGCTCCACGGGTTGGCCGCGTCGGGGATCTCGATCGCCCGGCTGACCTGGTCGGTCGGCGAGCCCAGGATGACCCGGCTCCCCTCGGCCAGGGTGTACTCCTGCGGGTCCTTCCGGTTCGGCATGTAGACCAGCACCGACGGATGGAGCTCGCGGTCCGGGTCGGCCATGACGACGATGCTCCGGAGACCGGTGCCCTCGTCCAGCTCCTCGCGCAGGGTGACGCCCGGCACCAGGTCCTTCCAGCGGAGCTCGCCGTCGGCCTTGATGATGCTCGGGTCGTTGTACGGGTCCCAGGTGTACAGGATGGTGGCCCGCCGCTCGTTGTCGCCCTTGGTGACGAGGTCGCCCTCCTTCACCATCAGCTGGGCGCCCTCGGGCACCGGATAGCGGTTGAGGATCCGCTTGGGATCCTTCGGGTCCACCACCAGGATGCCTTCCTTGCTCTCGTCCGAGGCCGACTCGTCCTCGCGGGTGAGCACGATCCGCTGGGTGGTGCTGGTGCCGTCCTCGAATTCCACCGGCACGTCGGCCCACTCGAGCCCGTCGGTGTACTTGACCTTGCCGTCCGACCGGGCCCGGCGCTCGGCCTCTTCCGCGATGCGGGACGAAGTCCCGCCGATGTGGAAGGTCCGCAGGGTCAGCTGGGTGCCCGGCTCGCCGATGCTCTGGGCCGCCAGGATGCCCACCGCCTCGCCCATGTCCACCATGTCCATGGTGGCCAGGTTGCGGCCGTAGCACATCCGGCACACGCCCCGGCGGGCCTCGCAGGTGAGGACCGACCGGATCTTGACCTTCTCGATCCCGGCGTCGTCGATCGCGGTGGAGACCTCCTCATCGATCAGCTTGCCGGCCTCGATCAGGAGCCGCGGATCGCCGTCCTCGTCGAGCTGGTGGGGGTCGAACACGTCCTCGCCGGCCACGCTCCCCAGGATCCGCTCGCGCAGCGGCTCGATCACGTCCTCGCCTTCCTTGAGGGCCGCGATCTCCAGCCCCAGCACCGTGCCGCAGTCCTCCTCGGTGATGGTGACGTCCTGGGCCACGTCCACCAGCCGGCGGGTCAGGTAGCCGGCGTCGGCCGTCTTGAGCGCCGTGTCGGCCAGACCCTTGCGGGCGCCGTGGGTCGAGATGAAGTACTCGAGCACGGTGAGCCCCTCGCGGAAGTTCGACTTGATCGGGCTCTCGATGATCTCGCCGATGCCGCCGGTCAGCTTCTTCTGCGGCTTGGCCATCAGGCCGCGCATGCCGGCCAGCTGCCGGATCTGGTCGCGCGAGCCGCGGCTGCCGGAGTCGAACATCATGAACACGGGGTTGAACCCGCCTCGACTCACCCGCATCGAGTTGATCATGGCTTCGGCCACGTCGTTGTTGGCGTGGGTCCAGGCGTCGATGACCTTGTTGTACCGCTCGCCGAAGGTGATCTGGCCGGTGTTGTAGGCCCGCTGGAACCGCTTGACCCGGGCGTCGGCCTCGCTCAGCAGCTCGGCCTTCTCGGTCGGGATCTCGAGGTCCTCGATCCCGATGCTGACCCCGCCCCGGGTGGCGAAGCCGAAGCCGAAGTCCTTGAGCCGGTCGAGGAAGTGGACCGTCTCGGCCAGCCCGGCCTTGCGGTACGACTCCAGCACCAGCTCGGACAGCTGCTTCTTCTTCATCGTGTAGTTGCGGAAGTCCCGCTCCACGATGATGGCCTTGGGCACGATGCTGTTGAACAGCACCCGGCCCACGGTGGTCCGGAGCCAGCGGGGCCGCTTCCGGTCCTCGTCCGCGATCTCCCGCGGCGGGACGTACCAGAAGCAGATCGGGGTGTGATACTCGATGTTCCCCGCCAGCAGCGCCATCTCGATCTCGGCCAGGGCCGCGTAGTGCTTGGCGTCCTGCCACAGCCGGCGCTCGGTCTCCTCCCGCTTCCCCGCCCCGGCCCGGCGCAGCTCCTCCTCGAACCCGGCCGGGTCCTTGGTGAGCCAGTACGAGCCCAGCACCATGTCCTGCGACGGCTCCGCCACCGGCCGGCCGTCCGACGGCTTGAGCACGTTGTTGGAGCTGATCATCAGCAGCCGGGCCTCGAGCTGCGCCTCGAACGAGAGCGGCACGTGCACCGCCATCTGGTCGCCGTCGAAGTCGGCGTTGAAGGCGGCGCAGACCAGCGGATGGATGCGGATGGCCTTGCCTTCGACCAGCACCGGCTCGAACGCCTGGATGCCCAGCCGGTGGAGCGTCGGCGCCCGGTTGAGCAGCACCGGGTGGTCCTGGATGATCTCTTCCAGGATCTCGTACACCTCGGGACTCTCCCGCTCGACGATCTTCTTGGCCCGCTTGACCGTCTCGGCGATGCCCTTCTCCACCAGCTTGTGGATGATGAACGGCTTGAACAGCTCGACCGCCATCGCCTTGGGCAGGCCGCACTGATGGAGCCGGAGCTCCGGGCCCACCACGATGACCGACCGGCCCGAGTAGTCCACCCGCTTGCCCAGCAGGTTCTGCCGGAACCGGCCCTGCTTGCCCTTGAGCATGTCGCTCAGGCTCTTGAGCGGCCGCTTGCCGCGGCCCCGGATGGCCTTGGAGCGCCGCCCGTTGTCGAACAGGGCGTCCACCGCCTCCTGGAGCATCCGCTTCTCGTTCCGGAGGATCACCTCCGGCGCCTTGTGCTGGATCAGCTTGGTGAGCCGGTTGTTCCGGTTGATCACCCGGCGATACAGGTCGTTCAGGTCGCTGGTGGCGAACCGGCCGCCGTCGAGCGGCACCAGCGGCCGCAGATCGGGCGGGATCACCGGGATCACGTCCAGGATCATCCAGGTCGGGTTGTTGGGCAGATCGCCCGAGTCGCCCGAGCTGAGGAACGCGTCGACGATCTTGAGCCGCTTGAGCATCTGCTTCTTGCGGTGCTGGCTCGTCTCGGTGGCCACGCCGGCCCGGAGCTCCTCGGCCAGCTGCCGCACGTCGATCCGGCCCAGCAGCTCACGCACCGCCGGGGCGCCGATGTCGGCCCGGAAGGCGGCGTCGCCCTCCTCCCGCGCCTTGGCCCGGAGGGTGAGGTACTCCTCCTCGTCGAGCAGCTGGTTGGCCTCGACCTCCTGCTTGCCCGGCTCGATGACGATGTAGCTCGAGTAGTAGATGACCCGCTCGAGGTCCCGGAGCGTGATGTTGATCAGGTTCCCCATCGGCGACGGCAGCGTCTTGAAGAACCAGATATGCGCCACCGGCACGCTGAGCTCGATGTGGCCCATGCGCTCGCGCCGGACCTTGCTGAGCGTGACCTCGACGCCGCAGCGGTCGCAGATGACCCCGCGGTACCGGATCCGCTTGTACTTGCCGCAATGGCACTCCCAGTCCTTGACCGGACCGAAGATGCGCTCGCAGAACAGGCCGTCCTTCTCCGGCTTGAACGATCGATAGTTGATCGTCTCCGGCTTGGTGACCTCGCCCCACGACCACCAGGTGCGCTGCCCCTGCAACTCCAGGCGCTCGCGCTCCTTGGGATCGCGCGGACCCCGGATCTCCTCCGGGCTCGCGATGCGGATGCTGATATAGTCGAAGCTCGAGCTCTTGGGCTCGCGACCGCTGCGGAAATCAATCATGTGTGCCCTCTTACTCGTCGCCGGATTCGGTGGTACCCAGCGTGACCTTGAGCCCCAGCGCCTGCAGTTCCTTCACGAGGACATTGAACGATTCGGGGATACCCGGCTCAGGCAGGTTCTGCCCCTTCACGATCGCCTCGTACACCTTGCTCCGGCCGTTGACGTCGTCCGACTTGACCGTGAGCATCTCCTGCAGGACGTTCGCGGCCCCGTAGGCCTCGAGCGCCCAGACCTCCATCTCGCCGAACCGCTGGCCGCCGAACTGGGCCTTGCCGGCCAGCGGCTGCTGCGTGACCAGCGAGTACGGCCCGATCGAGCGGGCGTGGATCTTGTCGTCCACCAGGTGGCTCAGCTTCAGCATGTAGATCGAGCCGACCGTGACCTCGCCCTCGAAGAACTGGCCGGTCCGGCCGTCCCGCAGCCGGGCCTTGCCCGCCGGCGTGAGCCCCGCGGTGCGGAGCAGCTCGTCGGCCGCGGCATCGATGTCGCTCTCGCTCCGGGCGCCCAGCATGCCGGCCAGGGCCGGCTTGCCCGAGCTCTCCAGCGCCTCGGCCGGACTGACCGCCGCCTGCTTCTCCAGCTCCTTGAGCGCCTTGGCGACGGCCTTGTCGCCCTGGTCGCCGGCGGCCCGGTGGTACTCGACCTCCTGGCGCCGCTGGGCCAGCTCCCGCTCGGCCAGCTCCTTGGCCGCCTCGGTCAGGAAGGTCCGGACCTGGCCGAACAGCTCCTTGGTGTCATGCGAGGCGTGCCGGGCCCCCAGCATGGCGATGCCCGCCTCGCCCACGGTGGTGTGCTCGCCCTTGGGCGCCACCTTCTTCAGGTCCGCCACCAGCGGGGTGATCTCGGCCGGCGCCAGCGCCGGCGCGGCGTGCTTGAGTCCCAGCCCTTCGGCCGCCCAGCGGAACCCGCTGAGCCGGAGCAGCACCCCGATCTCGGCCTCGTCGGCGCCCCGGAAGACCGGGGTCTTGGCCTCGAACCCGAGGATCCGGGCGGCCCAGCCGAGGTGGGTCTCCAGGATCTGCCCCACGTTCATCCGGCTCGGCACGCCGAGCGGATTGAGCACGATGTCCACCGGGGTGCCGTCGGGCAGGAACGGCATGTCCTCCTCCGGCACGATCCGGGCGACGATGCCCTTGTTGCCGTGGCGGCCGGCCATCTTGTCGCCCACCGAGATCTTCCGCTTCTCGGCGATGTACACCTTGACCAGCTGGATCACGCCCGGGGGCAGCTCGTCCGGCTGGAGGATCTTGTCGATCTGGTCCTCCGCCTTCTCCTCGACCTTGGCCCGCTCGCGCGCCGCCATGTCGATGGTCTGGCGGATCCGCTCGTTGGCCGGCTTGGCCGCCACCCGCAGGGTCTTGAGGTCCACCTCGCCCAGATCCACCGTCTCGAGCGACTGGGCCGTCAGCCGGCTGCCGCTGGGGAGGTATTCCTCGACCGTGCCGGCCTTGAGCATCAGGGCCACTTCCTGGCCCGTCAGCAGCTGCCGGAGCTCCTCCAGCATGACCGTGTTGATCCGGGCCTTCTCGTCGTTCTCGATCCGGCGGACCTCGCCGATCCGCTCGCCCCGGTCCTTCTCGACGACCTGGTCCTCGATCCGGCTGAAGATCTTGACGTCGATGACCACCCCCGCCATGCCCGGCGGGACCTTGAGCGAGCTGTCCTTCACGTCCTTGGCCTTCTCGCCGAAGATGGCCGTGAGCAGCTTCTCTTCCGGGCTCAGCTCGGTCTCACCCTTGGGCGTGATCTTGCCGACCAGGATGTCGCCCGGCTTGACGTGCGCGCCGATCCGGACGATGCCGCGCTCGTCAAGGTCCACCACGCTCTCGTCGGAGACGTTGGGGATCTCCCGGGTGATCTCCTCCTGTCCCCGCTTGGTGTCGCGGACATGGAGCTCGAGCTCCTGGATGTGGATCGACGAGTAGACGTCGTCCTTGACCAGCCGCTCGCTCAGGACGATGGCGTCCTCGAAGTTGTGGCCGTACCAGGGCATGAACGAGACCAGCACGTTGCTGCCCAGGGCCAGCTCCCCGCCCTCGGTGGCGGCGCCGTCGGCGATGATCTCGCCGGCCTCGACCTGCTGCCCCAGCTGCACCAGCGGCCGCTGGTTGATGGCGGTGTCCTGGTTGGTCCGCCAGAACTTCTTGACCCGGTAGCGGTCGTGCTGGTGGAGCCGCGCCAGCGGGGTGTCACCCACCGGGGCGCCGTTGGCGCCGGCGTCGACGATGATCTCGTCGGCCGTGACCCGGGTGACGGAGCCGGTCCGCCGGGCGATGATGACCGCGCCCGAGTCCCGGGCCACCTTCTCCTCCAGCCCGGTGCCGACCAGCGGCGCCTGGGGGAACAGCAGGGGCACGCTCTGCCGCTGCATGTTCGAGCCCATCAGCGCGCGGTTGGCGTCGTCGTGCTCCAGGAACGGAATCAGGGCCGCCGCGATGCTGACCAGCTGCTCGGGCGCCACATCCATGAAGTCGATCCGGTCGGGCGGCAGCAGCGGATAGTCGTCCCCCTTCCGGCAGAGGACCAGCTGGTCCACGAAGGCGCCCTCGGGGTTGAGCACCGCGTTGGCCTGGGCGACGGTGAAATCCTCCTCGTCGCTGGCCGAGAGCCACCGGATCTCGTCGGTCACCTTGCCGTGCTTGACCACCCGGTACGGCGTCTCGATGAAGCCGAGGTCGTTGATCCGGGCATAGGTCGACAGGCTGGTGATCAGCCCGATGTTGGGGCCTTCCGGCGTCTCGATCGGGCACATCCGGCCGTACTGCGAGTAATGGACGTCCCGGACCTCGAAGCCGGCCCGCTCCCGGGTCAGGCCGCCCGGGCCCAGGGCCGACAGCCGCCGCTTGTTGGTCAGCTCGGCCAGGGGGTTGGTCTGGTCCATGAACTGCGACAGCTGCGAGCTGCCGAAGAACGCCTGGATGACCGCGCTCACCGTCCGGGCGTTGACCAGGTCGTCCAGCGAGATCTTCTCGGGGTCCGAGTTGATGCTCATCCGCTCCTTGACCAGCCGGGCCATGCGCGACAGGCCGACCGAGAACTGGTTGGCGATCAGCTCGCCCACCGAGCGGATCCGCCGGTTGCCCAGGTGGTCGATGTCGTCGGTGAACCCGCGCCCGTCGTGCAGGTCGATCAGGTAGCGGATGATGGCGACGAAATCGTCCTCGGTCAGGACCGTGTGGTTCGGGTCGGTCTTGAGCTTGAGCCGCTGGTTGATCTTGTACCGGCCCACTCGGCCCAGGTCGTACCGCTTCGGGTTGAAGAACAGCTTCTGGAGCTGCTGCCGCGCGGTCTCGAGGTTGGGCGCGTCGCCCGGCCGGAGCAGGGCGTAGATCTGCTCCAGGGCCTCGGCCTCGCTGTGGGTCGGGTCCTTGGCCAGGGTGTTCTTGATCAGGGGCGATTCCGACCGGCCGGCCGGCAGCAACACCTCGACCTTGTGGACCCCCGCCTTGATCAGCTTCTTCCGCAGCGCGTCGGTCAGCTCGCTGCCGCCCTCGGCCACCACCTCACCGGTCTCGGGGTCGGCGGCGTCGAAGGCCAGGACGTGGTTCTGCCGGTCGCGGGTGGAGGTGGGCTGCTCCTCCTCCCGGACGTCGAGCGTGCTGTAGCCGGCGAACACGGTCACCGACTTGACGCCCTTGTGGCGCATCTCGTTGAGCCGCTCCTGGGTCAGCTCGTCGCCCACCTCGCCCAGCGGCTCGCCCTTGGGATCTTCCGGGTTGGCCACGTCCGCCGCCAGCAGCGACCCGATGACCTCGCGCTTCTCCTGCCGGCCTTCCAGCTTGCCGGTGATGTTGAGGTCCTTGGTGGCGAAGAACAGCCGGAGGATGTCGGCGTTGTCCCCGTGGCCGAAGGCGCGAAGCAGCGCCGTGGCCGGGAACTTCTTCTTCTTGTCGATGTGGACGTAGATCACGTCGTGGATGTCGATGGTGAACTCGACCCACGAGCCCCGGAACGGAATGATCCGGGCGCTGAACAGCCGCTGGCCGTTGGGGTGGGTATCCTCCTCGAACACCACGCCCGGCGAGCGGTGCAGCTGGCTCACCACCACCCGCTCGGCGCCGTTGATGACGAACGTGCCGAGCGGGGTCATGATCGGCAGCTCGCCGAGGTAGACCTCCTTCTCGATCGCGTTCTTGAGCCGCTTCTGACCCTCGACCTCCTCGTACACGTCGAGGCGGAGCTTGGCCTTGAGCGGGGCGGCGTAGGTCATGTCGCGCTCGATGCACTCCTCGACCGCGTACTTGGCCTCGCCCAGCGAGTACCCCAGGAACTCCAGCTTGTACTTCTCGTTGACATCCGTGATCGGGAACAGGTCCCGGAAGACGCGCTCGAGCGAGACGTCCTGGCGGGCGCCGTGGACATCATCGGGCACCAGCAGGGTCTGGAACGCGGCGGTCTGGATGTCGAGCAGGTGCGGCATCGGCATGCCGCCTTCCCGCTTGCTGAACGTGATGACGGAACGGTTCGTCTGAGGCATCAGTGGCTCACTCCGGCGCAACACAAATGGCCCCAACGCGGATCCCCCGCCGGAACGGCGGGGTGACCTACGGGGCTCGGCAGATTCGGGAACTTCCGAGAGCTTCGAGCGTGCATTCGTCTCACTGAAATAGGGTTGAAGTCGCCGGGTCGCCGCCGGGGGGCCGGATACCGCCGGCCCACCGGTCGGGACCGCGCTTCCGCCCTACTTCAGTTCGACTTCGGCGCCCTGGTCCTCGAGCTTCTTCTTGATCTCCTCGGCCTCCGCCTTCGAGATCCCTTCCTTCAGCGTGGACGGGGTGTTGTCCACCGCGTCCTTGGCTTCCTTGAGGCCCAGGCTGGTGATCTCGCGGACCACCTTGATCACCTGGATCTTCTTGGCGCCGCCGGCCTTGAGGACGACCGAGAACTCGGTCTTCTCCTCGGCCGCCGGGGCCGCCGCGCCGCCGCCCGCCCCGCCGCCCGCGGGGGCGGCCATGACGGTGACGTTGAACTTGCTCTTGAACGCGTCGATCAGGTCAGCCAGCTCCAGCACGGTCTTCTGGCCGATCGCGTCGAGGATCTCGTCGTTGCTCAGCGTGGTTGCCATGGGTCACTATCTCCGTACGGTTAAGAAGCGGTACCGCGCTGTTCGCGGAGGGCCTCGAGCGCGCCCACAAAGGTGTAGAGCAAACCGTTCATCGCGCCGGCGATCTGGGCCAGGAGCACCTCGCGGGACGGGATCTCCCCGAGCCGCTTGACGTGGGCCGGCGGGACCGCCTTGCCGTCCACCAGGCCGGCCTTGACCGCGGGCCGCTCGAACTCCTTGGCGAAATCGCCCAGGACCTTGGCCGCGGCCAGGGCGTCCTTGGTCAGGACCAGACCGGTCGGCCCGGCCAGGTGCTCGTCGAGGCCGGTGATGCCGTTGGCCGCCAGGGCCCGCTGGGCCAGCGTGTTCTTGACCACCACGTAGGTCACGCCGGCGGCCCGGAGCCGGCGGCGGAACTCGGTCATCCGGAGCACGTTCATGCCGCTGAAATCGGTCACGTAGACGTGGGGCGATTCCCTGAGCAGCGCGCTCAGGCTCTCCACCGTCTCCTGCCGCTCGGTTCGGTTCATCGGTACCCCGCCGTGTCGAGCCGTACCCCCGGCCCCATGGTGCT
>DATAOR010000057.1:0-5414 GCA_036265635.1 Gemmatimonadales bacterium
GCTCGATCACCTCGAGGTGATGGAGGTCGCCTACCGGGTGGCCGGCGAGCTGGCGGGGCTCATCGAGGGGGTGGTGGAGGCGCTGTGACGGTGTGGTCCAGCGGCCCATGCCCGCCGCCGAGCCCCGGGGCCCGGGCCATCGCGCGGTGGACGAAGTCGAGCCCGTCGACCACGGCTGTGTCGAGCGGGCGGCCCAGCGCCAGACCGGCGGTGATGGCGGCCGAGAGGGTGCAGCCGGTGCCGTGGGTCGAGGTGGTGTCGATCCGGACGTGGTGGAAGTGCCGCACGCCATCCGGCGTGATCAGCACGTCGGTGATGTCGTCGGTACCGGGCAGGTGGCCGCCCTTGACCAGCGCGGCGGCCGCGCCGAACCGCAGCAGGGTGTCACCGGCCCGCTCCATGGTGGCCACGTCGTGCACCACCCGGCCGGTCAGCACCGCGGCCTCGTCCAGATTGGGGGTCACCAGCGCCGCCAGCGGCAGCAGGCTCTCCCGGATGACGTCTTCGGCCTCGGTGGTGAGCAGGCGGTCGCCCGAGCTGGCCACCATGACCGGATCGAGCACCAGCGGCTGCCACCCGTTCTCCCGGATCGCCTTGGCCACCAGGCGGACCAGCCCGGCCTCGGCCAGCATGCCCGTCTTGAGCGCCGCGGGCGGCAGGTCCTGGGCCAGCGCGGTCAGCTGGCCCGCGACCATCGCCTCCGACACGGCCTCGACCCCGGACACGCCCCGAGTATTCTGGGCGGTGAGGGCGACGATCACCGAGGTGCCGTACACGCCGAACTGGTGGAAGGTCTTGAGGTCGGCCTGGATGCCGGCTCCGCCGCCCGAGTCGGAGCCGGCGATGGTGAGGGCGATTTTCATCCCGTGAGCCCCTCCCCTGACGGCGCACTGCTGACGATGATCCGGGACCTCGGCCGCCGCCGCGGGCGGGAACGCCGCGGCCTGGCCCTGGCGGAAGGCATTCGCCTGGTCGAGGAGGCGGTGGCGGCCGGCGTAGCGATCCGCGGTGCGGCCGTCTCCTCGGCGTTGGAAGCTACCCCGCGCGGGAGCGCGCTCAAGAGCGCCCTGACGGCCGCCGGCGTCCGGCTGGTCGAGGTCGATCCGGCCGAGCTCGAGGCTCTGAGCGACACTGAGCAGCCCCAGGGCATCGTGGCCGCGGTCGAGCCGCGGGCCTGGGCGCTCGACGACATCGCCACGCCGCCGGGATCGGTGATGCTGGTGCTCGACGCGGTCCAGGACCCCGGCAATGTCGGCACGATGCTGCGAACCGCGCTGGCCCTGGGTGCCACGGGCGTGGTCGCGCTCCCGGGGACGGCCGAGCTGGCCAATCCCAAGGTGCTGCGGGGCAGTATGGGGGCGGCCTTCCGCCTGCCGGCTGCCTGGGCCGATCCCGCGGCGCTGCTGGCCTGGATCGAGGCCCGGGGCGTCGAGCTGGTCGTGGCCGCGGCTGACGGCGCGCCGGTCGGCCGCCAATCCCGGCGGGGCCGGCCACCGCTGGCGCTGGTGGTGGGGAACGAAGGCGCCGGCGTCGGCCCGATCCTTGCCTCCGCGGCCCGGCGGCGCGTCGCCATCCCGCTCGCCCCGGGCGTCGAGTCCCTCAACGTGGCCGTCGCCGCCGGCATCCTCCTGTACGAGGTCTCGCGTGACGCCTGAGCTGCCGTTCTTCGTCGGGCTCGCCGGCCTGCTGGGCGCGGTCATCGGAAGCTTCCTCAACGTCTGCATACTGCGATGGGGCGCCGAGCCCAAGGAATCGGTGGTCCGGCCCCGGTCGCGCTGCCCGACCTGCGGCATGGGTCTCCGGTGGCACGACAATATCCCGGTGGTGTCCTGGCTGCTGCTCCGGGGCCGCTGCCGGGGCTGCGGCTCGCCCATCTCGATCCAGTACCCGCTCGTCGAGCTCGCCGTCGCCCTGATCTGGGCCTTCATGGCCTGGCGGCTCGGGCCCACCCTGGAGGCGCTCCGCGGAGCGGTCTTCGCCACCATCCTGCTGGGGATCGCCCTGACCGATGCCCGGGCCTACATCATCCCCGACGAGTTCTCCCTCGGCGGACTGGTGCTGGGCGTGCTGTTCGCCCTGGCCGCCGGGCGCCAGCCGCTGGTGTCCGCCCTGCTGGGCGCGGTGGTAGGGTTCGGCCTGCTCTGGCTGGTCGCGGTCGGCGGTCAGTGGCTCTTCAAGCAGGAGGCGATGGGCGGCGGGGACATCAAGATGATGGCGATGGTCGGCGCGTTTCTCGGCTGGCAGGGCACCCTGCTGACGGTGTTTCTCGGCGCCCTGATCGGCAGCCTCATCTTCGTGCCCCTGTCCCTGGCCGGGCACAAGAAGCTGGTGCCGTTCGGCATCTTCCTCGCCATCGGGGCGGGGGCCACGTACCTGGTCGGGCCGGCCGTGCTGGCCTGGTACGGCGGATACCTGAGGGGAGCATGACGGCCGCCGCGCTCAGCCGGACGCTGCTCCTGGCAGGCAGCTTTCTCCTCGCGGCCGGGTCGTGCCGGGGGCAGAAGCCGCACGCCGGTCCCGACGACGCGGTGCTCCGGCAGCTGGTGGATAGCCTGCGCGCGCCGGTCGAGCAGGCCACCCGGCTGACCTTCAAGGCGCCGCCGCGCTCCGCCCTCCGCACCCGGGACGAAGTGCGCCGCTACCTGCTGGCCA
This sequence comes from Gemmatimonadales bacterium, assembly GCA_036265635.1. Taxonomy (GTDB): domain Bacteria; phylum Gemmatimonadota; class Gemmatimonadetes; order Gemmatimonadales; family GWC2-71-9; genus CAVVWJ01. The sequence goes on from DATAOR010000057.1 coordinate 2,653, forward strand.
AGCTGGATGAGGAGCTGCCCCCGAGCCGGATGCGCGGGCTGGAGGCCGCCTACCGGCTGTTCGGCCTGCTGCCCGACACGCTGGCGCTGCGCGGTCTCCTGCTCGATCTCTACTCGGAGCAGGTCGCCGGCTACTACGATCCGGATTCGGCTACCCTGTTCGGGGTGGCCGGCGCGGATCGCGACCAGCTCCGGCTGGTACTGGCCCACGAGATGGTCCATGCCCTCCAGGGGCAGTATCTCCCGCTGGACTCGATTCTCAATGCCACCGACAACAACGACCGGCTCACCGCCGCCCAGTCGGTGCTCGAGGGTCAGGCCACGCTCGCCTCGATCGAGGTGCTGGCCCCGGGCCAGCGGGTGACCGAGCTGCCGTCGTTCTGGGAGATGTACCGCGACCAGATCCGCGAGAAGCAGGCCCAGATGCCGGTCTTCGCCAGGGCGCCGCTGGTGGTGCGGGAGGCGCTGATCTTCCCCTACCTCGACGGGGCCGAGTTCATGCACTGGTGGCGGACGTCCGGGCCGAAGGACACCCTGCCGTACGGGCCCCGGATGCCGGTCTCGACCGAGCAGATCCTGCACCCCGACCGCTACGCCCGAGGGGATCGGCCCGTGCCGCTGGCCTTCGCGGCCGACAGCGGGGTGGAGTACGAGGACGTGCTGGGGGAGAACGAGATCCGGGTGTTGCTCGCGTCGCTGGCGGGGTCCGACGAGGTGCAGACCGTGGTGCCGATCGGCTGGGGCGGCGACCGGTTCCGGGTCTACCGGACCCCGAGTGGGCCTGCCCTGGTATGGTACGCCATCTGGGACGATGCCCGCGCGGCCGACCGCTTCCTTCGGACCGCGCGGGCGGCGCTGCAGAGGACCGGCCGCCCGGGCTACCGCGCCGCCGTGGACTCGCTCGGCGCCGGCGGCCGTCCCGCGGTGCGCTACGTCCTGGCCCCGGCCGACTGGCCCCGCTGGGCCGCGCTGCCGGAGCTCAGCTCGATCCAGGCTCCTCCCGCACCATCATCACCGCCGCCATCCCGCCCCGCTGCGCCACGTTGACGACCTGACGCTGCGAGGCCCGGGCCAGCACCGCCAGGCCCTCGGGCGTCGAGGCGTACCCCATGACATGGTAGTACATCTCGGGCTGGAGCCCGCCGTCGGGAGCCAGGGTCGGCACCTCGAGCACCGGGATGTGGGCCAGGCTCTGGACCACCCAGAGCTCTTCGTCGGCCAGGGCCGCCTCCAGGGCCGCCTGCCAGCCCGCGTCGTCGAGCGTCTGACCCACGGTGACCCCGTCTCCGCCGTAGCCTCGTGACGGCTTGAGCACCAGCGTCTCCCGCGAGCGGCGGGCGAAGGCCAGCAGGTCGCCGGACTCACCGCCCGGCAGCAGGGTGGTTCGCGGACGCAGCACCCGGGTCCAGAGGACGTGGCGCCGGAAGCAGGCCCGGGCCGAATCGTCGAAGTAGCGGGCGGCCAGCACCGGATCGGTCAGAATCTCCCAGCAGGCCTTGTGGTCGAGCTCGGCGCCGATGCCGCTGATCACGCGGTTCTGGCGGAACAGGGTCCGCATCGGGGTCACGTCCACCCCCTCCCGCTCGAGCTCCACCAGGTCGAGCACGGAGTAGTCCCGGTAGACCAGGTCCACCCGCACGCCCTGGCAGGTCACCTCGTCGCCGGCCATCCGGAGCTCGGCCGGATCGGCGTGGAGGGTGGCCATGCCGTGGCGATCGCGGAGGTAGTCCACCAGACGGCGCTGCTCGTCGATCCCTTCCAGCTCGTACTTGGGCTCCACGAAGCAGACGCTGCCCGACGGTCGCCCGACGGCGGCGAGGTGGGTTCTCAGTTCCTCGGCCAGCAGCTCGCGGGCGTCGGCCAGGCGGTCGAGCCGGAGCCCGGGGTCGGCGGCCTCGATGAGCGGCACCACGGTCTCGCTCAGGACCTCCTCGACCGACGGAATCAGGTGCAGGCCGCCGATACCGGTGAGATTGGGCTCGATGAACTGGAGGGTGTCCTTCCAGACCGGGCTGGTGTAGTCCACCAGCGCGTCGAGCCGGCCGAACACGGGCACCCGCGCCGGGCGGCCGGGTGTCCAGCACTCCCGCAGCCAGCTCTCTTCCTCGGGCTCGAGCCGGAGGATGGTGCGCACGTCGGGGTCAGCCAGGTACAGCTCGGGCATCCGGACCAGCGCATCGTGCAGGGTGCGGACGACCTGGTGGAGGTAGCGAGCCTGGTCGGGCAGCAGGGTCAGTGGGCAGGGAAACACCCGGATGGTCTGCCGGGCGCCTTCGCTGAAATAGTCCAGGTGCCGGGCGCTGCCGGCTTCGCCCATCCGGCGGAAGGCATCGGCCAGCTGGGCGGGAGAAGCGCGGTAGAGCGCCTGGCGGACCCGGGCGGCCAGGCGGGCGGACTGAAGGCCGTCCAGATCGGCAGGGGCAACGGTGGTGCCCATGTGGGTTCCTCTCCGGATCACGGGAATCGCCGGCTCCGGCGGAGACCGGCGCTCAGCGCGGACGTAGTTGTCGAAGGGTCCTGCCGGTCAGGCCCGGGACGGCCCGAGGCTCAGCCGTGTCCCAGGAACTGGGTCAGCCCGTAGAGCAGGAGGCCGACCAGGCCGCCCACCAGGGTGCCGTTGATCCGGATGAACTGGAGATCCCGCCCGATCTGCAGCTCGATGCGCCGCGAGGTCTCGTCCGGGTCCCAGGCGCTCACCGTGTGGGCGATGAGCTGGCCCGCCTCGTGGCGGTGCTGCTCCACGATCTGGAGCACCGCGCCGAT
>DATAOR010000058.1:0-1832 GCA_036265635.1 Gemmatimonadales bacterium
GACGATGGACTGATCGAGGAAGGCGGGCGTCTCGTACCCCGTGGCGAACACCGCCTTGCGGGCCGAGATCCGCTGGCCGCCGGCGGTGTGGAGCTCGACGCCATCGGACGCGCTCAGGTACTTGGCCACCGGCGTCCGGTCGTACACCTCGAGCCCCGCCGCCCGGCCCTCGGCCAGGAGCTTGTGGGCCAGCCGGTAGGCATCGACCTCGCCGGCCGCGGGCGACAGCAGCGCCGCCGGCCGGCCGAAGGAGAACCGCTCCCGGATGTCGCGCTCGGTCAGGTAGTCCACCTCGATCCCGGCCGCGCGCCGGGCCACCAGCTCCTCCTCCAGCCGGTGGCGGTCCCGGCGGCGGGTGCCGAGATAAAGGCTCCGGGTGGAGCGCCAGCCGCAGCCATCGCCGGCGCTGGTCGCCAGGGCTTCGATGCCGCGCACGGCCTCGAGGCAGAGCTGGTAGCTCCGCGCCGCGTGGTCCGGGCCGACCCGGCCGATCAGCTCGGTCAGGTGGGTGTCGATCTCGTACTGGATGAGGGCGGTGGTGGCCGCCGTGCTGCCGTGGGCGATCTCGTCGGCCTCGACCAGGACGGTATGGATCCCCGCCAGGGCGAAGCGGTGGGCCACCAGCGCGCCAGTGATCCCGCCGCCGATCACGGCGACGTCGCACCGGAGGTCGTGTCGCAACCGGGGGTAGACCGCGGGCAGGCCGATCAAGGTCGGCCAGAGCGGGGTGCCGCTGGTGAGATCCATGGCGCAACATAGCCCTGGATGGGATGCAGGGGGTCAGCTTGGCGAGGCCCCAGGCGGGACCGGGTTGGCCGGCCCCGGGGGATGTCCGGGGCAGCACGGGTACGGCTCTCGCCGCGGCCTCAAGTGCGGTCAGATCTGGGGGCGCCGGCCGACGCCGAGCCGGGCGGCTCTGGCGGGCACAGGCTCCGGCCCGCAAGCGCAGACCTGACGGCACCTTAGGAATGCTGAGCGGCGGTGGTCCAGGCCCGTCCGGCGGGCGGCGCGAGCGTTGACGGGTTTCGGCGCGGCGACTAGCTTACGGCCTCGCGGGATGAACCCCCGGGGCTGTAGCTCAGCTGGGAGAGCGCTGCAATCGCACTGCAGAGGTCAGGGGTTCGATCCCCCTCAGCTCCATGACAATTGATTTCCAGAACTGCCCCTTGGTGTAACTGGCAACACGCCTGACTCTGGATCAGGAGAGTCCTGGTTCGAGCCCAGGAGGGGCAACTCGAAGGTCCGACGCTACTTTCGTGGTGTCGGGCCTTTTCGTTTCTGCGCCCGCTGCTACCGTTTCTGCTACCGCTTCCCCAGGCTGGGACGGCCATTCGGGGGCCGGGAAGTTTGGCACCGACGAGGCGGACGTCCGGCTCGGTCAACCTGATCGGAGCAGCCGCCCCACAGGTAGTGCCTGCGGGTTAGTACACCACCCGCCACAAACCGTGAGGGCGAGCTGCGGGCCTGAAGGTGGGATGACAGCGCCGGAGGACCCCTTGGCTCTTGGAAGTGCCACTTATACACCGGGGCTGCCATCCCGCGCTTCCGGAGAGTCCACGACTGCCGCGTCGCGCGTTGAGCGCCGCGGCTTTGATCCGGTACTACGCCGCCTCCTTAGTCGTGCCCCACTGGATGAAACACCCTCGCTGGCAGTCGAACGTGTCAGTCGCGAGCAGCGAAGCCCTTCACATCATCTTCATGCTCGCGTCAAGCTATGGGAGTAGGTTGACTTGGAGATTCCATGCCGAAAGGAATGACCAGGATGGTTCCATCGCCCCAGAACCGGGATCTCGCGCGGAGCTCATTGCCGCCCGGTGCAGACGAACGTCTCC
>DATAOR010000059.1:0-17503 GCA_036265635.1 Gemmatimonadales bacterium
GCCGCGGCCGAGACCGTCGCCAGCAGCTCCAGCGGAGTCGCCACACCCTCGGCGACGATCGTCAGGCGCTGCCCGCCGGCCACGGGCCCGAGGATCCAGCCAATCGTCGCCCGCCCGACCGAGTCGGTCGCCGGCGGCGCCGTCGCAACGCCTCCCGCGACCCGGGCGGACAGCGCCACGCCCGGCACCGCGTTGCCGCTCCCATCTACAACCCGCAGCTCGATCGCCGGACGGGCCGGGCCGCCGACGGTCCCAACTCGCGTCCCCGGGCGCGTCACCACCACCGCGGCGGGTCGGCCGGGCAGAGCGGTCGCCTCGAGGGTGAGGCGAAGCGCGGCGCGACCAGAGCCGATTTCGGCCCAGCCATGCTGCCGGCCGGCGCGCGGGCCCAGCCTCCACCGCGCGCGGGCGCGGCCGGACGAATCGGTGCGGTCGGTCTCCGGCGAGAGCACGCCGCCGTCGGCCGCCCGCCAGCCCACCAGCACGTCGCCGAGCGGGAGCCCGGTGGTATCGGTCACTTGCAGCTCGACCAGCTCCGCGGCGATCCCGCCGGCCGGGGTCGGCGCTGGGCCGGCCACCAGGCTCAGGCGCGCCCGGTCGGGCCTCGGGTCCGCGTCCGCCAGCACGTCGGCCCTGACAGCCGGTCGGCCGTCCACCGCCAAGCTCAGCCGCTGGCGGCCGGGCCGGTCGCCGAGCGCCCAGGCGGCGTGAATCAGGCCTTCGCTGTCGGACGTGTCGGCCAGGCTGCCGGCCGCGGGAGGACCGTCCGGGGCGGTGAGCCGCACCACCACACCCGGCAGCGGCCGACCTCCGCGCGAGACGACCTGGGCTATGATCGGTCCGGGTAGCGGCTGTCCGGCAGTGGCACGGAGGCCGTCGCCGCTCTGCACCGTGATCCCGTCGGGGACGGGGTGAATCTCGACCGGCAGCTCGCGGGTGACATCGTCTCCGGACGCCACCAGGGTCGTGCGGCCAGGGTGGGTCGAGCGCACCTGGCCGGTGCTGTCCATCGCTACGACGGAGGGATCGGCCGAGCGCCAGAGGAGGGTCTGCCCGGCCACCACGTGGCCGCGGGCATCGACCAGTCGTCCCACCAGGCGGCCGGTGGTGTCCTCCGGCCAGCGCAGCACCGAGTCCGCCTGGAACCGGATACCCGCGGAGCGCGGCCGCACCACGATGCGGGACTGCGCCAGCCGTCCGCCGGCAGCGGCCACGATGGTGGTGACGCCGGGAGCGCGGACCACCACCGTCCCGCTGCTGTCGACCAGGGCGACCGCGGTGTCGGTGCTGGTCCAGCCGACCCGGAATCCGGGCAGCGCGCTGCCGTGCGCATCGGTGATGGTGGTGGCGAGCTGCAGGGTGTCGCCCAGGGCGAAGGCCGTGTCCACCGCCGGAGACACCCCGATCCAGCGCACCGGCTCGGTCCCGGTGATGGCCCGGACGGACGACATGATGGAGACCAGCGCCGCGCCGGCGGAGAGGGTCCCGGCACTCCAGCGCCAGGCCCGCCCGGCCCAGGTCGGCGTGGGCTCGACGGCGACGGCGGCACGACGGGTCGTGGTAGCGGCGCCCACGTCAGGGCATCCAGTCGCACAGCGGGATCCCGGCCTCGCCCGCCATCTCGCGGTCGTGGTCGGTGCGAGGCGGCTCGCGGTCGCCCAGCGATCCGGCGAACACCACGCAGCTTCGCCCCGGACGGGCCTGGTGGGTCGCCCGGGCAAGCCAGCCCGCCGCGTCGGCGTACAGGATCTCGATCCGCACGCCGGGGGTCGGCGGCAGCGCCAGCCGGTCGGCCGCGTCGGCGTAGCTGCCCGTCACCACCCGGTAGTGAGCCTGCGCCGCCACGGCCGCGCGCAAGGTACTCTTGAGGACCGACGCCGGGGTGACCTGCCACGCCGCGGGCGCGGTGGTCTGGGCGATCAGCCCGCCGGCCGCGCCCCGCAGCGGGTCGGCCAGCAGGACGAGCGCGGTGACGACCCAGCGTGCTTGCATGCGTTCTCCCGGCGCGCGGGCGCCGCAGGGTACCTCTGGAGCTGTGCAAGGGGGCTGACGCAAGGTGGGAGGCGGTGCCGGCCGCCGCAATTCACAGAAACCGGACAGCGTACGATCCGTGGTCGGTCGCAGTGCAGCGGTTGCCGGGGTGGCCGCAGGGGGCCGCAACGAGCCGCCAGGACGCAATCGCTTGCACGGGGGGCGGGTCGCGGGAGCTACATCGCCCGGTACTTGGGCCCGCTGCCCCCTTCGCGCGGAGTCCAGCGCGGACCGAGGACATCGGTGGCTTTGCAGTCTACGCAGTTGGGAGGGTTGACCCGAAGCTCGTCGCCCACCCGCTCGTAGACGCCGGCGGGACAGACGTGGGCGTAGAAATCGGCCAGGTCACCGCTCACGTCCTGGCCGACGATCAGGTGGGAGGGAATGGTGTCGCGCGTCGCGTTGCCCGACTTGAAGACGGCGTCGAGCTTGCCGAACGTGAGCCGGCCGTCGGGCGTGAACGGCGCCGCGGGGCCGGTGGTCCGGGGCGCCCGTGCGTCCTCCTCCATGGCGATCCGCCCGCCGGGAAACCGCCCGCCGGTGACGGTCATCAGTCCAGCCTTCAGGCCGCCGAGATAGAGCCCGTTCTTGAAGGCGAGCCGCATGTTCCTGGTCCGCCGCAGGTCGGCGACGATATAGCTGGTGTCCACCTGCTGGTCGTAGTCGGCCAGCCCGGTGGCCGAGGTATCGTCCCGCTGGAGCGCGGCGAAGGCCGCTCGGGCGGCGTAGATCCCCGACTGCATGGCGTAGTGGATGCCCTTAAGCGAGGGCACGTCCACGAAGCCGGCGGTGTCGCCGGCGAAGAGCACCCCGGCGCCGCTCCGGCGGGAGGGGAGCGCATAGTACCCGCCCTCGGGAATGGTCTTGGCCCCCCACTCGAGCAGCTGGCCGCCCTCGAGCTGCCGGCGAAACAGCGGGTGCAGCTTGAGCCGCTGGAGCAGCTCGTGCACGTCCAGGCTGGCCTCGTGGTAGTCGAGCCCCACCACCAGGCCGAGCGCCACCTGCGAGGGCCCGAGCGGGTACAGGAAGCTGCCGCCGAAGGCATCGGCCGGGAGCGGCCAACCCAGGGTGTGAATCACGGTATCGAGCGGCCGGGGGACCTGCCACAGCTCCTTCACCCCGAGGGCGAACAGCTGCGGGTTGGGCGAGGCCACCCGCTGCCACTCGCGCCAGGCCTGGCCCAGCAGTCCGCGGGTGCCTTCGGCCACCACGGTGATTCGGGCGGTCAGGTCGGTCGGGGGCGTGTAGGACGAGCCCGGCTCACCCTCGCGCGTGAGACCCGACGGCGTGGTGCGCACCCCGCGGACCGCCTGTCCCTTCACCAGCAGGGCGTCGACCGGAAACCCGGCGAACAGGTTCACGCCCATTCCTTCGGCCCGCTCGCCCAGCCAGCGCACCAGCTCGCAGATGGATGCGGTGTAGAAGCCCGCGTTCTGCATCGTCGGTGGCGTGGGCATCCGCTGGGCTCGCCGCTCGGTCATGAAGTAGACGGCTTCGTGGGGAACCGGCTGGCGGAAGGGAAAGTCGGTGAGAGCCAGATCGGGAAACAGCTCGCGCAGCGCCCGCGGATTCACCACCGCGCCGGACAGGTTGTGCTCGCCCAGGCTCTCGGCCTTCTCCAGCACCCCGATGTTGAGCTCGCCGAGTCCACCGCCCTGGGCTCGATCCTGCTGGGCCAGGCGCGCCAGCTCGATGGCGCAGGCCAGCCCGGCGGGGCCGGCGCCGACGATCAGCACGTCCATTTCGATCGCCTCGTCGCCCGGAGGATCCGACAGGATGCACCGGTCGACCGGGACGGGCGGCTGATGGAGGATGGGCAGGATCGTGGCCACGGCAGGCTCCTCGGCGGGTCTCATCTGGTCGGCAGAATATAACCGTGCCAGGCATGTCTTCCCGGCTGTTTGACGCTCGCCGCCGGAGCGGGCCGAGGCGTACCGGCCGCCGAGGCATCCGACCTGACGCGCTGCGCGTGGGCCGGCCGGCTCTGGTAGCGCGCCGGGGCCGCTCCCCTACCTTTCAGCCCCATGACCACACCCGTCATCCCCGGCTTCCGTCCCGTGCCGTTCACCGGCGTCATCTACGTCATGGCGGAGGCGGCGCGGCGCGGCTTCCGCTACGGCCATCCCGACTGGTGCAATCTGGGCCAGGGCCAGCCGGAGACCGGTCCCCTGCCAGGGGCGCCGCCCAGGGTCCATCAGGTCGAGATCGGGCTGGACGATCAGGAATACGCACCGGTGCCGGGCATCTGGGAGCTCCGCCGTGCGGTGGCCGAGCTGTACAATGAGCTTTACCGCCAGGGCAAGCGCTCGCGCTATACCGAGCGCAACGTCTGCATCTGCGGCGGCGGCCGGGCCTCGCTCACCCGCGCGGTGGCGGCGCTGGGTGAGATCAATCTCGGCCACTTCCTGCCCGACTATACGGCCTACGAGGAGCTGCTCGACATCTTCAAGCTGTTCACCTCGATCCCGATCCTGCTGGATGGCGCGTCGGGGTACCACTTCGGGCTCGAGGCGCTGGAGCGAGAGATCACCGGCCGCGGGCTCTCCGCCCTGCTCCTCTCCAATCCCTGCAACCCGACCGGCAAGGTGATCCAGGGCGACGAGCTGCAGGGCTGGGTCGGGCTGGCCCGCGAGGTGGGCTGCTCGCTGCTGATCGACGAGTTCTACTCGCACTACATCTGGAGCGACCGGGGCGATGAGCTGGTGTCCGCGGCGCGCTATGTCGACGACGTCGACGCCGATCCGGTGGTGCTGTTCGACGGCCTGACCAAGAACTGGCGGTACCCCGGCTGGCGGACCACCTGGATCGTCGGCCCCCAGCCGGTGATCGAGGCCGTCTCGAGCAGCGGCTCCTTTCTCGACGGCGGCGGCAGCAAGCCGCTGCAGCGATCCGCGGTGCCGCTGCTCGCGCCCGCAGTGGTGCGGGCCGAGACCGCCGCCATCCGCCAGGCCTTTCTCCGGAAGCGCAGGATCCTGGGCGAGGGGCTCGGCGCCGCCGGCATCCGGTTCGACCTGGAGCCCGAGGGGACCTTCTACTGGTGGGGAGACGTGTCGGGGCTGCCGGAGGGGCTGAACACCGGCATGGACTTCTTCCGGCGCGCGCTGGAGCGGCAGGTGATCTGCGTTCCGGGCGAATTCTTCGACGTGAACCCGGGCAAGCGCCGGAGCGGGCGACCGTCCCGGTTTCGCAGCTATGTCCGGTTCTCGTTCGGCCCCGAGGAGGCGGCGGTAGTGGAAGGCGCGCGGCGAATCCAGGCGATGGTGGCGGCGGGGAGCTGAGGGGCGGCCGGACCGTCCCGGTCCCGGCTTACGCTCCGCGCGCCTTTCGCACTTCGTCCGTCAATCGGGGCACGATCTCGAACAGGTCGCCGATGATCCCGTAGTCCGCGATCTTGAAGATCGGTGCGTCCTTGTCCTTGTTGATCGCCACGATGGTCCTGGCCGTGCGCATCCCGGCCAGATGCTGGATGGCACCCGAGATTCCCACCGCCACGTACAGGTCGGGACTGACCACCCGCCCGGTCTGCCCGATCTGATCGGTGGCCGGACGCCAGCCGTCGTCCGTCACGGCGCGGGTCGCACCCACCGCCGCGTTGCCGAAGGCCGCCGCCAGATCTTCCACCAGCTTGAAGTGCTCGGCCGCGCGCAGGCCGCGACCGCCGCTCACGATGACCGGGGCCTCGCCGAGATCGAGCGTGGTGGTGGTCTGCTGCGCCAGGTCCGTGACCTTGACCCGGGCCGCCGCGGGATCGCCGGCGGGCGACGCCGTCTCGACCCGGGCCGTCCGGGGTGACTCGACCGCCGGTAACGCGCCCGGGCGGAGCGACACCAGCGCCGGCGATCCGGTCAGCCTGAGCCTGACGATCACCTTTCCGGTGTAGGCCGGGTGCTCGGCCAGCAGCGCGTCGGCCTCGAGCTCGAACGACGTCACGTCGGAGGCCAGCGGTACGCCCAGCTTGGCGGCCACCCGAGGCGCCAGGTCGCGCCCCTGGGCCGAGGCCGGAAAGAAGGCGGCGCGATAGCTGACGGCGCCGATCCGCGCCGCGGCCGTACTCGCGGCCGCCTCGGCGTTGTAGCGGTCCAGCGCCGGGTGCTCGACGGCGATGACCAGGTCGGCGCCGAACCGCCCGAGGTCGCCGGCCGCCGCCGCGATGCCGGGACCGCCCAGCACCAGCGCGTGAACCTCGCCGCCTCCCGAGGCGTCGGCCGCCTGTCTGGCGGCCGCCACCGTCTCGAACGCCACTTTGCGGAGCTCGCCGCTCCGGGTTTCCGCCAGCGCGAACATCGTCGCCATCAGAGCACCTTCGCTTCGGTCCGGAGTCGCTGCACCAGCTCGGGCACCGCGTCGGCGCCTTGGCCGACGAACTTGGGGCCGGAGCGCTCGGCCGGGAGCGCCATCGCCTCGACCGTCAGCCGGACCTGGCCCAGCGCCGCAGGCCGGGTCTCCAGCGGCTTCTTCTTGGCCGCCATGATCCCCTTGAGGGTGGCCAGCCGCGCCCGGGCGATGCCCTCGTCGATCGAGAGCACCGCCGGCAGCGGGAACTCGACCGTCTCGGCGGCGCCCTCGAGGTCCCGGCGCGCGGTTCCGCGGCCGTCGGCGATGTCGAGATGCGAGATGGCACTCACGCAGGGGAGGCCGAGCAGTTCCGCCACCATCGGGCCGACCGTGCCGCTGGCGGTGTCGGTGGCCATCCGGCCGAACAGGATGAGGTCGTAGGTCCCGGTCTTGAGCTCGGCTGCGAGCGCCTGGGCCACGGCGAAGCCGTCCACCGGCACCTCGTCGGCCTTGAGCTGGATGGCGCGGGTGGCCCCCATCGCCAGACCCTTCCGCAGCGTCTCCTGCACACCGTCCGGCCCTACCGAGATCAGCACCACCTCGCTGCCCGCACGCTTCTCGGCGAGCTGCAGGGCGACCTCGAGCGCGTAGCAGTCAAAGTCGCTCAGATCGAACTTGAGGCCGGCCTGGTCGAGCGACCGGCGGTCAGCCCCGATGGAAAACCGCAGCTCCATGTCCGGCACCCGCTTGACGCACACCGCAATGTTCAAGACAACGCTCCCCGAAAAGTGGCATCCTGCCCCGTCCACGCAGGGCGCAAGCTAGTCGCGCCTTCGGTGGGATGCCAGCGAAGCTGCTGCGGTCCAGCCCCGCAGCGGAGGCCATCGCAGGCGAGTGCTGAGGGGATCTGGCAGATTCGGAGACGGTGGGAAGAGACCAGGCAGCGGGTACGCCCGAAGCGCGCCTAGCCTTCCGCGCGCGGTTCCGGCCACGACGACCGGCGATCCGCCTCGGTGCGGACCACCCGGCGGCGGTCTGTCTGGGCTCGCGGCATCCAGTCCTCCTCGAACAGCACCAGCGGTCGGCCGGCCAACGGTGCAGTGCCGTTGGGCGGGTGCGGGCCCGAGTCGGCGGCGGAGAGCGGCCCGGCCGAGCGGGGCACGCGCGCGCCCAGCCGATCGAGCACCTGAGCCGCCCGGTCCCGCCCGGCCAGGCCGAAGGCGAGGCCGGCGGCTAGCGCCACCGCGCCGACGACGCCGACGAGAATGCTGTTGATCAGCCTGGTCGCGATGCCGAGCTGGCTCACCGCCACCACAATCGCAAACGCCCACACCGCGATGCGGGTGGCCCCGGCCAGCAGGTCGGGCTCGGTGAACCCGCCCTGCGCCGCTGCCCCGCGCACCAGGCGCGACAGCGCGTTGGCGGCCAGCCCGCCGATCACCAGCGCCACCAGCCCGACCACCAGGTTGGGGAGCCACAGCACCAGCTGCTGCAGCACGCCCGACACGGCGGGCAGCCCCAGGGTATCGAACGCGACCACCAGGGTGACCAGCCGGACGAACCACTTGACGATGCCGCCCAGCACGTCGGACGCGCCCTGACTGACCCCCATCTCGGCCACGAACCCGGCCAGGCCCGAGCGCCGGGCCAGCTCGTCGAATCGCATGACCCGGAGGAGGGCAAGCACGCCCCGCGCCACCAGCGATGAGATCAGCCACCCGGCCACCAGCACGAGGCCGAAGGCGAGCAGCCGGGGAAGCACCGACAGTGCCGTGCCGAATGCGCCGGCCAGTGAGGCGCGAAGCGCGTCGCCCACGCCTTGCGCCGCCACGATGGTGGCCTGCATGCGATTTCCTCCCTCGATGGAAGCCGGCTGGATGCCGGTGAGCGACGAGCGGCGGGCTAGTCGTGCTCCGATGAACCTCCGAATGACCGCCGGACGACCAGCTTGACCGCCCGCGCACCCAGCGGCGTCAGGAAGCGCTCCAGCTCGCCGGTCTGCCGGTTCTCGTTGAACGTGCCGAACACGGCGCGGTGCGAATCGAACAGGTTGGTACCCACCACGCTCACCTCCCACGGCCCCCGCTCCCACCCGGCCCGGGCGCCCACCGTAACATACCCGCCCAGCGGTGACGTCTCGTTGGCCTCGTCGCCCCGCAGCCATTGTTGGCCGGTGTACCGGAAGTCGAGGCCGGCATCGAATCCCCCGCGCAGGCGCACCAGCCCGCCGGCCTTCACCTGGTGCTTGGGCACCGTCGGCAGCTGATTGCCGACCGCTACGGCGTTGGCGCCCGCCAGCGGCGAGTCCGCGAAGGCGTCGTCGGCCCGGATGCTGAAGATCTCGGCCGGGTCCCGATAGGTCGCGAGGGTGAAGGAGTAGTTGGCGTAGAGCGATACGGCCTCGCTCGGAAGCACCTGGACGGACAGCTCCGCCCCCTCGCGGCGGGTCCGGCCGATGTTGGCGAAGAAGCCCTCGAACACCGCGTTCTCCGACTGAATGAACGAGATGTCGTCGCGGACCGCGGTCCGGTAGAGCGAGGCCGACAGAATGGCCGGGCCGCGGACCAGCTGAGCCCCGACCTCGAGGGTAGTGCCGACGACCGGCTCGAGCGGCGGGTCGTCCCCCAGGGCGAACGGCAGCGGGCAGGCCGCGGTCTCGTCGGCGCAGGCCAGTTCGAGCACGGCCGGCGCGCGGAAGCTCTGGCCGACCGACGCATAGCTGCTGGCGCCCCCACCCAGGTCCACGCTGACGCCGGCCCGGGGACTCAGCCGGCTGAAGCTGCTGCTGGTGTCGGCGGCCGGATCGAGCTGGTTCTCGAAGGGGATCCGGATGTAGTCGTAGCGGAACCCGCCCGACAGGGTCACCCGGCCTACCCGATAGTCGCCCAGCGCGTAGCCGGCCACGTCCCAGCTCGGGCTCCGGACGTCGGTGGTGAGGGTCCGGTTGGAGGACGCGACGGGATCCTCGGTGAACAGCCGGATGTGAACCCGGTTGGCCGAGGCGTCGAGACCGGTCCGGATCGACAGCTGGCCGGCGCCCGCCGCGCGGGTCCAGCGCCAGTCGGTGTTGGCGCCGACCGTGCCGTTGGTGGTGAGCGACCGGACGTTGTCGTCCGGCGCCTGGTTGACGTTGAACCGCTCGGCGCTGGAGCGGCGGACGTAGGCGGTGAACGAGCCCTTGCCCGGCCCGACCGGGGCGTAGCCCGTGACCGTGCTCTGCAGCAGGTCGAGATCCTCGAAGTCGCCGACGGTGAAGTTGGTCTCGGGCGAGCGGTCGAACAGGCTCTCGGGCAGCGAGCCCGCGGTCTTGGCCCGCGACTTGGCGCCGAAGGCCTGCCAGGTCAGGCCTCGCCGCTCGCCCCGGCGGCCGAGATTCACGAAGCCGTTGTAGTTGTGGGCCCCCGTCGCCTGACGCCAGCCGTCCTCCCGCTCGTACCCGCCCGCGACGTAGTAGTCCATCCGGCTGGTGGTGGCCCCCGAGACCGACCCCTCCGCCGAGCCGGCTCCGTAAGAGCCGCCCGACAGCTCCAATTCGCCCGACACCGGGCCCTCGCCCCGCCGGGTCACCAGGTTGATGGCGCCGCCCAGGGAGTTGGCCCCGAGCAGCGAGCCGGACCCGCTCAGCAGCTCGACCCGGTTCACGTGCTCCATGGGCAGCAGGTCGAAGTTCACCTCGGCGGCGTCGGGCTCGTTCTGGCGCACGCCGTCGAGGAAGACCGACACGCCTGGCGGCAGTCCCACTACCGGTCCGACGTTGAATCCTCGGGTACTGAGATTGAGCTTGTAGGCACTGCCGAGATCGTCGTACAGGGAGATGCCGGGCTGGGTGGCCAGCGCGTCGGCCAGGAGCCGCGGCTCCCAGGCGTCGATCTGCCGCCCGGTCACCGTCGAGATCCGGGCCGGAATGCCCGAGCCGACGGCCGGCCCGGCGGTCGGGGCGATCGAGCCGACCACCTCGATCTCCTGCAGGGTGGTGACCGTGGTCGTGTCCCGCCGCAGGCTGTCCGCCGCCGTGCTGTCGGGGACCTGGGCGGCGAGCCGACCGAACGGAAGGAGCAGCAGGCCGAGGCCGACAGCGCGGCAGCGAAGGTGCGACATCCCTGACCTCAGACCGAAATCGTGGGCCGTCACCGCAGCGGGAGACGGGTGGCGGTCCCGGCGGGCCGCTCGAAGATGGCCGCCATGACCACGCGATCCGGCGGTGCGCCGATCACCAGCAGCCCGTCGTCCGCCGGTCCGCCGCCGTCGAAGTCCAGGCAGCACTGTTCTCGAGTGACCAGCCCGGGCACCCCGGCCGCGGCCAGGGCCGGGGCGGCACCGCGCTCGAACCGAACGACGTCGGCTCGCGTCAATCCGCCCGATTGATCGACGTCCTCGTAGATCCAGAGGCGGCGAACGTCGGCGTCGCGCCAGGCCACCACGCGAACTCCGTCATCCGCCTCGCCGCCGCCGTCCAGGTCCCAGCAGCAGCGGTCCACGGTGATCTCGGCTTTGGTGGTCAGCCCGGGCATCGCCAGGGCAGCGGCGGCCAGGCCGGCCGCCACCGCGCCGGCGCCGAGCATCCAGCCCCGGCTCCGGCGGCTCGGCCTCACCGGCGCCTCCCCCCGCCGGGCCCGGCCCTCGATCTCGGGACCGAGTGACGCGCGAGGCGCGAACCGGATGGCATCGAGCGCCCGGTCTAGCGGGGCGACGTCGTCGGGCGGCCCGCTCACGGCTCGATCTCGCGCCGCAGCCGCCCAAGGGCTCGCCACAGCCGGGTCCGCACGACTGCCTCGCGCACCCCGAGCACCGCGGCCGTCTCGGCCGTGTCGAGGCCGCTGCCGTAGCGGAGTCCGATGAGCTCCTGGTCGCGCGGCGCCAGCCGGGCCACGGCCGCCAGCAGCCCCGCCACTCGCTCCTCGCGCAGCAGCCGCTCCTCGGGCGAGGGGGCCTCGCAGCACAAGTCGCGCAGCGCACCCACCGGCACCATCCGGCGGCGCCCTTCCCGCCGGCGATGATCCGTCAGGCCGTGCCGGGCGATGCCCAGCAGCCAGCCGCGGCCCGTCCCGCGGCCCGGATCGAACTGGTGAGCCGCGCGCACCGCCCGCAGGAATACCTCCGCCGTCAGGTCGTCGGCTTCGTCGGCGGAGGGAAGATGGAACCGGAGGAAGCCGTAGACCGCCGGCCCGTGCGCCTGATACCACTCGCGCACCCGGGCCGCGGCCGCCGGCTCGACCGGATCCCTGTCGAGGCTGAAGCCGGGACGGACTGAGGCTACTGGGGCTGAGGACATATCCCTTCCTAATACGACGGCGCCCCCCGAATGTCACACCGGGGGGCGCCGGTCTGGCCGGGGCCGGCCTACTGTCTGCCTATGTCGGAGCTCGGGCGGGACACGGTGCCCTCCAGCCAGGCCCTCACCTTCTCGCGCACCGCGGCCTCCTCATCCTGCCGCTCGGCTGGAAAGCTGGTCAGTGGGGCGCCATCCCGCAGCAGCTGCCACACCGGACCCGGCTCACCCGACTCGCCGGGCTCCTTCCGCTCCGCCCGATATTCCTGTCCCCGCCATGCAATCGTGACCGCCTTCGCCATCGCTCGCTCCTCGAATGGGCTCCCGTCCAGGGTCGTGGCCCGCCCGCTCGAGAGCGGTGACCACGGTCACGAGAAGGCCGCCAGCCCGGTGATCGCCTGCCCCACGATGAGCGAGTGCATGTCGTGGGTCCCCTCGTAGGTGTAGACCGACTCGAGGTTGGCCATGTGTCGCATGGAGTGGTACTCCGCCAGGATGCCGTTGGCGCCCAGCAGGCGCCGGGCTTCCCGAGCCGCCTCGCAGGCCATGTTCACGTTGTTGCGCTTGCAGAGGGAGACCTGGTCGGGCGTCATCGTGCCGGCATCCTTGAGCCGGCCCAGCTGCAGGGTCATGAACTGCGCCTTGGTGATCTCGGTGAGCATGTCCACCAGGCGGACCTGCTGGATCTGGGTGCCGGCGATGGGCTTGTCGAACATGACCCGCTGGCCGGCGTAGCGCAGCGCCTCGTCGTAGCACGCCATGGCCGCGCCGATGGCGCCCCATGCGATCCCGTAGCGGGCCTGGGTGAGACACATGAGCGGGCTCTTGAGCCCGCCGGACTTGGGCAGGATGGCGTCCTTGGGGAGCTGGACGTCCTGGAGATGGATCTCGCTGGTGTCGCTCGCCCGGAGCGACAGCTTGCCCTTCTGGTCCTTCGCCGCGTAGCCCTTGGAGTCGGTCGGAACGATGAAACCGCGGACCGACTTGGGATCGTCCACCCCGCCCGTCTTGGCCCAGATGATCGCCACGGTGGCCTGGCTGCCGTTGGTAATCCACATCTTGGTGCCGTTGAGGACCCAGCCGTCCTTGGTCTCCCGCGCCGTCGTGATCATCCCACCGGGGTTCGAGCCGAAGTCCGGCTCGGTCAGGCCGAAGCAGCCGATCTCCTGCCCTGAAGCCAGCAGCGGCAGCCAGTGCCGCCGCTGCTCGTCCGACCCGAAGGCATAGATCGGATACATCACCAGGCCGCCCTGGACCGAGGCGAACGACCGGATCCCGCTGTCGCCCCGCTCGAGCTCCTGCATGATCAGGCCGTAGGCGACGTTATTGAGACCGGCGCAGCCGTATTCCTCGGGCAGATTGGCGCCGAACAGCCCCAGCTCGGCCATGCCGGGGATGAGCTGTTTGGGGAACCGGCCCTCGATGTAAGCCTCGCCGATGACCGGGATCAGATGCTCGTCCACCCAGGTCCGGACGGTGTCGCGGACGGCCCGCTCCTCCTCGGACAGCAGGCTGTCGAGTCGGAGAAAATCGACGCCGGTGAACTGGGATGTGACGGCCGCGGTGGTCATGGGATCGCCTCGTGGGGGGTCTCGGCCGGGTAAGATAGCCGCCCCTCGGGGTCCCGCGCAGCCTCAGGCGAAGGCGGGGGTGCGGTGCTCCTGCAGGCGGGCGCGCTCGATCGCGGCGAGGTAGGGGGCCGCGGCCTGATCGGCTGCCGCCCGGCTCCCGGCTGCAGCGGTCATCCCCATGGTACGCAACGCTTTGCGGGAAGGACAGTCGCGCTGGAGAAAGCGGACCCAGCCGAGCACGTCGGGGGCGACCACGAACCCGGCGGAGCGGCCACCGACCGCGGGCGCGGATCGGGCGCCCGCCGCCACCGCCATCGGGACCCCGGCGCTGAGCGCTTCCATGGCCGTGAATACCGGGTCGGCCTGGTCGTCCACCGACACCGTGAGATCGGTCGCGACCAGGTAGGAGACCAGTTCCCGGTCGGGCACCGCCTGGTGGAACACCACCGGACCGGCCGGTCCGGCCAGACGGCGGAGCGCGGAAGTCCGCCGGCCCTCGCCAAGGACGTGCAGCCTGAGATCCGGGTCGCCCGCGCGCTGCACCGCCTCGATCAGTGGCCCAAGATCGGCGCCGGCGCGCTCGGTCCCATCGGCGGCGAGCAGGATCCGATGGTCCGGCGACCACCCCAGCCGCCGGCGGGTCTCGGCCTGATCGCCGGGCGTGAACAGGCGACGATCGAGCGGCCGGCCGGTCACCACGATCCGATCGGCGTCGACCCGCCACCGGCTCGCCACCTGGCGCTTGAGCTCGTCCGTCGCGGTCACGACCACCGGCGCCTGCCGCAGGTGGCGTCCCGCCGAGGCGAGGGCGAGCCACGGGCCGTCCAGCCGCAAGGGCAGCCAGGGCGCCGCCGGCAGCAGATCGACCACCGGGATGGCCGGCACGCCCCGTCCGGCGCACCAGGCGCTGAGCTTGCCCGACATCGGCCAGCTCCCTTCCAGCACGAGGTCGAAGCGGCCGGCCGTATGCTCGACGAAGCGGCTCAGGGACCGGCTCGACGCCGGCCGGTCGTGCGGCGTTCGGCCGGGCTCGAGCTCGGCGACGGCGAACGGCTCGCCCGCGGCATCGGCCAGGGCGCGGCGCACCACCAGCGTGACCGAGGCTTCCTCCGCCAGGGCCCGAGCCAGGACCCGGGCGTGGCGCGCCCGGCTCGAGCCGTCGCGGAGGTCACACGCCGGGAGCACGTAGGCCAGCGCCAGGCGGTGGTCGGTCCAGCTCACGGCCGGGTCCCACCGGTGTGCGGCGCGCGCATCGGGCTGCTCCGGGAAAGGCAATTCATGACGTGGTCGGGGACGATGGGGCGCGACGAGTGCAAGTCCGGGACCAGTCAATGGCGGGGCGGAGCGGAGCGGGGCGGCCCTGGTTGGGGGTTACCTCGCCCGGCGGTGGCTACATGGTGTTTCGGGCCCGCCACAGCATCCGATCCCGCTCAGGCGGCCCGGAGCGACAGCGCGGACGGACCACCTGGTCGCCGACGGCTGAGGGGCAACTCCGAGTGGAGTTGCCCCCTTTTGTCGTCATCGGCTCCGGGCAGCAGTCCTACGGGGCCTGGTCCAGGAACCGTGCCCGAACGTCGGCCGCGGGCACCAGGCAGCTGGGTCCGTCCCCGCTCAGCCGGTGGCGGTGGCGGGCGATCAGATCGTACCCCGCATCCCGCACCGGGCGTGGCAGCACGCCAGCCAGGCGCGCCAGATGGAACCACCCGCCGAGGTAGCGGGCGACCCGCAGCGCGGCGTCGGATCGGACCAGCACCCGCTCCGCCGATCCCTCCCCGGGCGCCTCCACCCAGACCACGGAATCCACCCGCGCCAGCTCGGGGTGGCGGCCACGCACCGCGGCGCCGAATGCGCCCTGGAGGGCGGCAAACCGGAGGCTGCGGCGCCGGTCGTGTCGCAGGACCAGCTGCACGCTGTCGGCGCAGAAGCCGCAGGTGCCGTCGTACAGCAGGACCGGGGCGGACAGGCTCAGCTCCGGAAGGTGTCGCAGTCCTCCAGCCGGCCGGACTGGAACCCTCGCTTGAACCAGGTCATCCGCTGTTCCGACGACCCGTGGGTGAAGCCCTCGGGCGAGACGGCCTGGCCCTGCATCTTCTGAATCCGGTCGTCACCCACGGCTGCGGCCGCCCGGAGACCCTCTTCGACGTCGCCCGGCTCGAGGATGCTGTCGCGCTGACTCTCGAAGCCGTATACCCCGGCGTAGCAATCGGCCTGGAGCTCGAGCCGGACCGACAGCTCGTTGGCCTGGTCCGGGGCCCGCTCCTGGGCGGCGCGGACCTTGGCCTCGGTCCCCAGCAATCGCTGCACGTGGTGGCCGAGCTCGTGGGCCAGCACGTAGGCCTGGGCGAAGTCGCCGGGAGCCCCGAATCGCCGCTGCAGCTCGTCGTAGAAGCCTAGGTCGATGTAGACCTTCTCGTCACCGGGGCAGTAGAACGGGCCGGTGGCGGCCTGGGCGAAGCCACAGGCGGACTGGACCGCATCGCGGAACAGGACCAGCTTGGCCCGCTCGTACGGCTGGCCCCGTTCCTGGAACTCGCGGGCCCAGATCGATTGGGCGCTGTCCAGCACGAATGAGACGAAGCCGACCTGCTTCTCCTCCTCGGGCGATGCGGTCACCGGGCCGGCCGCCGCTCCGCCGGTATCCACCCCACCGCCGCCCAGGAGCGCGAAGAAGTTCTGCTTGAAGACCAGGCTCAGCACCAGCAGCACCGCGGCGCCCCCCAGTCCGATCCGCATCCCTCCGCCGCCCAATCCTCCACCGAAACCGCCACTGCTGCCCCGGCGATCCTCGAGATCGCTGCTGCGCCCACCCGGTGTCCATCGCATGCGGCCTCCTGGCGTGAGCCCTGAACATAGTGCGGTCCGGTCCGGGCCGATGTGGGGAGCGACACCTGACCTGCACCGTCGGTCGACCGGAGCCGTGACCGATGCCGGGTCCGGCTCGCCTCAAGCCTCGACCGCGGCCGCCGATCCCGGCGCCAGTCGCCGCCGTGCCAGTGGCTCGATCCCCAGCTCCCGGGCCTTCCGCCGGAACTCCCGGCCGTGATCTACCGGCCGGCCGGTCTCGGCCTGCCACTGGTGAACCATCTCGTGCAGAACGGTGTGCTCAACCTCGGCCCAGGTGTGGCGGAGGATGTGCCGGCGGCTGATGGCCATCTCGGAGGGCCGCCCGGTCCGGAGGTCCACCGCCAGCTCGCCCAGCCGGGTCCGCATCCGGCCGGACAGCCGAATCGGGATCGAGCCGAGCGCGCCGCCGAAGTGGGCGTGGTTGAGACGCTCGTGGGTGTCGGCCAGGCGCCGGACCAGGGCGAGGTCGCCCGGACGGGCCCGCTCGCGCCGGAGCGGAGCGGGCGCCGGCGCGTGGAGCTCGACCGGAAAGCCCAGAAATTCCCGCTCGGCCAGCCGGCGGACCACCCGCGGCAGCCTGGGATTGAGAAAGCGGACGATGGCCCGGAGGACCCGGTCGGGGGCGCTGGCGTAGCCCTGGTGCAGCCGCAGCTCGCCCTTCGGTGTCAGGCTGACCATCACCGTCCGATTGGTGTGGGTGACGACCCGATCCACCTGGCGGAGGCCGAGCAGCCGGAGCCGGTGCGCCAGCAGGTCGTTCACTCAGCGTCCCTGGTCGCCGCCGGCCACCGAGACCGCCATCTTGGGCGCGCCCTGCCGGGCGAACGAATGCACGTCGGAGGTCAGGAACCGGCGACTGCCGGCCTCCCAGCGGTAATGGCGGATGTGCACCGCTCGGGCATCGATGGACACTAGGTTGAACACCGACGGGCGGCCGCCCCGGGTCCGGAAGCTGTGGGTCCCCGCCGTGCTCACGGCCAGGGCGCCGTCGATCTGGCCGGCCGCCTCGTGATGGTCGTGGCCGCAGAGGATCAGGTCGGCGCCGATCGCCAGCAGCCGGCGCGAGGCCGAGCGCCAGTTGGCCAGTCCCATGCGGCCCGAGTGAGCCCCGCGGAGCACGTTGTGGTGGAAGGTGACGATCCGGATGGCGCCCGGCGGGGCCTTGGCGAACACCTCGCCCACCCGGGTGACCTCCGACGCCGGCAGGTGGCCCTTGACGGCCACATCCCGGAGGTTCCACGTCAGCGACCCGAGCGCCACCCCGTAACTGCTGAGCGCGCCGGCGATGACCGCGCCGGGAATCTCGAGCACCGGCGTCAGCTCGCCGAAGTAGGTGAGGTACTTCCGATACTTCACCGTCGATCCGGTCAGCCCGAGCGGGCTCTTCCACCATTCGATGTCGTGGTTCCCCGGGATCACCAGCAGCGGCGCGTGCCGGCGCAGGCGCTGGAGGAAGGCATGGGCGGCCTGGAACTCGCCGTGGCGGGCGCGCTGGCTCAAGTCGCCCGACACC
>DATAOR010000060.1:0-3594 GCA_036265635.1 Gemmatimonadales bacterium
CCGCGACCCTGTCGGCGACCAGTGTGCTCTTGCGGGGGCCGTCCAGCAGTCCCCCGCCCGAGGGCGCGGCAGGACTCGAGACGGAGCTGTTCGACGATCTGGCCGTACAAATTGACCTGGTCCGCTATCTCACCGATCGAGAGATCGTCAAGGTCACGGCCAGACGCGACCCGATCGAGCAGGTCGAGGTGCGGCTGGCCCTCCTGGGCGGCGCCAGCGCCACCTGCCGAGCCGGCCGGGCGGCCCGGAGCGAGGACCGGGTGACGGTCACGGCGGGCGGACGCACCTATCAGCTTCGGGCGGGATCGGACCGGGCTCGGCCCTCAGGTGTAGCCCGGACGGCGTTGGACCTGGCCGACGGCACATGGCGGCGGCTGACCGTCGCGCGTGGCAGTCTGGCCCAGTCGGGCCAGCGCCAGCTGGAGGGATTCGTGGCAGCGGTACGGTCTCGCGCGGCGACGCCGCCAGGAATGGCAGACGGGATGGCGGTGATGCTGGCGATCGAGGCGGCCCGCCGGTCCTTGGCTGCGGGTGCCGTGGAAGTCGAGGTTCCCCCGGTGCCCGCCTAGGATCCTCAGAACCGGGTCCGGACCACCTCGATCGAGCCGTCGCGGTTGTCCCGGACCTCCCACCCGGCCGCCTTGAGGAGAGTCCGGATCCGGTCGGCCGCGGGGTAGTCCCGGGCCGACTTGGCGTCCTTCCGGCGGACCGCCCAGCGGACCGCCCAGCTCCGTTGGGCCTCTTCGTCCGTGGCAGGTGGAGTTTCGCTCAGCTCATCGGCCTCGAGCACCGCATCGACCGCCGTGCCCACCTTCACCGAATCCACCGCCGACGTCACGGCCAGCACGCCCTCGGCCCGGCGCCAGGCGGCCAGCGTGCGGGGCCCGGCGCGGTCCCCGGCATCGAGGGCGGCATGGCCGGAAGAGGCGAAGGCGAACAGGGCGGCCAAGGCCCGGGGCGCGTTGAGATCTTCGTCGAGCGCCTCGGCCAGCTCGCGCTCGAGCTGGTCGGCGGCCTCGCCCAGCGCCGGACCGTCGCTGTCTCCCGCAGCCGCCAGCAGCCGGTTCTGGAACTCGCCCAGGCGCCGTGATCCTTCGCGGGCGCTGGCCAGGGCCTCGTCGGTCAGGTCCAGCTGCTTGCGGTAGTGCACCTGGAACATGAGCAGCCGGACCGCCCCGGGATCTACCCCGTCCTCCCGCAGGTCCCGCGCGGTAGTCACGTTGCCGAACCGCTTGGACATCTTGCTGCCGCGGATGTTGAGGAATTCCCCGTGAAGCCAGAACCGGGCGAAGTCCGCTTGCCCGGTGAAGGCGCAGCTCTGGGCGATCTCGTCCTCGTGGTGCGGGAAGATGAGATCGACCCCGCCGGCGTGGATGTCCAGCACCTCGGTCCCGAACCGGCGCTTGATCAGGCTCAGCGCCATGGCGGAGCACTCGATGTGCCAGCCGGGTCGCCCCCGGCCGAACGGAGCGTCCCAGGCCGCACCCACCGCCTCGTCCTCCGGCCTGGCCGCCTTCCACAGGACGAAATCGCGGGCGTCCTCCTTGCTGTACTCGTCGGCGCTGACCCGCTCGGAGGCCCCGGTCAGGAGCTGGCGGCGGTCGAGCTGCGACAGCCGGCCGTAGGCCGGAAACCGGGCGATGGCGAAATAGACCGAGCCGTCGTCGCCCAGGTAGGCCACCTCCCGGTCGAGCAGACCCTGGATCAGCTCGATCATGGGGGCGATGTACTCGGTGGCGCGGGGCTGCTCGGTCGGCGGCTTGATCCGCAGCCAGTCGCGGTCCTCCTCGAAGGCCCGGGCGAACGGATCGACGTGGGCCCGGAGTGACACGCCTTTCTCCCGAGCCGCGGCGATGGTGCGGTCGTCCACGTCGGTCAGGTTCATGATGTGGAGCACCTGGTACCCGCTGGCCTCGAGCCAGCGGCGCAGCAGGTCCTCGAACAGGAACGTCCTGAAGTTCCCGATGTGGGCATAGTTGTAGATGGTGGGCCCGCAGGTGTACAGCGAGACGCGCCCCGGCTGGAGGGGCACGAACGGCTCGATCTGTCGGCTGAGGGTGTTGTAAAGCCGGAGGGTCATCCGCCCGCCGCCGCGGCGGCCGAAGCGATCGGATCGGCGCCCGGGCCGCCCTCGACCCGCACGTGGACGCGGCGCTGCGGGAACGGAATCTCGAGCTCCTCGCGATCGAACCGGTTCTTGATACGCCGCCGGAACTCGCGGGCCACGTTCCACTGCGAGCCCGGCTGGGTCCGGATGACCGTGCGGAGGACCACGGCACTGTCGCTGAGCGACTCGACGCCCAGCACTTCGACGGGACCGTCCAGCTGGGCCCCCCAGGCCTTGTCGGTCGAGAACTGGGCGGCCTCGTCCTTGAGCACGTCGATGGCCCGATCCACGTTCTCGTCGTACGGCACGCCTACGTCCACCACCGCGCGGGCCCAGCCTCGCGTCTTGTTGCTCACCACCTTGATCTCACTGTTGGGCACCACGTGCATGATGCCCTCCCCGTCGCGCAGCTGGACCACGCGGAGGGTCATCTTCTCGACCAGCCCGCTCTTGCCCGCCACCTCGATGACGTCACCGATGGCGAACTGGTTCTCGAACAGGATGAAGAAACCGCTGATGACGTCCTTGACCAGGCTCTGGGCCCCGAACGACACCGCCAGGCCGAGAATGCCGGCCCCGGCCAGGATCGGGCCGATGTCGATGAACACATTGAAGGTGAGCAGGATGGCGATGACCAGCACGACGACCCGCCCGACACTCCGGAGCAGCTGGGCAATGGTCTGGCCGCGGCGCTCGCGCAGGGTGGTGACCGAGTCGTCGCCATCGTCCACTGCCAGTTCGATCCGGCGGGCGGCCAGGCGAACCACCCGGTACGCCAGCCAGGCCAGCAGCCAGATGCCCGCTACCCGCACGCCGCTTCGGGCCAGCTCTTCGCCATCGATGCGGAGGATGGCGGCGAGCCGGCGAACGACTTCACCGAACGTGAAGAGCGGAGCGAAGTTGGCTAAGAGCATAGGGCGGCGCGAACCGAACCCTAAGCTAGAGGCCCTGGCGCCCGTGCGTCAACCGGAAGGACCGCGAGCAGGTGCGTGGGCAAGCCCCGCCCGGTTGGATACGCCGGCTGGCGGGCCCCCGTAGTCGATCCAGGTGGCCGCGACCGGCACCCGCGCCGCCGCGCACGCGGCCAGGGCAGGCTCGGCCCCGTCCGGGCCAAGCGGCAGGGCGATTCGCCCCTGGTGCACCCGGAGCCCGGGATAGAGCGCCTGCAATTCGTGGACGGGTGGCAGAAACGGGGCGGCGACTACGATCTGGAGCGTGCGCCAGGCGATGAGTTGTTGGGCATCGAGCACGACGGGGCCACCACCATGTCGGACCAGGACCAGGGAGCAGCGGCGGAGCAGCCAGCCCAGATCCTGGCTGGCGAGGAGAGCGCATCCGCTCGCGCGCAGGTGGAGCGGCCACCGGCCCAGGCGTAGCCAGGCGCCGAGGGGCTCCCCGGGGCATGCCAGGGCCAGCGCGCGGCGGAGCGGGAAGGAAGGTGGGAGGCGGGAGGGGGCGCCGGGGAGCATGGCACAGAATGGGGCCGA
>DATAOR010000061.1:0-9734 GCA_036265635.1 Gemmatimonadales bacterium
CCTGGTCCTCGGGCGACAGCGGTCCGTAGCGCCAGCTGTACGGCCCGTACCAGCCCCGCCACTGCCACTCGTTGATGTGCAGGTACGAGCTGGCGACCGCCCGTCCGTCCCGGACGATGTGGATGAACCTGGCGTCGGGGAAGATTTCGTTCAGATAGCCGATCCGGGACCACCCGGTGAGCTTGATCAGTATCCGGTTGCGCCGGCGGCTCAGCATCCGGCCGAACGCCGTGTGCAGCTGCCGGCGGACCCGCGGCGTAACGTCGTCGGCCACCAGATCGCGGCCGGGCTCGGCGAAGCCATAGGCGTGGCTGTACCAGAAGCCGTAGTTCTCACCGGGCTTGATCCGGCTGCCGAAGATCCGGCGGAGCAGCGGATTGTTCATCGCCGACACGGCCCAGCGGTTCCACTCCGGGTGGGTGGGGAACTCCTCCGCAAAGCCGGACAGCCACATGGTCTGCGGGTGCACGCCGAGCACGTGATGGAACGCGGTGGAGCCACAGCGGCCCGTCCCTACGATGAAGATCGGCTTGACGACGGGCATCCGGTCGGCGTTGGTCACTGCGTCTGGTCTCCTTGGGTTTGACAGGTGCGGCTTCCACCTGCGAGGGCTACCCGCGCACCCGGCGATAGACATCCACCGTGGCCGCGGCCGCGTCCGCCCAGCGGAACGCGCGTGCCCGGACGAGCCCCTGGGCCCGGAGCTCGGCCGCCGTGTCGGGGCGGACCGCCCGCTCGATGCCGGCCACGATGCTGCCGGGGTCGAACGGGTCCACCAGCAGGGCGGCGCCCCCGGCAATCTCGGGCGCCGCACCAGTGCTGCTCGTCACCACCGGGGCCCCGCAGGCCATGGCCTCCACGATCGGGAGCCCGAAGCCCTCATAGATGCCGGGATAGACGAACGCGGCGGCGCCGGCATAGAGCCGCCGGAGCTCGGCCTTGTCCACGTACCCCAGGAGCGCCACGCCGTCGGGTAGCGCGCCCTGGCGCACGAAGTCGTAGTCGAGTGAGGTGCCGGTGATCAAGAGGCGATACCCAGCGCCCTCCCCCCGACCGCGCCAGCGGGTGAAGGCCTCGATCAGGCGGCGGGTATTCTTTCGCGGCGACACCCCGCCGACGGCGAGCAGGTAGGGGCCGGCCTCGGGGGGTGAGACCTCGGACCCGGGTGCGAACGCCGGATCCACCCCGTGATGGATGACGTCGATGCGGGAGGCCGACACCCCGGCCCGCCGGATCAGGTCGTCGGCCGTGTAGCGCGACACGGCGATGAAATGGTCGGCCCGACGCACCACCAGCGGAAACAGGGCGCGGTAGAGCATTCGCAGGCGGGCGCTGTACAGCTCGGGATGCACCTGCCAGCCAAGGTCGTGCATGGTGACGATGGCCCGGTCACGCCGCCCGAGCCCTAGGGGCAGAAAGCCGTCCATGCCGTGAAACAGCCGCCCCGGTTCGCCGGCGGGGCGCCGGAGCACGCCATAATGGTCGAACCACGTCTTCCACAACGCCGACGGAATCGTCCCCGGGCGCCAGGAGGGGCGAGGGACAGGGATGGTCTCCGTCACGTTCGGCAGGTCGAGTCTCACCGGCGCCCAGCTCAGGGCCTCGATCCGAACCTGTCCCGTGGCCGCGAGCGCGCGCAGCAGCTCGAGCATGTAGATCTCGATGCCGGTATGCGGGCCCGTCAGGTTGCGCACGTTCACCGACACGGCCACCGGCCCCGGCGAGGCGCCGTCGACGGTCAACGGGCGGCCCGCTCCAGCACGGCGAGCGTGTCGACCGCGGTCCGATGCCACCGGAACGGCGCACTCCGTTCCCGGCCGGCCGCCACCAGCCGGTCCCGCAAGGCCCCATCATCGAGCACCTGCCGGATCCCCTCGGCAATGCTCTCGACCGATTCCGGGTCCACCAGGACCGCCGCGCGTTCCGCCAGCTCCTTGGTGCCGTAGCGGTCGGCGGTAACGACCGGGCAGCCTGCGGCCATCGCCTCCAGGACGGGGAGGCCGCAGGACTCGAACAGGGACGGGAGGAGGAGGGCGTCGGCCAGAGCGTAAACGCCGGCCAGGTCATCCTGCTCGATCCAGCCCGGTCGCCGGACCCACTCCCCGATGCCCAGCGCTTCGGGCTCCCGCAGCTCGTGCTCCGAGAGGAAACGATTCTCGCCGCCGGCCACTACCAGCGGGACGCCCCGGGCCGGACCGACGCGGGCATAGGCCTGGACCAGCCGGGTGTAGTTCTTGGGCGGGTAGATCGCCCCGGCGTAAAGCACGAAGCGATCGGGCAGACTGTATCTGGCCCGGATGGCCTGCAGTCGTTCCGGGGGAAGCGCGCGGCGGAACACGTCGTCCACCCCGGAATAGACCGTCGCTACCCGCTCGGGCGATACGTGGAGGTAGTGCATGACGTGCTGCCGGGTGACTTCGGAGACGGCCACGATGGCGGCCGCCCGGGCGGCGTATCGGGGCACCAGGAACTGATGGCTCAGCCGGTCGATCCGCCGGGAGGCCCAGGGCATCACGTACCAGTCGAGTCCGTGACACACCCAGACTGCCGGGCAGCCGGCCCGGAGGGGAATGGAATATTTCGGGTTGAACAGCAGGTCGATGCCGTGCCGCCGAACTGCCGCCGGGACCGCCACTTGATCCCAGAGCAACACGGACCGAGCGGACAATGCCGTCTCCACCACGTTGGGGCGTCCGCCGTAGGTCCCCACCAGCTCCGGACTGCGATACAGCAGCACGAACTGGTGCCCCGTGTCGAGGCCGAGCATGGCGTCGAGCAGGCGCCGGGTATAGACCCTGACCCCGCCCTGGTGCTGATCATAGTGCCGAAGCATGACGCCAATCCGCACGGAGCGCTTCCTTGCGCTTAGGTCCATCACCGGTTGCCCGCCGCCCCGGACCGGGGACGGCGGACGGCGCGAGCCGCGAAGATAACCGCGCCGTGGCTAGGCGAGGGTCTCCACCGCCTCGATCCGGCCGTGGCGCGGGCCGAGCTGCAGCCGGGCGTCGTCGCGGTCTCTGGCCGTCCGGTAGACCGCGAACAGGCTTGAACCCGAGCCGGTCATTCGGCACAGCAGCGGCCGGGTCGCCACCAGCGCCTCGAAGGCGGCCCGCACCGCCGGCAGCCGCTGGAATACCGGCGATTCGAAGTCGTTGCCCGCCATGCGTCCGATATCCCCCCAGCGTGACACCGCGTCGAGGTCGAGCGCTACCGCGCCCCGCCGGCCCGCCGACTGCCGGGCGGCGTCTACCCAGCCGTACGCCTCCGCCGTGCCGACACCGACCGACGGCATCACCAGCAGGGCCGGGGCCGCCGGCAGGGGCGGCAGCCGGAGCAAGCGCTCGCCCCGGCCCCAGGCCAGGGCCAGGCTACCGCCGCCAAGAAAGAAAGGCACGTCGCTGCCGAGCCTCGCGGCGAACTGCAGCAGCTCATGGCGGGGGACCGCCCCGGCGGCGAGCTGGTTGACCGCCAGCAGCGCGGCGGCCGCGTCGCTCGACCCCCCGCCCAGGCCGGCCCGGACCGGAATCCGCTTTTCCAGCGCGAGATGGATGCCGAATCGCCGACCGGTGGCCTCCTGGACCATGGTGGCCGCCCGGTAAGCGAGGTTCTGGTCGGGTGGACCGGTATCCGCGCCGGTCACCTCGATCGTCACCTGGTCACCGTCCCGCCGCTCGGCCCGCAGCCGGTCGGCCAGGCTGACGAGGCAGAACAGGGTCTCGATCTGGTGGAAGCCGTCCGTCTCCCTGGCGAGCACCCGAAGGAACAGGTTGAGCTTGGCGGGCGCCTCCCGCTCGACCACGGCCTCGGTCACGAGGTTCCCGGCCTCCTGAGGTCACTGAGGGCGACCGGCGTGCGGGCCAGCGACCAGGCACCCAGCAGCACGATCGGGATGAAGGTCGCGGCGTGGAAGGCGATGGCGTACGAGGACGCCAGCGCCGCCGGGACCTCGAACAGGGCCAACGCCGCCACGATCGCCGCCTCGAACTGGCCCAGAAATCCGGGGGTGAGCTGCACGGTGATCCCGAAGATCAGGATGCCCTGCATCAGCAGCGAGCCGACGAACCCTACCGGAATGTCGAAGGCCTTGAGCGCGATGTAGAAGGCAAAGGCGTTCACCAGCCAGAGCAGCACCGACCACACCACCGTTCCGGCCAGGAGCGAGGGCGAGCGGAGCACCGCGAGACCCTGCCGGAGACCCTCGATCAGGCCCACCAGCCGATCGGCCAGGCGACCGGTCGGCAGCAGCCGGCGGACGACCCGCTCCGAGGCGAGAGGAAAGGCCACGACCAGCAGAGCGGCGCAGAGGGCCAGCACGCCGGCGATGCCGGCGCCCTGGGCCGCATGCCGAAGCGAGACACCGCCCACGGTCACATCGGCCGGCAGGTCGGACGCGAGCAGCGACAGGCTGAGCAGCGCCACCACCGTCAGACCATCGAAGATGCGCTCGACCGCCACCGAGGACAGCACGGTCGTGAAGCGGGCGCCCGCCAGCCGGCTGGCGGCGAGCAGGCGGACCAGCTCACCGGCGCGAAACGGCAGGAGGTTGTTGGCCATGAATCCGATGGCGACGGCATGCCAGAGCGGGGCGGCGGGGAAAGCACGCCCATCGGCGTCGCGCAGCAGGAGGCGCCACCGGATCATCCGGATCGGGTAGGTGGCGGTGGCGATGACGACCGCAGCGAGCAGCGGAGCCAGGTGGGCGTTGCGGAGATGGGCCACCACCTCGTCCAGGCGGACGCCGCGTAGGGCCCAGACCACCAGCACGGCGGCCAGCAGGGCGCCCAGGGCTCCCCAGAGCCGCCGGCGGTTGTCGGGCGCCGCGGGCTCAGTCGCCGGCAAGCGCGAGCGGCACGAGGTCGAGCAGCTCCTGCAGCAAGGGCTGGATGGCCGCGAGGCCGCCCTGCCGGGCCAGCTCGTCGGCCAACTGCTGGCGGACGGCGGCGGCGCGCTCGAGGGCGGCGCGGCCGCGGTAGACGAGGGCGCCGATCTCGACCTCCACCGTGCCAGGCGTCGGGGCCGGCACGACCGCGGCCAGGGCCCGGCCGACCAGGCCTTCGAGCGAAGGCGACTGCGGCGGCTGCTGGCGCCGGAGGCGATCGAAGGTGCGGAAGCTGGCTTCCAGGCCCCAGGCGGGCTGCTCGGACGCCGGGATGCCGGATGCCGCGACGGTCGAGTGGGCGGCGTCGTAGCCCAGGGACTCGATGGGGACGACGTCGTCGAGTGTGGAACGGCCCGTGAGCTGGAGGGCGTCGGCGCTCGGCTCGGCCGGTGGCCCGCCGACCCGACCCGCGCCGATCCGGCTGGACTCCGACGCCGGCGCGGTGGCACCGGGCCGCTGGTCGAACAGCAGCGACTCGATAGAAACGACCGGCTGCTCGAGCAGGAGGGACTCGATCGACACGACCGGCTGCTCGAGCAGGAGGGACTCGATCGACACGATCGGGGGCAGCGCGGGCCGGGCCGCCGGCGAGGCGGCCGGCGATGGGCGCGGGGGAGAATCAGCCGGCCCCGGCACGGCCGCGCGCGGCGCCTCGGCCAGCCGCAACCCATCGAGCCGATAGGCCGAGTCGAGGATGCGCCGGGAGATCAGCATCCGATCGTCGGCGTCGGCGACGGCACGGAGCAGCTCGCCGGTCTCGCGCAGGCAGTCCACCAGGGCAGGCGTCGAGCGCGCCGCTACGCCGGCGGCGAGGGCCTCCCGGGCCGAGCGGGCGAACACGACCAGGGCGCCGGCGACCGGGTCCGGCCCCGGCGTTCCGGCGCCGCGGAGCGAGCCGAGGAGATGGTAGAGCCGGAGATCCCGCTCGACCGGCGAGCGGGCGCCCGCGATCAGGTCGGCGCTCTGGCAGAGATGCTCACCGTGGCTCACCAGCTCCAGCGGTCCCAGCGGGGAGGGGGCGGCGAACTGCGGCTGGGCCAGGGGCGGCGTGATTGGTGCCGGGTCGTCGAGGTGGAACAGCGACTCGATCGGCACCACGTCCCGTTCGACCGCGAAGGCCCGGAGGAGCAGCTCGGTGAAGTGAGTCGCTTCCGGAGCACCCGGCACGGGCCGGCCGCGGTCGGCGATGTCGCGCGAGATCCGGGTCAGCGCGACGCTGGCGGCGGCGATCACCTCGCCCACTCCGGGCGGGGGCGCGAACAGCCGGGTCAGGTCGCCCACGGCCATCTCGATGCCGTCGAGAATCTCGGGCAGCGGGGTCAGCTCGCTCAGCTCGGCCAGGCCGCGGAGCGACTGCATCCGGCGGATGACGGTATAAAGCGGCTCGCGGTCGGCCGGGGCGGCGTGGAGGGCGCGGGCCGCCCGATCCAGCGCGCTGGCGATGAGTGCTCCTTCCCGGGCCACGAAGGCGCGTACACCCGCGTTGAGCTCGCCCTCGGGCGCCGCGTCAGGCTCCCGGGGCGGTTCGCGCGCGACCCGCGGCTCTTCCGCCGGCACCGTGCCGGAGCGGCCCGCCAGAGACTCGAGGCTGAGCCCCAGCCGCACCGTCCGGGCCGTATCGGCCTCGGTCCAGTCGCGGACCCGGCGGACCAGCAGGCGGAACTCCTCGAGCGCCTGGGTGACCTGCTCACGGGTACCGGGGTCCCAGACCCGCCGGCCATCGCGGTAGGCCCGGGCCAATCCCTCCAGCCCCCCGGCTGCCCGGGCGATCGGTTGCTGCGACGCCATGAGAGCCGAGCCCCGGAGCACCCGGGCAGCCCGGAGGAACTCGTCGGGGGGCGGACCCTCGGGCCGGCCGGCCAGGGCCTCGAGGCGATCCAGGCACTCCCCCGCCTCGAGAGCGAAGAAATCGGCCGTGGCGACGGGTTTCGTCATGGCTGGGAAGGTATCAGCGCCTCGCGCGGCGCACCAACTCGACCATCTCCTCGACTGCGGTGCGCATCCCGACCATGAGGGCTCGGCTCACGATGCTGTGGCCGATGTTGAGCTCCTCGATCTCGGCGATGGCCGAGAGGGGGGTGACGTTGCGGTAGGTCAGGCCGTGGCCGGCGTGCACGAACAGTCCCATGTCGGCGGCGTGGCGGGCGGCCCGGCGCACCTCCTCGATGGCGCCGTCGCCCTGCTGCCAAGTGCGGGCATACCGCCCGGTGTGGAGCTCGATCGCCGGCACGCCGAGATCCTTGGCGGTGTCCACCGTGGCCAGATCAGGATCGATGAACAGGCTGATCCGGATGCCGGCCTCGTCGAGCCGACGGATGGTCTCCCGGAGCCGCGGCGCTGGGCGGCTCAGGTCCAGCCCGCCTTCGGTGGTGATCTCCTCGCGCCGCTCGGGCACCAGCGTGGCCTGGTAGGGACGCAGGCGGCAGGTCAGCGCCACCACGTCGGGACTGGTGGCGAGCTCCAAGTTGAGGACCGGGACGGCGGGCGCCAGCCGCTCGACGTCGTCGTCCTGGATGTGCCGGCGATCCTCCCGCAGGTGGACCGTGATGCCGTCGGCGCCGGCGGCCCGGCAGAGCAGGGCAGCCTCCACCGGATCGGGCTCGTCGGTCCGCCGGGCCTGCCGAACGGTGGCGACGTGATCGACGTTGATGTAGAGCCGCTGCGGCGTCATTGCTCGGCCCTCCGTGGCCGGTTAACTTCGCACGCTCCTGCTGGTTCGCTTCCCACCTGCGTACGAGAGACCGGCGATGACCCGATCATGGTACCTGGCCGCCGCCCTGCTGGGCGCCTGTGGCGGCAGTGGCGGACCGGCCAACGCGGTGCACCCGGCCGCGACCGCGTCCGCAGCGGTCCAGTCCTTCATGAAGGCGGTGGCGGACAGCAACCTGCCCGCGATGGCCAGCCTCTGGGGGACCGACCGCGGGCCAGCCGGCAAGACCCATCAACCGCCCGACTACGAGCGCCGTATCGCCGTCATGCGGACCTACCTGAGCCATGACGACTACCGCATCCTGTCCGACCAGCCGGCGGGGTCCGAGGCGCGGCACGCCCTGCAGGTTCAGCTTCGGCGCCAGGCCTGCACCTACGACGTGCCGTTCACCGTCATCCAGCTGAGCGACCAGAGCTGGATCGTGAACCAGATCGATCTCACCACCGCGGGGAATCCTGCCAAGCCGTGCGATCCCTCGCAACAGGACACCGCCGCGCCCGCCGGCCGCTGAGCGGCGGTGGGAACTCGACCTCCCCACCCGTTGTTATCTTACTCCGTGAGCTCGAGCAGGATGCCTGCGGTCGCCTTGGGATGGACGAAGGCGATGCGGCGGCCGCCGGCGCCGATCCGGGGCACCTCGTCTACCAGCCGGTAGCCGGCCTGGCGGCAGGCAGCCAGGGCGGCATCGAGGTCGGCCACGCGGTAACAGAGATGGTGAATCCCGGGACCTCGCCGGTCGAGGAATCGGGCGATGGGGCTGTCGGGCCGCAGCGGGGCGAGCAGCTCGACCTCGGCCTCGCCGAACGGGAGCGAGGCGATGGCGGCACCATCGGCCTCCTCGGTCGGGTGGGGCGACAGCCCCAGAACGTCACGATAGAAGGCGAGAGCGGCGTCGAGGTCGGGTACGGCCACGCCGACATGCGCGATCCGGGGGCGATCAGGCACGCGATCCCTCCGTCGAAATTGACTGAAGCGGTATCAACCTGAGGAGAATAACATCATGGCCACGACGAATTCCCAGACCGTTCACGTCACCGACGCCTCGTTCGCCAGCGAGATCGAGCAGGCCAACGGGCTGGTGCTGGTGGACTTCTGGGCGACCTGGTGCGGCCCGTGTCAGGTCGTGGCTCCGGTACTCGACCAGCTCGCGGGAGAGTACGCCGGGAAGGCCAAGGTGGCCAAGGTGGACGTCGACGCCAACCAGCGGACCGCCATGCGGTTCAACGTCCGGTCCATCCCCAGCATCCTGTTCTTCAAGAATGGGCAGCACGTGGATACCGTGATCGGCGCGGTCCCCAAGGCCACCCTGGAAGGCAAGATCAAGCAGCACCTGGCCTGACCTCGGTGCCGCCCGGCCGGGCGGCTGTCATCTTTCGGGCGGGCGGATGCCGGGCGCAAGTTGCCCCATCCCCCGCCCGCCGGCATTTCCCACCCTGGCCCGCGCTACCTTTGAGCCCATGGCCGGTACCCTCTACGTCGTCGCCACCCCGCTGGGTCACCTGGGCGACCTGTCCCAGCGGGCCTCCGACCTGCTCCGCACCGTGCCCGTGGTCGCGGCCGAGGACACCCGGCGCACGCGGGGCCTGCTGAGCCATCTCGGCGCCGCGCCGCAACTGCTGAGCTACCACGCGCATTCGGACCAGCGACGGGAGGACGCCCTGCTCGACATCCTGCTGGACGGACGGGACGTGGCGCTGGTGTCGGATGCCGGCACCCCCGGCGTCAGCGACCCGGGTGCCGGGCTGGTGGCGGCCGCGCGCGAGGCGGGCATCGTCGTGGTGCCGGTCCCGGGGCCGTCGGCGGTGGCCACGGCACTGTCGGCCGCCGGGCTCAAGGGAGACCGGTACCTCTTTCTCGGGTTCATCCCGCGAAAGGGCGCGGAGCGGAGCCGGCTGCTGGGGCGGGCGGCCGAGGAGGAGTGGAGCGTCGTCTTCTTCGAAGCCCCACCCAGGCTGACGGCCCTGCTGGACGATCTGGCCCGGGTTGCCGGCGGGCAGCGCCGGGCCCTGGTCGCCCGCGAGCTGACCAAGCTGCACGAGGAGCTCCGGCTCGGCCCGCTGGAGGAGCTCGTACGATATTATTCAGAGCATCCTCCCCGGGGCGAACTCACGGTGGTGCTCGAGGGTACCGGCGCGCCGCCGGCGC
>DATAOR010000062.1:0-16108 GCA_036265635.1 Gemmatimonadales bacterium
GTTGTCCATCGTGGTGAGCGCCTGAGTCACCTGCGGCTCCCGCTCGAACACATCGAGGCCGGCCCCCGCGATCCGCCGGCTGGCCAGGGCCTCGACCAGGGCCGCTTCATCCACCACGTCGCCCCGGGCCGTATTGATGAGAAAGGCCTCCGGTCGCATCAGCCCGAGCCGGTCGCGGTCGATCAGGTGGCGGGTCTCGGGCGTCGCCGGACAGTGGAGCGACACGAAGTCGGCTTCGCGCAGCACCTCCTCCAGCGTGGCCCGCTGGCTGGCGCCGAGAGCGGCGGCGACCTCCGCCGGGGGCGGGAAGGGGTCGTGGTAGATCACCTTCATCCCGAAGCCATGGTGGGCTCGCTGGGCCACCGCCCGCGCGATCCGCCCCATCCCGACCAGGCCGAGGGTCTTCCCCGTCACCTGCGTGCCCAGCATGTGGGTCGGGCGCCACCCGGTCCACTGGCCGCCCCGGAGATGGCGCTCGCCCTCGCCGGTGCGGCGGGCCACCATGAGGAGCAGGGTGACGGCCAGGTCGGCGGTCGCGTCGGTCAGGACGTCCGGAGTATTGGACACCGCCAGGCCCCGGGCCTTGGCCGCCTCGACGTCGATGTTGTTGAAGCCCACGCCGAAATTGGCGATCAGCCGGGCCCGCCGAGGCTCGACCGAGAGCACGTCCGCGGTGACCTTGTCGGTGACCGTGGTCAGGACCGCGTCGGCTGATCCCAGCGCCCGCCGGAGGTCGCCGGCGGAGAAGGGCGTGTCGTCGGGATTGAGCCGGGCGTCGAACGTCCGGCTCAATGCCTGGTGCACCGCCTCGGGCAGGCGGCGGGTGACGATCACGACCGGCCGGTCGCTCATCGGGCGACCGCCACGCGCTTGGTCAGGCCGCCCAGCACCTTGGCCGCGACCGCGCCGAGGTCGGCCGGGCTGGGCACAACCGTGAGGCCCGCCTCCTTCATGATCTCCACCTTCTCCGCGGCGCTCTCACCGAAGGCCCGGATGATCGCGCCGGCGTGGCCCATCCGCCGGCCCTTCGGCGCGGTCAGTCCGGCCACGTAGCCGATCACCGGCTTCCGCATGTTGGCCTTGGCGAACAGCGCCGCCTCGGCCTCCTGGGGACCGCCGATCTCGCCGATCATCATCACGGCCTGAGTCTCGAGGTCGTCCTCGAACCGCTGCAGGATGTCGACGAACGAGCTGCCGTTGATCGGGTCGCCGCCGATGCCGACGCTGGTCGAGATCCCGATGCCGAGCGCCTTCATCTGGGAGGCGGCCTCGTATCCCAGGGTGCCCGACCTGGTCACCAGGCCGACCGGACCGCGCTGGTAGATGTGCCCCGGCATGATCCCCAGCATCGCCTTACCCGGGCTGATGATGCCGGCGCAGTTGGGGCCGATGACGGTGGACCGCTTTTCCTTGGGATACCGGCGCAGGTAGCGCTTGACCATCATCATGTCCTGCGCCGGGATGCCGTCGGTGATGGCGCAGATGAGCCGGATGCCGGCGTCCGCCGCCTCCATGATCGAGTCGGCGCAGAACGCGGCCGGCACGAAGATGATGGTGGCCTCGGCGCCGGCATCGCGGACGGCTTCCTTCACCGTGTTGAACACCGGCAGGTCGAGGTGGGTCTTGCCCCCCTTCCCCGGGGTGACGCCGCCCACGAGGTTGGTGCCGTAGGCCGCCATCTCCTTGCCGTGGAAGGTGCCCTTGTCGCCGGTGAAGCCCTGGATGATGACCCGGGTCCGTTCGTCGATCAGGATGCTCATGGCTTTCCGTTCCCTCCGGCGGCCTCGCCGGCTGCTCGGTTACCTTCGGTGGCCTCGCCGGCGGTCCCCTTGCCGGCGGCGGCCCTGAGGGCGGCCACCACCTTCTCGGCCGCCTCGGTCAGCGTGTCGGCCGTGACCAGGTCCAGGCCGCTCTCCCGCAGGATCTTCCGTCCCTCCTCGACATTGGTGCCCGCCAGCCGGACCACCAGGGGCACGGCCGGCTGGAGCTCCTTGACCGCATTGACCACGCCCTGGGCCACCCAGTCGCACCGGTTGATTCCGGCGAAGATGTTCACCAGGATCGCCTTGACCTTGGCGTCGGCCAGCACCAGGCGGAAGGCGTTGCAGACCTTTTCCGGCGACGCGCCGCCGCCGACATCGAGGAAGTTGGCCGGGCTGCTGCCGGCGTGCTTGATCAGGTCCATGGTGCCCATGGCCAGGCCGGCGCCATTGACGATGCAGCCGATCTCGCCGTCGAGCGCCACATAGTTGATGCCGTATTCGGTCGCCTGCGACTCACGCGGATCCTCTTCGGCGTAGTCGCGGAGCTCGCTCACGTTGGGCCGGCGGAACAGGGCGTTGTCGTCGAAGGTCATCTTGCAGTCGAGGGCCAGCAGCTGGCCGTCCACCGTGGCCACCAGCGGATTGATCTCCACCATGGTGGCGTCGAGGTCACGGAAGGCGCGGTAGCAGCCCAGCAGGGCCGTCACCGCCCGGGTGACCTGGGCCGAGTCCAGTCCAAGGGCGAAGGCGATCTCCCGGGCCTGGAACGCCGTCAGGCCCACGGCCGGCTCCACCACCGAGCGGATGATCGCCTCGGGGGAGCGCTCGCTGATCTCCTCGATCTCGATGCCGCCCTGAGCCGAGGCCACGATCATCACCCGCTCGCTCTTCCGATCGAGCACGAAGCCGAGGTAGATCTCGCGGGCGATGGGCACCGCCGCCTCGACATAGAGCCGGTGCACCGTGCGGCCTTCGGGGCCGGTCTGGTGGGTCACCAGCCGCTTGCCGAGGAGCGCCTTGGCCGCCTGGCGGACCTCGTCCTCATTGGAGCAGAGCTTGATGCCGCCCGCCTTGCCCCGCGCCCCCGAGTGGATCTGGGCCTTCACCGCCCAGCGCGAGCCGCCGATCTCCGAGGCGCGATACACCGCCTGCTCGGGACTGTACGCCACCCCGCCGCGCGGAATGGAGACCCCGAACCCCGCCAGCAGCTCCTTCGCCTGATACTCGTGGATGTCCACGCTCGACCTCCGTAGGACCTGTGAGAACCGCGGGGCCGCCGGGCGGAGCCGAAGCGGCCGGACCTTCCGG
This sequence comes from Gemmatimonadales bacterium, assembly GCA_036265635.1. Classification (GTDB taxonomy): domain Bacteria; phylum Gemmatimonadota; class Gemmatimonadetes; order Gemmatimonadales; family GWC2-71-9; genus CAVVWJ01. The sequence continues at coordinate 3,072 of DATAOR010000062.1, forward strand.
ACGACTCAGTGGCCGGCGGCGCCCTGACCGCGCTGCTCGAGCGCCTGGGCCATGGTGACGACGTTCTGGGCCATCCGGGCCGATGCGGCGTCGATCATCCGGCCGTCCAGCTGAGCGGCGCCGCGGCCTTCCCGCGCCGCCTCCTCCAGCGCCGCCAGGATCCGGCGGGCCCGGTCGATCTCGGCGGCCGGTGGGGTGAACACCTCATTGGCCAACTCGATCTGCGACGGATGGATGGCCCATTTCCCCTCGATGCCGAGGGCGGCGCCTCGGCGAGCCGAGAGCCGGTAGCCACCGGGATCCTTGAAGTCGCCGAACGGGCCGTCGATCGGCCGGAGCCCGTAGGCCCGGCAGGCCACGATCATGCGGGACAGCGCCGCGTGCCACTGGTCGCCCGGGTAGTCCGGGTTGAGCCCGCCGATGACCACCGTCCGGGCCCGGCAGCTGGCAGCGTAATCCGCCACCCCGAAATGCATCGCCTCGAGCCGACGGCTCGACTGGGCGATCGCTTCGACGTTGGCCATCCCCAGGGCGGTCTCGATCAGGACGTCGATCCCGATCCGGTGGGGGATGCCCTTGGCCTCTTCGATCTGCGTCAACAGCGCATCCACCAGGTACACGTCCGCCGGCACCCCGACCTTGGGAATCAGGATGGTATCCAGCCGGTGTCCCGCCTGCTCGACCACCTCCACCACGTCGCGGTACATGTAGTGGGTGTCGATGCCGTTGACCCGGACGCAGATGGTCTTCCCCCGGGCGCGCCAGTCGTGCTCCAGCAGCGCCCGGATCACGTTGGCCCGGGCCGTCACCTTGTCGCCCGGGGCCACCGCGTCCTCGAGGTCGAGGAAGATGTAATCGGCCGCGCTGTCGAGCGCCTTGGGGAACATGCCCGGGCTGGAGCCCGGCACGGCCAGCTCGCTCCGCTGCAGCCGCTGCCGGGCGGACTCGACGCGGGTGTGACTCATCGGCTGGCGCCGGCGGTCGCCTTCCCCCCGCTCTTGGCCGCGGGCGCGGGCTGGGGATCCGGCGCGCGGGCCGGCAGCTCGCGCCGCTCCAGCGGCTGAGCCGTGCTGCGCCAGTACTCCTCGGCCGCGCCGACGCCGCTGCCCGGGGTGAGCTTGACCCCCACGTCCCGCATCGCCATCTCGGCCCCGGCGATGCCGCCGAGCAGCATGCACTCGTTCAGGTCGCCCAGGTGGCCGATCCGGAACAGGCGGCCCGCCATCCGGGCGAGGCCGGCGCCGAGGGCGAGGTTGTAGCGCCGATAGGCCACGTCGATCACCTCCGCCCCGTTGATCCCCGCGGGGACCATGATGGCGCTGACGGTGTCGGAGTACCAGCGGGGCTCCCGGGCGCAGAGCTCGAGACCCCACGCCTTCACCGCGGCCCGGGTGCCCTCGGCCAGGCGGTGGTGGCGGGCGAAGACGTTGTCGAGGCCCTCCTCGAACAGCATCGCCAGCGATTCGCGCAGGCCGTACAGCAGCGGCAGCGAGGGCGTGTAGGGGAAATACCCCGTGGCGTTGGCCTTCTTCATGTCGCCGAAGTCGAAGAACACCCGCGGCAGCCTCGCCTGGTCGTAGAGCGCCGCGGCCTTGGGACTGACCGCGACCATGCCGAGCCCGGCCGGGAGCATGAAGCCCTTCTGCGAGCCGGTCACGGCGCAGTCGACGCCCCACTCGTCCATCCGGAAATCGATGCTGCCGATCGAGCTCACCCCGTCCACCATCAGCAGGGCCGGGTGCCGGGCATCGTCGAGCGCCCGGCGGACGCCGGCCACATCGCTGGTGACCCCGGTGGCGGTCTCGTTGTGGGTGAACAGCACCGCCTTGATCTCGTGCTGCTTGTCGGCCGCCAGCGCCTCGTGGTAGCGCTCGATGGGGGCGCCCTCACCCCATTCGGTGTCGAGCACATCCACCTTGAGCCCGAGCCGCTGGGCCATGTCGATCCAGAGGTGGCTGAACATGCCGAACCGGGCGGCGAGGACGCGGTCGCCAGGGCTCAGCGTGTTCGAGAGCGAGGCCTCCCAGGCACCCGTGCCGCTGGCCGGAAAGATGTAGGGCTGGCCGGTGGTGGTCTTGAACACCCGCTTGAGGTTCTCGAGGACCGGCTCGGCCAGCTTGGGGAAGTCGGACGACCGGTGGTCTTCCATCGCGACGTGCATCGCGCGGAGAATGCGATCGGGGGTGTTGGTGGGCCCCGGAACGAGGAGGAAGTTGCGGCCGGCCATGCGCGAGCCTCTCTGAAAAAAGTAAGCGTGGGCCGAGGCGCGGACGCCTCTGCCGGATCCGACTACATTAGCGGTCGCCTCCCGCGGCCGGCGACTCACTGAATTTTTATGCGCCAGCCCATGTATACCACTTTGTGCTTTTTTTCACAAGGTAGCCGCCATGCCGCCCGAGACCCACTTCCCGACCCCGTCCCGGCCGGATCGCGATCTCCTCACCGAGCTGTATCACGTTGCCACTGCATCGGTTGATCCGGCGCCGGCGGTGACGGCCCGGCTCGCCCGGCTGGACCGGCGCCCGCCCGGCCGGCGCTGGATCCTGGCCCTGGGGAAGGCCGCCGAACCGATGGCCCGGGCTGCCGTCGAGACCCTGGCGACCTGGCACGAGACCCCCGCCGGCGGTCTGGTGGTGGCGCCGGCGGCGTCCCCCCGGCCCCACCCCGCGCTCTCCGTCGTCCCGGGTGATCACCCCGAGCCCGGTCCCAACTCGGCGGCCGCGGCTGAGGCCCTGGCCGAAACCGCGGCGCGGGTCGGGCCGGACGACGAGGTCTGGGTCCTGCTCTCGGGCGGCGCGTCGAGTCTGCTGGCGGCGCCGGTCGAGGGGCTCTCGTCGGCCGAGCTGACGGCCTTGTACCGCCTGCTCCTCGGGTCCGGCCTCGACATCACCGCCATGAACCGGATCCGCAAGCGGTTCTCCCGCTGGGGCGGCGGGCGGCTGGCCGCCGCGCTGGCCCCCGCCCGGGTCGCCGTCTTCGTCGTGTCCGACGTGATCGGCGACGATCTCGCCTCGATCGGCTCGGGCCCGTGCGTCCCCGATCCCACCACCGCCGGCGAGGTGCGCCGCGCCCTGACCGATGCCAGCCTGTGGCACCGGATCCCCGCGGCGGCCCGGCGCCTGGTCGAGGCCGCCGAAGCCGGGGAAACGGCCGAAACGCCAAAGCCCGGGGACGGGGCCTTCGCGCGGGTGACTCTGGAGCTGATCGCCAGTAACAGGCTGGCTCTCGAAGCTGCAGCCAGGCGGGCGGCCGAGTTGGGCCTCGCGCCCGTGGTGGCAGAGGCGCCGCTCGCCGGGGAGGCGTGGGCGACCGGGGCGAGTGTAGCCGCCGTGCTCTTACAACATTGCGGTCCCCGGGAGATCCCGCAACCAGCGGCGCGGCGCTGCTTCATCTGGGGCGGCGAGACCACCGTGACGCTGGGCGACACGGCGCCGGGGCTCGGCGGTCGCTGTCAGGAGCTGGGCCTGTCGGCCGCCCGGGCGCTGGCCGGCGCGCCGGCCGGCGTGGCCCTCATGGCGGCCGGCACCGACGGCCGCGACGGGCCGACCGACGCAGCCGGGGCCATCGTGGACGGCACCACCTGGCAGCGCATCCTCGACGCCGGACGCGACCCTGCCCGCGACCTCGCGGCTCACGATGCCTATCACGCGCTGGATGCGGCGGGTGCCCTGCTCAAGGTTGGACTGACCGGGACCAACGTGATGGATGTGGTGATCGGGCTGGTGTAGCGGAGCGGTGATCAAGGATGCAGCGGAAGGTGCGGCCGCCAGTCCGCGCCGAGCAGCACGCTGACGTCCACCCGGCGCAAGCTGTCCGGCGCTACGGTCACCCGGCCGATGCCGAGCGCCTCCGCCACCTCCCGCCCCTGCCCCGGATTGCCCCGGCGCACGAGGATCCTAGTGCTGTCGGAGGCGGGACCGGTCCCGAAAAAGACCACATCGAGACCCTGTTCCCGCAGCGCCCGGGTAGCGGTCCGGGCGAAGCCCGGCCGTCTGGTGCCGTTCAGCACCTCCACCCGGATCCGTTGGCCCGGCGACGGCACCGGGTAGGCGTGGCCCGGCATCTGCTCCCGGCTCGGCTGCATCAGCAGAGCCGCCAGCCCGGCCAGGGCGAAGCCGGCCGCCCCGACTAGCGCGATGCGGGGACGACGGCGAGCCGGTTCCAGAACGCCACCGTGGTGTCGAGCAGCGGCCAGCCAGACTGGATCAGCTGGGTCAGTCGATCCCGTGCGACCGCCGCCAGCACCGCCTGGGGATCAGCCGGAAAGCGCGCGGCCAACCCGGCCCGGTGCTCCCGGGCAAAGCCACGGCCCGGCTCGAGGTAATCGGCGCAGTACAGCACCTGCCCTACCAGGTCCCAGCCGGCATAGCCCACCGAGTGATAGCGGACCGCGTCGAGCACGCCCCGGTCCGATTCACCGTCCGCTTCGGCCCGCGCCGCGGCGGCGGGGCCGTGGCGCAGCTCGGGCGGTCCCGGCGTCTCCGCCGCCCAGCGGGCCAGCAGCGCCTCATCGGCGTCCCGCAGCGCGTCGTGCAGCCAGACCGCCCGAAGCCAGCGCGCCCGCTCGATCCCTGGCACGCCCATCTCCCCGGCCCATCCCTCTGCCAGTCCGGCCACCCGCCGGATGTGCTCTACCCGCCTGGGCGAGGCGGTGGCCCAGGACGGCAGCCCTTCCCCGGGGGGTTCGATCACCCGCTCAGCCCGGTCCCGAGGATGATGTTGTCGATCAGCCGGGTACCGCCGACGCGGGCCGCCAGGGCCACCACCGTGTCTGCCGTCGCGGTCTCCACTGGAGTCAGGGCAGCCGGCTCGGCGATGGCGATGTACTCCACCGCGACCTCTGGTTCACGCGCGAGCGTGGCCCGCATCCGCGCCAGCAGCTCGGCCGACCGGCGTTCGCCGGCCCGGTAGGCCTGATGGGCGGACTTGAGCGCCGCACTGAGCACCACCGCCCGCTGGCGCTCGGCCGGATCGAGGTAGGCGTTCCGGCTGCTCAGGGCCAGGCCGTCGGGCTCGCGAACGGTGGGCACCACCACGATTTCGAGCGGCCAGTCGAGGTCGCGGACCATCTGCCGGACCAGGGTGGCCTGCTGGATGTCTTTCCGTCCGAAGCTGGCGACGTCGGGCTGCACCAGATGGAACAGCTTGGCTACGACGGTGAGGACGCCGGTGAAGTGTCCCGGCCGGGCCGCGCCTTCCCAGCGCTCGGCCGTGGGACCGGGCACGACCCGGATCTCCGACCCCGGCGGGTACATCACGGTCTCGCTCGGGACGAACAGCGCGTCCACCCCGCGAGCCCGGGCCAGCTCGCGGTCCCGGGCCAGATCACGCGGATAGCGCGCCAGGTCTTCGCCGGGGCCGAACTGGAGCGGATTGACGAACACGCTCATCACGATCGCGTCGGCCCCCCGCCGCGCCGCGTCCACCAGGCGGAGATGCCCTTCGTGGAGATACCCCATGGTGGGCACCAGCCCGATCCGGCCGCCGGCCTGGCGGCGCTCCCCCACCCAGCGGCGCAAGTCGGCTATGGTGTCGAGCTGGATCATCCGGCGAAAGGAAGTGCGTTCACTCGAAGCCGTGCTCGGGACCGGGATAGGTGCCGTCGCGAACCTCGGTGGCGTAGCGCTGGACCGCCTCACGAACCGTGTCGGCCAGACCGGCGTACCGTTTGAGGAACTTCGGATTGAAGCCTTCGTTGAGCCCCAGCATGTCGTGCAGCACCAGGACCTGGCCGTCGCAGCCACCGCCGGCCCCGATCCCGATGGTGGGCACACTGATCGCGGCCGACACCCGCCGGGCCACGGCGGTCGGCACCAGCTCCAGCACCACCCCGCAGGCGCCCGCCTGCTCCAGCCCCACCGCGTCCTCGAGCAGCCGGTCGGCCGCGGCCGCCTCCCGGCCCTGGACTCGGTAGCCGCCCAGGGCATGGACCGACTGGGGCGTGAGGCCGAGGTGCCCGAGCACCGGGATACCTCGATCCACCAGGGCGCGCACGGTTTCCACCATCGGTCGCCCCCCCTCGAGCTTGACCCCCTGCGCCCCGGTCTCCTGCAGCACCCGGCCGGCATTCCGGATGGCTTCGGGAATCGAGACCTGATAGGTCAGGAACGGGAGGTCCACCAGCAGCAGGCTGCGGGGTGCCCCCCGGCGGACCGCCGCCGCGTGATAGATCATCTGGTCGAGCGTGGCGCTGAGGGTGGTCTCCTCACCCGCGATGACCTGGTTGAGCGAGTCGCCCACCAGGAGCACGTCAACTCCCGCCTGGTCGAGCAGCCGAGCGAAGGCCGCGTCGTAGCAGGTCAGCATCACGATCCGGCGGCCCGCGGCCTTGTGGGCCGCGAGGTCGAGCACGGTGCGGGGCCGGGCGTCAGCATTCATCGAGTGCAGCTCCGCCAGCTCGCGCTGCCAGAAGTCGCGGTGGGCCAGCTCGGGATGGGGAATGATAAGGTCCGGGTCGGCCACCCGCCGGTTGCCATAGCGCACGATGTCCACATCGAGGGTCCGTGAGCCCCAGCGCTCGCCGCGATCCCGGCCCTCGGCCCGCTCGATCGCCTGGCAGGCCTCCAGCAGCTGGCGGGGGGCGAGCCGGGTCTCCAGCAGCACCATCTGATTGAGGTACGGCGGTTGGGCCTTGCCCCCGAGCGGCGCAGTCTCCTCGACCGAGGACGCCGCCAGCAGCCGGCTGCCGGGCAGCCGGGCCAGGGCGTCCCGTGCCGCCGTGAGATGGCCCGCCCGGTCGCCCAGGTTGCTCCCGAGCGCGAGGTAGGCCCGCTCGACGCCGTTGCCGGTCGACACGGGCCGCTCAGCCCTCCACCACGAAGTGCCGGGCGATCCGCTGCAGGTCGGCCGCGACCTCGCCCAGCTGGCGGATGGCCCGCTCGAGATCGGCCTGCCCGCTGGCGGTATCGGCGGCCCGCTGGGCCAGCATCTCGGTCTCGCTCAGCGTCCGGGCCGATCCGGCGGCGACCCGCCGGATCTGCCCGGTGAGCCCGTCCACCGCGCGGAGCTGATCGGCCGCGGTGGCGGCGATGGTGCGGGCGTGGCTCTCGGCCTCGCCGGTCGTGCCCACGATCGCCTCGAGCGCCTGGGCGGCGTCGGCGCTCAACTCCTCCACGCCGGTGACTGCGTCGCGCCCCCGGCTCATCTCGACCGCCACGGCCTCGACCTTGGTGGTGATCTCCTCCAGCAGCACCCGGGCTTCGCCGGCCGCGTGGAGGCTCTGGGCCGCCAGGTCCCGGACTTCGTCGGCCACCACCGCGAAGCCGCGCCCCTCGGCCCCGGCCCGAGCCGCCTCGATGGCCGCGTTCAGGGCGATCAGATTGGTCAGATCGGCGATCTCCCGGATGGTCCCGATGAAGCCCTTGATCCGGCTGGTCATTGCGCCCAGCGCCGCCACCTGCCCCGCGCTGCCGGAGACAAACGTGTTCACCCCTACCAGGCGGCTGATCGCCTCGCCGATCACGGCCCGGTTGCGCCCGGCCACCTCCACGGCGGCGCCGCTGGCGTCGGCTGCTCTGGCGCCCTGATCGGCCATGACCCGGGAGGCGGCGGCCAGCGTATCGGTCGCCCGGAGGCCGTCGGCGACGAATCGCTCCAGCTCCTCGGCCCCCTCGCGCATCCCCTGCGACGCGTCGGCCAGGGCCACGGCGGAGCCGCGGAGCGACTCGGTCACCCGGGCGAGGGCCGTCACCTGCTGGCTGATCTGCTCGACGGTGCCGAGCAGCGGACGGCGGAGCTCGGCGATGTGGATGGCGGTGGCGATCTGGGCGCCCAGGGTGCTGAGGGCGGTCAGGTCCTTGGTGCCGTAGGTGTGGCGCTTGGGGTGATCCACCTCGACCGTGCCGAGCAGCTGGTCGCCGAACCGGACCGGATAGATGACCAGGCTGCCCACCTGCGGCATCGGCCCGGCGACCCGCCGGTCGTTGCGGGCATCCTTGACCTCGACCACCCGGTTCTCGGCGATCGCGAGGGCCCGGAAGACGGCGGCCCCCTCGGGCGGGGGTCCGCGGTCGGGCCTCCCCAGGGCCCCGCGATAGGCCAGGGTCGTCGCTCCCTCGGCCACCCGGTAGATCCGGAAGTCCCCCCAGTCGAGCAGGCGGTTGGCCAGCCGCTCGATCTGGTCGAACGAGCCCTGCAGGGTCGCGTTGCTGGCAATGGCCGTCTCCATGAGGTGGACCTTGTTGAGGTCCTCGGCCCCGATGGCTTCCTCCAGGATCCGCCGGGTCAGCACGCCCAGCACGCCCATCGCGAGCGCCACCGCCAGCCAGCCGATGGGCGACAACGCCGTGAGGGCGCCGACCACCAGCACCGTGGCGATCAAGGTCAGCAGATAGGAGATGATCTCCCAGCGGAGGATCAGGATCTTCTCGGCGTGCTCCAGCTTGTCGCGCACCAGCAGGGTGAAGTAGAACATCACCCGGGTAGTGAAGAAGTAGGCGCACAGGAGGATGGCGAGGGCGGGCAGGAGATCGAGCGAGAGCTGGGGCCGGCCGGTCATCGCCAGCACCGCGGCGTAGGGCCCGAACGCCGCCGCGAAGGCGAGCACCTCGCGGCCGGCGTTGATCACGCCGGCCCGGGGCAGCTTCCGCAGCCACAGCACATCCGAGGCGAAGACCCCGCCCCACAGCGCCACCACTACCGGCGCCGGCCCGACCGCCAGGGCGCCGACCAGGGCCGGGACATGAGACTGGGTCAGGTAGGAATACTTGCTCAGCCGGACGGGCGAGATCCGCAGGACGAAGACGGCCACCAGCAGCGCGGCCGTCGAGATCGGCGCCCGGAGCCAGCCCAGGTCGATCGCCAGGTACACCAGGGTGACCCCGGCCCCGCCCCAGACCAGCGCGACGGCGTAGCCCTCGACCGCGCGAGCGACTCGCAGACTCATGCCGACCCCCCGGCCGGAGTGTCGAGCGCCTCCCGCAGCGACCCCAGAAAGCGCTGCGCGGCAGCGACCCCGCCCAGGCGGAGCGCGTCCACCAGCGCGCTGCCGACCACGACGCCGTCCGCCTGGCCGGCCACCGTCCGGGCCTGCCCCGGGGTCGAGATGCCGAAACCGACGGCCACCGGCAAGGCGGTGGCGCGGCGCACCCGGGCGATCGACGCCCCGAGTCCCTCGGCCAAGTCCGCGCTGGCGCCGGTCACGCCCAGCCGGGCCACCAGATAGACGAAGCCCTGGGCCCCCGCCACGGCCTGGGCCAGACGCTCAGGCCGGGTGGTGGGCGCGATCAGGCGGATCAGATCCAGCGGGCTCGCCTGAATGGTCGACTCGACCGCCGGGTCGCTTCCCGCCGGCAGATCGGTCAGCAGCAGTCCCGCCACACCCAGCCCGTCCGCATCGCGAAGGAATCGCTCGAGCCCGTAGCGAAGAATCGGGTTGAGGTAGCTGAACACCACCACCGGCCGGCGAAGCCGGGCCTGCTCGATCAGCGACAGGGTGCCGGCCAGGGTCATCCCCTGCTGCAGCGCATCGTAGGTGGACCGCTGGATGGTGGGCCCGTCGGCCAGCGGATCGCTGAAGGGGACGCCGACCTCGAGGATGTCGGCGACCTCGTCGGCGGCCTGCAGGGCCTGGAGGCTGGCCTCGACCGAGGGGTAGCCGGCGGTGAGATACGGGATCAGGGCGGTCCGGCCCCGGGCCCGGAGCGCCGTCCACTCGGGCGCCAGCCGGGACTCAGAGGAAGTAGTCGCCAACCGTCAGTCCGTAACGATCGGGGTTGGTCACCTTGACGATGGAGCGGCGGTAGGCGCCACTGTCGTCCTGCTCGGTCAGGCTGACCAGCGTCCCCGGCGGCGGCACCAGGGCACCGTCGACGTCCATGGCCAGCCGGACCAGGGGACGGTTGAGCTGCTGGCCGTCGGGATTGGGCGCCGCCACCACGGCGACCTCGAAGGTATCGAGGATCACGCAGGTGCCCACCGGATAGACCCCGATCAGGTTGATCAGCGCCTTGACCAGGATGGTGTCGTAGCCCCGCTTGGGGTTCTGCCACATCTCCCGCAGCACCTGGTCGGGCTCGATGGGGACGGTCTGGTAGCTTCGCCGAGTGGTGGCGGCATCGAACCCGTCGGCCACGGACACGATCCGAGAGAAGATCCCCAGGGTACGCTCCCGAACGGTCTTGGGATAGCCGGTGAGATCGGTCTTCATATGGTGCTCGTGTGCGGCCAGGATGGCGCGGTAGGGCACGTCGTCCTGGGCCCGCATGGCGAACAGAGTCAGCCCGCCCAGCCAGGGGTGAGCCTGCATCACGCGCCACTCCTGCTCGTCGAGCCCGCTGGTCTTGTTGAGGATCTCCACCGGAATCCGGGCCTTGCCCACGTCGTGCAGCAAGGCGGCGAGGCCGAGGTCGTAGAGCTGCAGCTTGGTGAAGCCCAGCTTCTTGCCCAGGGCGACGGAGAAGATGCATACGTTGACCGAGTGGGTGAACGTGTACTCGTCGTAGTCCCGGATGGTGGTGAGACCGACCAGCGAGGTCTCGTTGTTGAGCACCTGGTCGACGATCAGCTGCACCGCCCGCTTGACCCGCTTGACGCTGGTGGTCCGGCCCAGCCGGGCGCCGGTGATCACGTCCTTGGTGACGGCCACGCCCTGGGAGTACACCCGCTTGGCCTGTTCCTTGGCCTGTTCCGCCTCGGGATCGTGCTCCTGCGTCACCGCCCGCTCGATCTCGAGGCCGCGGACCTGGGCCGACTCGAGCCGGGCGGCCAGCTCGTCGAACCGGTCCTCGGCCTCGCCCCGCTCGGACAGGCTCAGCATCAGGCTGAGCAGGATCTGCCACTCCCGGCGGGAGGCAGCGCCGTGGACCCGGAGGGCGCCGATGGTGAAGGCCCGGAGCATCGCCAGGATGTGGCTGAACGAGGCGTAGTTGTCGAGCTCCAGCCGGAGCCGGGTGGCGTTGACGAAGATGAACTCGCCGGCCAGGCGGACCTCGATGTCGGTTTCGAGCGCCAGCAGCGCCCGGGCGGCCACGTCGAGATCGTCCAGCGCCTTCTGCACCGTGGTGTTCTCGACCGGGTACAGCTTCAGGCTCCGGAGCGCCGTATAGAGGGCCAGCAGCAGGGCCCGGCCGCCCTGGCGCAGCCGGCCCTCGGCCGCAGACGAGACCGGCGGCTCGGCGGGGGAGGTCACGTGCCGGCCTCGCGAAGCGCCCGGTTGACCGCGTTGCGGACCACGGGGTCCTTGTCGTCGGCGGCGCGCTGCAGCACGTCGCGCGCCTCCGGGGTGCCGATCTTCCCCAGCGCCATGGCGGCGCAGGCCCGGGTCTCGGCCGCCTCTTTCATCCGGAGCAGCCCCCGCGGCAGCAGCAGGCCGCTCAGCGGCTTGAGGCCGGTGCTGCCCGCGATCGCCCCGTAGGCCTCGAAGAAGGCCATCTTCTCGGTCAGATCCATCGCCTGAACGGCCTTGCCCAGCACCATTCCCTCGATCCGGCGCTGGGCGCCCTTGTAGCCCCGGGCGCCGACCGACCGGACCGCCGCCAGGCGGACCACCCGATCGTCGTCCTCCAGCGTCTTCTCGACCAACGCCAGCGCGGCCGGGGTGCCGAGCTGGGCCAGGGCCTGGACCGATGCCAGCCGCACCGCCGGGTCGTTGTGGGCCACGGTCTCGCCCAGCCCCGGGACCGCCTGCACCAGCTGGAGCCGGCCGCAGAGCGTCGCCACCGCGGCGAGCGCCTCCGAGTCGGGCGAGCGGAGGATCCGGAGCACCTCCGCCGGGTAAGTCTCGGCCAGGCGATCGGCCACCGCCTCGAGCACCGGCCGGAAGGCGGCCGACGACAGGTTGGGAATCCAGGTCAGGATCGGCTCGAGCGCCGAGGCGCGGAGCTCCCGGAGGACTTCGGCCACGGTGGTATCGGTGGCCAGCGCCGGCGCCTCGTCGAGCGACTGGATCAGTTGGCTCACGATCGCCGGCTCGCTCAGTTTGGCGAGGAAGCTCCCCAGCCGCTCGCCGTGGGCCGGCGCCACCTGCCTGGCCCGCTCCGTCAGGAGCCGGGTCTCCCGCAGCACCATCGCCGCGGTCCGGAAGTCGCGGGCGTTGAGGAAATTGGGAAACAGCGACTCGACGATGGCGAGGATCTCGGTCCTGATCGGCGCCTCGTCCTGGAGCTCGAACAGGTCGAACAGCGCACTCAGCGCCAGGGCCCGCACGTCCCGGCGGTACTCGTCCTCGACGTCGCGCGCGACGGCGTTGATCTCGCGCTCTTCCAGGAAGTACAGGGTCGAATCGAACTCGTCGAGCGCCACCACGCCCTTGGGCCGGGCCGGCGCCTCCTCGGCCGCGGCAGCCTGCCGCTGGCGGCTTCCCTCCGGATCGGCCGAGCCGGCGGCGTAGCTGCCGGACCGCTCGGGCAGGGCACTGTCGCCCCCGGCGAACTCGACGAACTGATAGGAGATGTACTCGAACTCCTGCTCCCAGAGCAGCGTCAGCAGGTCGTCACCGGCATCGGCCGGGAGGAACCGGGCCTGGTTGATCACCTCGAGGAACCGGGGCAGCTCCTCGAGCTCGGCCCCCCGGCGGATGGTGAGCGAGCGCATCCCGTCCTTGAACAGGCTCCAGGCCACGCTCTCGCCCTTGTTGAGCTGGTGATAGACCACCTGGTCTTCCCAGACGAAGTCCGTCTCGACCACGGCGAGCACCAGCTCGTCCAGCACGTTCCAGATCGGCTCGAAGGCGATCCGGAGGTTGTCGCTGGCCCGCTGGTAGATCGGATTGTTGGGCAGGTACATGTGATAGGCGCGGAGCGCCTTGACCAGCCCGTTGAGGAGCTCGGTCACCTGCGACGACGGCAGCAGGTCCGTCGGCACCGGGCCGCTGCTCACACGGGCGCTCCCAGCAGCGCGGCCACGTGGGCCACATCCTTGTCGCCCCGGCCGCTGAGACAGATCAGCACCAGCGCGTCCGCCGGCCAGCGGCCGGCTGAGCGGCGGACCCAGGCGAAGGCGTGGGCCGTCTCGAGGGCGGGGATGATCCCTTCCAGACGGGAGACCGCCTGGAACGCCGCCAGCGCCTCGGCATCGGTCGCCGCCTCGTACTGCACCCG
>DATAOR010000063.1:0-17319 GCA_036265635.1 Gemmatimonadales bacterium
CCGCGAGCGGCATGGTCTGGGTGACGCCCGGCATGTTGCCGGCGAAGGTGATGGTCGCGCCGAACTCACCCAGCGCCCTTGCCCACCCGGTGGCGGCGCCGGCGAGCAGCGCTGGAGCCGCCAGCGGAACCAGCACGCGCCAGAGGGTCAACCCGGGCGGGGCCCGGAGGGTGGCCGCGGCGTCGAGGTACTTGCGATCCACCTCGGTGATGCCGGCCCGGGCCGCGCTGATGAAGAACGGGGCCGCCACGAACGCCTGAGCGATCACCACACCGAGGGTGGTGAACGGCAGGGTGATCCCCAGGGCGGTCAAGGCGGGCCCGGCCAGGCCGGCCCGGCCGAAGGCCGTGAGCAGCGCCACCCCGGCAACGGTCGGTGGCAGGACCATCGGAAGGTCGATCAGCGCTTCGACCAGCCGTTTGCCGGGAAAGTCGCGGGTGGCCAGGACGTAGGCGACGGGGAGACCGCCGGCGGTCACCACGAGCGCGGCCGACAGGCTGGTGATCAGGCTGAGTCGGAGGGCGTCCAGGACCAGGGGCTGCTGCAGACGGCTCAGGAGGGTGAGCGGCGGGACCCGCAGCACCAGGCTGATCACCGGCAACGCGAGCAGCGCGACCAGCAGGGCCGCGAGCAGGAGACCGACCGTCCGTGAGACCCTGGTCAGCCAGCTTTCGTGGCCCGGTCCGACGGCCGGGAAGGCGGAAGGGTCGGGAGGCGGCGGTGTGAACGTACTTAACGTTCCCATAAGTTACCCTAAACTACCCCAAGGGCGCTTGGAGGCAACGGACGACCCCTGCCGGGAGGCCGCTTGCGGACGCGAGCCGTATCAGGCTCCGTACGGCACCCTCACACGACCTTTCAGGGCCTCGTAGGGCATCTCACAGCAGCGTACGGCAGGATGATGTATTTTCGAAGGCCTTCGACAGGCAGGCATCCATGCACTCTGGACGGCGGCAGGCACGGCTGCGGCAGGAGTTTGCCGACGTGTATCCGGGCGTCCCGGCGAACGAGTGGAGGCCGATCGGCGAGCTGCTGGATTGCGTGGCCGCTACCCGGCTGCGCGGTGGGCGGCGGTCGGGCGAGCTGCTCCGCGGCCGACCGCTCGACGATCGGCACTTCGAGTTCCGCGGGGGCAGCGAGCGCCCCCAGGGTTACACCGACAAACCGTCACGGGCCACGGACGTACAGCTGCCGCGCGTGTGAGCGTGGTCCGTCATCACTGAACTCCCTCTTCGTGGAGAGGGTCGACGGCGGCCGGCAACGGCCGTACGGAGGCCGTATGCTCAACGAGGAGGATCGCGACGCGGTCGTGCTGGTGGTGGACGACGACCGGGAAAGTCGTCACGCCGTCTGCCGGATGGTGCGCGGCCTTGGCTATCGGGTGGCCGCCCGGGCCGGGGGCCGCCAGGCGCTCGAGTATCTCGCGTCGCATCCACGGGTCGTGCGGCTGCTCCTGGCCGACTTGGCGATGCCGCAGATGGACGGCGGCGAACTGTTCGAGCGGGCCCGCGATCTCGACCCGGCGCTCCAGGCCTCCCTGATGGTCGCGCCGGGTGAGCACGCCGAACTGCTGGGGGGGTATCGTGATGTTCCGCGCCTGACCAAACCGGTCGGGTTCGGCGAGCTGTACAGCCGGCTGCGGGAGGCTCTGGGGCCGCCACCCATCGCGGGCCGCCCGACCTCCGCCGGCCCGGTTCGCGCGCGGCCCGGTCGCCGCACTTCCGGGCGCCACGAGATCTGAGGGGATCCGACCCCTGAACTGGAAAGGACAGCCATGGCCGGTAGGCGGCTGGGCGCGGCGGGGCTGGCGATGCGGCTGGTGGGGGCGCTGGTGCTGGTCTATGCCACCTTCAACCCTACCGGTCGATCGTACTTCCACTGGGTCCTCGCCCCGCTGCTCGGGCTCGGCCCGGAGACCGGCGGGTCGTCGGCGCTCAAGTTTCTGCTGGGAATGGTGCTGCTGATCGGGTGGGTGGTGGTGCTCCAGGCTACCCGGCGGTCGATCGGGCTCGCCGGGGCGTTCCTGGCGCTGGCGCTCTGCGGCGGGCTGATCTGGCTGCTGGTCGAGCAGCACGTCGTCTCCCCGACCGGTACCGCCGCCCTTGCCCACATCGGCCTCATTGCCATCGCGCTGGTGCTGGCGGTGGGGATGAGCTGGTCGCTGCTCACCCGGCGGCTCACCGGCCAGGTCGATACCGACCGGGTGGACTGACCGTCCCGCCTAGGCCCGCTCTTCGCTCGGCCGTGCCTCCAGCAGGTTGGTCATCGCGGTCCACATCGGGTTCAGCATGCCGCGCTCGACGACGTCCCACGGCCCCCGAAGCCGGGCGGCCTGCCGGGCCTCGAAGGTCAGGAAGGCCGGATGGGTGAGGATGGGTGTGTTGGGGGCCCGCTCGCCCAGGGCCCGGAGCGCCGACAGGGCCGTAGCCTCCCGCAGCTTGCTGTCGAGCAGGATCAGATCGTAGTGGTGCCGATCGATCAGGCCGAGCGCGGTCGGCAGGTCGGCGGCCTCGGTGACGCGGAGCCGGCCGCGTCCTTTCAAGGCCACCAGCTCCTGCACCAGCAGTCGGTCGCTCAGCTCGTCCTCGATCAGCAGCACTTCGGCGGCGGGCGTCATGGGGTCGGTCCGGATTGGGGAGGCGGCCAGGGGTCGCATTTCCCTTGGTGGCGCTTCCTTTGATGGAAAGACACATGCCAGCGGGACCGGCCCGCGCGGCCTCCCCCGACGGGCCGCGCTAAGCCGGCTTGCCGGACGCAGTTCGGCTCCCCGATCGTCAGCTTCGTCGACACCGGTGATACCGGTTGCACGACGCGCTACCTCCGCGATTCCTCCGCCGCCTGTGGAGGCCGGTCCACAAGACCACACGCCGCCGGCCGCGCCCGCAGGCGTGACCGACGGCGTATGGGACGGGAGGCCCGCGGCATCGCCGCGGGCGAGCTCAGGTGGTCAGGACGCTGCTGTACTTGGCGTAGTCGTCCAGGATTCGGCCGGTGCCCCGGACGACCGACGTGAGCGGGTCCTCGTCCACCCGGACCGGCAGCCCGGTCTCGTCCATCAGCAGGGTGTCGAGCCCGCGGATCAGCGAGCCCCCGCCGGTGAGCACGATCCCGCGCTCGAGGATGTCGCTGGCCAGCTCGGGCGGGGTCATCTCGAGAGCCCGGCGGACCGCGTTGACGATCCGTGAGACCGGTTCCTGGATGGCATCGCGCACACCCGAGCTGTCGACCCGCACGGTCTTGGGCAGGCCGGACACCAGGTCGCGGCCCTTCACGTCCATCTCTTCCTCGCGGTCAAGCGGTACCGCCGAGCCGAGCCGGATCTTGATCCGCTCCGCCGTGGGCTCGCCGATGAGGAGGCTGTAGTTCTTGCGCATGAACTGGACGATCGCCTGGTCCAGCTCGTCGCCGCCGGTCCGGATCGAGGCGTCGCACACGATGCCGCCGAGCGCGATGACGGCGATGTTGGTGGTCCCGCCGCCGATGTCGATCACCATGTTGCCGACCGGGGTATCCACCGGCAGTCCGACGCCGATCGCGGCGGCCATCGGCTCGGCCACCATGAGCAGGCGCTTGACGCCGGCGGACCGGGCCGAGTCGCGGACCGCCCGGCGCTCGACCTCGGTGATGCCGGACGGGACGCAGACGATGACCGTCGGCTTGACCTTGAAGATGGTGCGGTCGATCACCATGCGGAGGAAGTGGCGGAGCATCTTCTCGGCCACCTCGAAGTTGGCGATCACTCCGTCCTTCATCGGCCGCACGGCCAGGATGCCGTCGGGGGTCCGGCCCAGCATCCGCTTGGCCTCGAGCCCGATGCCCATGATGTTCCCGGTCGCCTGATCGACCGCCGCTACCGAGGGCTCGTTCAGGACCACGCCCTCGCCCTTGACCAGGACCAGCGTATTGGCGGTCCCGAGGTCCACGGCCAGCTCGGTGGCCGGGCGCCAGGCGCGGCGCTTGGGCATCTGCCGCCGGCGATCGGCGCCGTCGTCCGTCTGGGTGTCCGGGGAGGGAATGGTGGGGGTCTCGGTCGCGACGGTCACGGCAGTCGGCTTCCTTCCTCATCGGGTGACACGGTGGTCCGGGCGAATGGCCGTCGGGCACCTTGCAGATGACCCGCGCGGGTTGCGTTCTACCCGTTCGCTGCGCCCGCCTGGCCTGGCGGCCCTGGAGCGACGTTTCCGCCGTGTTATGGCGAATCTTCGAGAGAACGGCGTGGGAGGAGGGCGGCCCGTCCCCACTCGGGGAAAGCCTATGTGCAAGATATGATCCACCCCGGACAAGTTCTGCTCATGGCCGGCGCCACCATCGCCGCGCGGACGGATGACCGGCGTCTTCCGCTGCTCGCTGCGGTGCTGAGCGGCCTGGCCGGCGCCGCGCTTCGGGCGGGGCCGACCGGCGGTACCATCGCGGGGGCGACCCGCTTCCCGGCCGGGTTCGCGGCGGTAGAGGCGGTGCTGTTCCTGGCAGCCGCCGGCCTGGCCCTGACCGCTGCCGTCCGTGCGGCCGGACGACCGACCCTGCCCAGCCGGATCTCGGCACTGCTGCTGGGCGGGGGCGGCATCTGGACCGCTCTGGCCGCCATCCCCCTCGCCCGGGAGGCCGAGGCCCTGGCGCTGCTGTCGTCGCTCGCGGTGGTGGGCGGGCTCTGCGCCCTTGCCTGGCTGGTCGGCGGCCGGTTCCCGCTGCGGGTACTTCGGCTCAGCCTGGCGCCGGGCTCGCAGCGGGCGCTGGTGACGCTGGGAGCTGGGGTAGTCCTTACCGCCGCAGGGCCTCGGGCTGGGCTGGTGATGGCGGGGGCCGTCCTCGCCGCCGCCGGGGGCTATCTGGCCGTGAACAGGCCCGGGGACCGCCGACTGCCGGTGGCGCCCTTGCTCACCCTAGGGCTGCTGCCGTCCTGGTGGCTCATGTCCGTCGTTGCCGGGCCGGCCGGTTTGCCGGTCGGCGGCCTGACCGAGCTGCCGTGGAGTCCGGCTGCGGAACGCTGGCTTGCCCCCGCCTTCCTTCTGGCGGCGTGGGGCCTGGCGGGTTTCTGGCCGTTTCAGCGACAGGAGCCGGCGGCGCTGACGGCCCCGGTCGCGGCCCTGCTGCTGGCTCAGGTCGGGCTTCCGGTGGCACCCAATGGGGTGAACGAATGGCGTTCCGTGGCGATGCCAGTGCTGGTGCTGGGTCTCTGGCATGCCGCCATGACCGGGCGGCGGGACGGCGCGGCGGCCGCGCTCGCCTTGATCGCACTGCTGGCGATCGAGCCGGTCGGCCGCCTCGGCGCGGCGTTGCTCCTGGTGGGGTCGATCGCGATGGAGATGTCTGGTTCGGGGAGATCCGGGACCGGGAGCGCGGCCGGCCCGGGCTCCCTGGCGTGGCTGGATGGAATCTGGCTGCTGGGCGCACTAGCGGCGGGCCTCGGGGCCTCGCTGGCCGTCGAGGCCGCACTTCACGCCGAGGTGGTGTACACCGTGGCGGCGGCGGCGGCGCTCGCGGCGGCCGCGCTGCGGGTGCCCTACGCCAGGATGGCCAGCGCGCGCAGGGAAGGGGTGGCCAGCGCCTGATCTCCCTCGAGGCGCACCTGGTGGCGGGCCGCGCCGGGTGAAAGGCCCCTGGAGAAGAGGCGCCAGGCGGTATCGTCGGACATGGTCACCGCCGCGGCAGGCCCCGGTGGGGCCCCGGCCAGCAGACCCCAGCCGTCGCCCTCCCGCCGGAGGGCCCAGTCACCGCCCGCGGGGCCCTCGATCCGCACCGCCACCAGGGTGCCCGCAGGCGCCGGTACGGCCCGGTAGGCCGGTGGCAATGCCCGGACGAAGAGACTGAGGACCGGGTGCAGCCACTCCCGGCCGGTCAGCGGCGGGGCGCCCACCGCGTCGCGGATCTGCTGCTGGTGAAGCCAGCGCTCGGTGTAGTCCCGCCCGACATCCAGCCAATGAGGGGACGCCGTATCCCCCGCCCAGGTCACCGCCCAGTGGGCCGGCGCGAACGGATCGGTGGCGCGAAACAGCTCTACTATCCAGGGTCCGGTGACCTCGAGCAGGTCCACCAGCACGCGCGGGCTCATCCGCCTGGCGACGGCCACCCACTCCCCATTCATGGCATTGACGAAGTCCACCAGGGCGCGGCCCTCGAGCGGTCCCGCTGTTGGCGGTGGCTGCCCGTCGCGGTGGAACGAGAGCCGCCGCAGATCGTCGTCCAGCAGGTGCGCCGTGATGTCGCGGACCGACCAGAGCGGGGCAGCCGTGCGTCGGTCCCAGTCGCCGACACCGAGACCGCGCAACAGGCGAATCAGCTGCGCGTGGAGCGGAGCGAACCGGTCGATCAGGTCAACCGGGTCGAGCGGCCGGAGGCCGGTCTGGGGCGCGTCGTGCATCGCTCCAATGTGCCGCTGGCAGCGCCGGCGGCCAAGGCTGCGTTGACCCCTCCTGCGGGCGGTCCCATATTTCGCGGCCTGTGCTGGTAAGTGTTTGCGTTACGCACGTTTCCAGTTTTCGAGGAGCCGGTCATGGCCTTCACCCTTCCCCCCCTGCCGTATCCCTACAACGCGCTGGAACCGCATATCGACGAACAGACGATGCGGATTCACCACGACAAGCACCACGCCGCCTACGTGAACAACCTGAATGCCGCGCTCGAGCCGCATGCCGACCTGCAGAAGAAATCGGTCGAGGAGCTGGTGGCCGGCATCGACAGCCTGCCCGAGGGCATCCGTACGCCCGTTCGCAACAACGCGGGCGGTCACGTCAATCACACCATGTTCTGGGAGATGATGGCGCCCGGAGGTGCCAAGGAGCCCGGCGGCTCGCTCGCCGAGGCCATCACCAAGGCGTTCGGCGGCCTGGCCCAGTTCAAGGAGCAGTTTCAGAAGGCCTGCGTCGGTCGGTTCGGCAGCGGCTGGGGCTGGCTGATCGCCGACGGCAAAGGCGGGCTGACCATCGACAGCACGCCCAATCAGGACTCGCCGCTGATGAGCGGCAAGAAGCCGATTCTGGGCTGCGACGTCTGGGAGCACGCCTACTATCTCAAGTATCAGAACCGGCGGCCGGACTACGTCGGGGCCTGGTGGAACGTGGTCAACTGGACCGACGTCGGCCGCCGGTTTGATCGCGCCAGGGGCGCCTGACGTGGCCGCCCCTGCGGCGAGTGCCGGCCGCGGCCTGCCGGCCGTGGGCTCGCCGGCACCGGACTTCACCCTGCCGTCCACCTCGGGCTCCGACGTCACGCTGTCGTCGCTCCGGGGGCGCAATGTGATCCTGGCCTTCTTTCCCCTGGCCTTCACCAGCACCTGCACCACCGAGTTGTGCGAGTTCTCGACCGACTACAGCCTGTTCCAGCAGGCCGACACGGTGGTGCTCCCGATCAGCGTGGACTCGGTCCCGACGCTCAAGGAGTTCAAGGCCAAGGAACGGCTCACCCTCGACCTGCTCAGTGATTTCAAGCGCGAGGTGAGCCGGCGCTACGGCACGCTGATCGAGGAACGGTTCTTCTCCAACCGCGCCTACGTGCTGATCGACCGCGCGGGCGTGGTCCGCTGGACCTACGCCGAGGACACGCCCAGCACTCGGCGGGAGAACGCGGAGCTGCTGGAGCAGCTGGCCAAGCTGGCGTAGTCGGGCCTCAACGGGGCGACCGGGCATGCGACGACTGACGCTCGTGGCGCGCTCGGCCGGTCCCGGCAGCGAGTCGATGGCCGCTCTCGCGGCGTGGCTCGACACCCTTCCGCTTGCCGGGGTCGAGCGGGTGGACCGGGTCGATCCGTCGATCCTCGACCGGACCGACCTGCTCTGGCTGCGCGACGAGGTGGCGGCCGGGCCGGTCGTGCTCGCCTGGCTCAAAGCCGGGGGCCGCTTGTTGGCCACTCACACGGGTACCAGCGTTCCCGCCGCGCTCGGCCTCACGCCCCATCCGCCCAGCTCGATCCTGCTCCCGGCCGACGGCGTGGCCGAATTCGGCCTGGCCGGGTTTGGATCCCATCCCCTGTTCGCCGGCCTCCGCGACGGCGCGATAGTCGGACATCCCGGCTCCGGGGACCGTCTCTGGGGCTACCCGGAAGGGCGCCGGCCCGGCGCCGGGGGTGCGGTGGCGGTGGCGCGCCACGGCCTCGCCGTGGATTCGGCCACGCTGCTCGCCTGGGAGCTCGAGGTCGGGGCCGGCGGCGTCCTCTGCCTGGCGTTCGAGCCGGCATGCGCCACCACCGCGTGGCTCACCGATGCCGAGATCGTGATGGCCAACGCCCTCGTGGGGGAGGCGATTCCCCACCGGGACCGGGCCGTGCCGCCGCTAGCCCTCTGGCCGGCGCCGGGCCGGCGGGCGGTAGCGGCGCCGGCCGCTGGAGCCGCACCGACCGCCGTAGCGGCACCGACCACGGCCGCCGCCGGCGCGCCGGCGCTGTCCGACCCCTGGCCGGCCAGCGTTCAGCCGCGACTGGACCTCACACCGGCGAACGAGTGGGTGCATGCCGGTCGCCGGTCCCTGGTTGCCGTGGGGCCGAGTCCCGGGCAGCGCGAGGTCTGGATGTTTCCCTTCCGGGCCATGCACGAGGCGATGGTGCGGGACGCCATCGCCTGCGCCCCGGGACACCTGGCGGCCGACGAGGTAGCCGGGGGGCTCGCCCTCGGCAGCGTCCGGCTGCTCGAGCGGTGGCTCGCCGCGGCCGACCTGCCACTGGTAGTGTGGGAGGTGAGTGGTCCCCCCGGCGTGGAGCTCATGGCCGAGTGGTCGGTGGATCTCCAGCGCGCCTGGCCGTACGGCCCGGGGGCTTATGGCGACCTGCGGTTCGCGCTGGCCGACGACGGCTCCCTCCTGCGAGTTGAATCGGCCGGCGGCCCGGCCGCCACCTTCGCCGTACAGGGCGGCCGGCTGGAGGCCGCGGGGTCGGACGAGACGCCGGTGGTCCGGGTGCGCTGCCGAGGCGTGACCCCCGTGCGGCTGGTGGTCACGGCCTCGCTGGACGAGGCGGAGTTGTCGCGGGCGGCCCAACTGCTGGCCCGTGATGGGGTGGCGGGCCTGGCCGCGGCCCGCCGACGTCAGGCGGATCAGCTGCGCCGCTACGGCACGGCCTTCGAGTCGCCCGACGAGCGCCTGGCGTCGGGGCTCGACTGGGCCCGGCAGCGAGGTGACGAAGCGCTGGTCGGGGTGCCCGGGGTGGGGCGATCGGTGCTCAGTGCCTGCCCCCGCCGCGCCGGCGGGCCCGACTGGTGCTTCGGGCCCGCGGCCTGGCCCGCGGCGGCAGCGTTGCTCGCCGCCGGCCATCGGGACCCCGCGCGCGAGCTGCTGAGGTTCCTGGCCCAATCGGCGCATCCGGCCGGCGGAATCCCTGCCATGCGGCCGCTGGGCGGCCTCGCGGCCGAGCCGGACGTCGCCGGCACGGCGGGCTTCGTGGCGCTGGCGGCTCGGGTGCTGGCCTGGACCGGCGACGAGGCCACCCTACGATCAGTGACTCCCGCGCTGCGGGGTGCGATGGCCTACCTCGGGCGGGCGGGTACGGCGCCACCATCGGGCGTACTCGACCTGCTGGACGCCGTGGCCGACAGCGGGCTGGCGGAGGCGATCGAAGCCCTGCGGCCCCTGGCCGGGGCCGAACCGGTGGCGGACGCGGTCGAGTCTCAGGCCATTCTGCAGGCCGCCGCAGCGGCTCTGCGCCGCGCGCCCGGTGCGATCGAGGGCGGCGGCGCTGCTACCGCGCTGCTCGAAGCGGCGGGCCGGCTCTGGGGCCTCGAGCCCGACGCCGTCGAAGGGACGCTGGCGGTGCGGCCGGCGCTGCCGCCCGGCTGGGATCGCTTCGCGCTGCGCCGTCTGCGGGTGGGCCGCACCCTGCTCGACCTGGAGCTTCGGCGCCGGGGCTCGACGGTGGTCGTGCGAGCCAGCCACCGGTTCGGTCCGAGCCTGGTGCTCACGGTCGGGCTCCACGCCGTCGAGGTCGACACCATCGAGCTGGACGAGGAGCCGCTGGCCGGCGGCCGGGCCCGGTTCGAGCTCCGCGGGCGGCACGAGATCCGGTTCCAGCTCCGCTGAGTGCCGCGGCCGGCGTGCCGTTTACGGACCGGCAGACCCGGTGTACGCTTCCCTACCCCACCAGGGAATTCGATGACCCTTCAGCGAACGGCGTTCTGGCTCGGCCTCGTCATGGCCCTGGCCTGCCGGATCGAGGATCGCACGCCGACCGGCACCCGGCGCGACGAGGAGGCCGTGCAGGCGCTGGTCTCCCGCTACGCCCGGGCGCTGTCCGACCGTGACTGGGCCAGCGCCCGGGCGCTGTTCTGGCCCGACGCGACCTACTCGGGGCCGCTGCTGCCCCGCGACGGGGCCAGCCACCAGGCCGTGCCGATCGATCTGGCGATCGGCATCATGGCCCGACGGGTGGAAGGCCTGGACACCCGGCGGTTCGACGTCCGGGTCATCCGATTGGACTACCGCCAGGAGGGCGACCTGGCCGGCGTGTGGCTTACCACCCGGCGAGTCCTGCCGGTGGCGGGCTCGGTCACCCAGCGCGACTGGATCGAGCACCTGGTCTTCCGGCGGATCAACGATGAGTGGCGCATCCTCAGCCTGGCGGCCGTGCCGATCCGGCGGGGGTCGGCTCGTGGCCAGCGCTGAGCTGGCGCTGGTGGGCGCCGTGGCCCGCCTGCTCAACGACGAGCTCGGACGGGAGGCTACCCTGGCGGCGGTGGCCGAAACGCTCCGGCGGGGGCTGCCCGCCGAGGCGATCATGGTCTGGCTGCGGGACCTGGCGACGCCCGCGTTCCGCGCCGTCGCCGCGCCCCCGGCCCCCGACGGCCCGCTGCCGGTGAGCTCGCTCGAAGCCGTGCCGGCGCGGCCCGGCTGGCGCCGCTATTCGCTCGAGCACGAGGGCGTTCGGCTGGGCCTGCTCGAGGCCTGTCTCGCCGACGGCGCGGGCGAGGTCGAGGTGCTGCCGGTCGTGGCCGACGTGCTGGCGCCGTATCTGGCGGGGCTCGAGCTGTCCACTGATCTGGCGGGGGAGGTCGCGGCCCAGTCGCGCGAGATCGAGGAGCACCGGCGCTTCACCAGCCTGATCGTGGACAGCCTGCCGGTGGGACTCTACGTGATCGACCGCAACTACCGGATCCAGAGCTGGAACCGCAAGCGGGAAACGGGGACTCAGGGCCTGCGTAGGGACGACGTGGTGGGCCGGCCGGTGTTCGACGTCCTCACCCGCCAGCCGGCCGACCAGCTTCGGGCCGAATTCGACCGGGTGTTCGCCACCGGCGAGATCCGCCAGTCGGAGCAGGAGGTGACCCTGGGTGAGACGGTCCGCCGGTTCCGGCTCAGCCGGCTTCCGATGCGGCTCGATGGTGACGAGATCAGCCACGTCATCACCATCGGCGAGGACGTGACCGAGTCCCACCGGGCCCAGGCGGCGATTCAGCAGAGCGAGAAGCTGGCCGCGGTCGGCCAGCTCGCCGCCGGCGTCATGCACGAGATCAACAATCCGCTGGCCACCATCAGCGCCTGCGTCGCGGCGATCGAGGGCCGGCTGCCCGCCGGCCCCGACGCCGGGCAGGCGGCCGACTATCTCCGCACCATCGACCGCGAGGTCGAGCGGTGCAGCAAGATCGTGGACGGGCTGCTCGACTTCAGCCGGCCAAAGGCCACGCCCAAGCGGTCGGTCTCGCTCAACGCCGTGGTCGAGGAGACCCTGTTCCTGGTCCAGCACCACCAGCGGTTCAAGCAGCTTCGGGTGGTCCGGTCCCTGGCCAACGGCCTGCCCGCGATCGTCGGCAGCCCGGAGCAGCTGACCCAGGCTCTGCTGGCCCTGATGCTCAATGCGGTGGACGCGATGGAGCGAGGCGGCCAGCTGACGGTGGGGACCTCCCCCAGTCCGGTCCGGACCGACGAGCTGGTCGTATCGGTCGAGGACACCGGCGTCGGGATCCCGGCCGCGGACCAGGGCAAGATCTTCGAGCCGTTCTTCACCACCAAGCCGCCGGGCCGGGGCACCGGGCTGGGACTGTCCATCTGCTACGGGATCGTGGCCGAGCACGGGGGCCGGATCGAAGTGGACAGCGCCCCCGGCCGCGGTACCACCTTCCGGGTGTTCCTGCCGGTGGCCCCATGAAGATCCTGGTGATCGAGGACGATCGCACGGTGGGGCAGTACGTGAAGCGCGGGCTGGAGGAGCAGCGGTTCCAGACCGACCTGGTGGACGACGGCATGGAGGGGCTCCGGCTGGCCTCGGGAGGGCGCTACGATCTGATCGTGCTCGACCTGCGGCTGCCGGGCATGAACGGGCTCGAGGTCCTGCGCACCCTGCGCGACCGGGGACTCACTACCCCGATCCTGGTGCTCACGGCCCAGGACGCCGTGGACTTCAAGGTTCAGGCGCTTCGGTCGGGCGCCGACGACTACGTCACCAAGCCGTTCGCCTTCGAGGAGCTGCTGGCGCGGGTGGAGGCGCTGGGGCGGCGGCCCCAGGCGATCCGCGATCCCTTGCTCCGGGTGGGCGACCTCGAGCTGGACATCGCCACCCGTGAAGTGCGCCGGGCCGGCGAGCGGATCGAGCTCACGCCCAAGGAGTACACCGTCCTCGAGTACCTGATGCGCCACGCCGGCCGGGTCATGTCGCGGACCCTGATCACCGAGTACGCCTGGGACTATCACTTCGACCCCGGGACCAACATCGTGGACGTGGTGATCAATCGGCTGCGGAAGAAGGTGGACTCGGGACACGCCCAGAAGCTGGTGCACACCGTGCGCGGCGTCGGATACGTCGTAAAGGCCTGACGTGCGCACCATCCGCCAGCGCCTCACCTTCTGGTACACGGTCGCGCTGGGCGTCACCATCGCCGCCTTCGGCACGCTGCTCTACCTCGAGCGCCGGGGCTCCAGCCTGCGCGAGCTGGACCAGCGGCTCAGCCTTGAGGCCGACCTGGCCAACCGGTGGCTGAGCGAGTCGTACAACGTGCTCGGCCGGATCGTCACCACGGCGGGCTCGAGGCCGTCGCTCGACCCCGGGATCAGCGCCTACCTCGAGGCGGTCCGCGACTACGTGGTGGTGGCCGACACCAGCGGCAACGTGCTGGCCCTGTCGGAGGCCTCCCGCGCCCTCAGTGCCGATGCCCTCGAGCGGTTGACGGCGCCGCTCGACTCGGTCCCGCCGGCCAAGCGGAGCGGCACCATCGATCTGGGCCCCGGGGCCGGGGCGCTCCGCTGGCTGGCCGAGCCGGTGCAGGCGGCCGGGCCCGAGATCAGCGGCCTCATGGTGGCGACGCCGACCAGTCAGATCGCCTTCGGCCCGGAAGAGCTGCTCCGCTCGATGCTGCTGATCTCACCGATAATCCTGCTGGCCTCGGCCCTGGTGGGCTACTGGCTGGCCGGGGCCTTCCTGCGGCCGGTGCAGGGGATCATGGACGAGATCGAGGCCATCTCCGACGGCCGGAGCCTCCATCGCCGGCTGGCGGTGCCGGTGTCGGGGGACGAGATGGCCCGGCTGACGCTCACCGTCAACGGGATGCTGGCCCGGCTGGAGCAGAGCTTCTCCAGTCTCCACCGGTTCACCGCCGATGCCAGCCACGAGCTCAAGACGCCGCTGATGGTGCTCCGGGCCGGGGTCGAGCGGGCCCTGGTGCATCCCGCGGTCCCCTCGGAGCTGCTCCAGTCGCTGGACGACACCCTGGCGCAGATCAACGAGATGACCGAGCTGGTCGAGAGCCTGCTGACGCTGGCCCGGGCCGACGAGGGGCGGGCGCCCCTGGCGGTCGAGGAGTCCGATCTGCGCGACCTGCTGGGCGACGTGGCCGAGACCGCCGGGATGCTGGGCGAAAGCGGCGCCGTCACCGTCACCAGCAGCATGCCCGATCACCCGGTGCGGCTGGCGGTGGACCGGCACCGGATCCGGGAGATGCTGCTCAACCTGGTCACCAACGCCATCAAGTACACCCCCCCGGGCGGGTCCATCGCCCTGGCCCTGGTCGAGTCGGACGACGCCGTCGGGTTCACCGTGCGCGACAGCGGCATCGGCATCGCGCCGGGCGACCTGCCCCACATCTTCGAGCGATTCTGGCGGGCCGATCCCGCCCGCTCCCGCACCGGCGACCGCCCGGGGACCGGCCTCGGCCTGGCCATCACCAAGTGGATCGCCGAGGCGCACGGCGGCTCGATCACGGTGCAGAGCCGGCCGGGCCGCGGCACGATCTTCACCGTGCGGCTGCCGCGCTCCTCGGTGGCTCCCGTCGGAGTGTGACCGCGGTCACCGCCCTGCCGCCCAGTCACCGCTCTGCGTTGCTCCGCTGAACATCTCGGCCGCCTGGCGGACGGCTAATTCGCTTGTCATGGAATTGTCATCTTCAGGCTACTGGCGAGCCATCGGGCCGGCAGTAGCTTGGTCGTCACGTTCGATCCTCCCTCATGGAGGTAGTTGCGTGTTCGAGAACCTGATCGAATCCAAGCAGAAGGGCACCCGCACGATCGGCCAGTCGATCCTGTCGGTCGTGGTCCACGTCGGCCTCATTGCCGGCGCGGTCAAGGCGACCCAGAGCGCGGCCGAGACCATCAAGAATCGCCCGGTCGATACCACGATGGTCTTCCTCAAGCCGCCCCCGCCGCCGCCTCCGCCGCCCGATCAGCCGCCGCCCGAAGTCGTGGTGGCGGCCAATCCGCCGCCGAAGGGCTTCCAGACGGTGGTGGCCCCGACCGACATCCCCAAGGACATTCCGCCCATCGATCTGAACGAGAAGCCGTTCGATCCGAAGGACTTCACGGGCAAGGGCGTCGAGGGGGGCATCGCCACGGGCATCGTCGGCGGCACCGGGCCGGTGCCGGTGTCGGGCGAGGTGTTCCTGGAGGCGCAGCTGGACGACCCGGTCCAGCCGATCTCGATCCCCACGCCGCGCTATCCGCCGGTGCTGCAGAGCGCGGGCATCGCGGGCGCGGTGGACCTCCAGTACGTGGTCGACACCACCGGCCACGCGGAGCCGAATTCGTTCAAGATCATCAAGACGTCGCATCCGGCGTTCGTGGAACCGGCCAAGGAAGCGATCCAGAAGGGCGTCTTCAAGCCGGCCAAGTTCAAGGGCCAGCCCGTTCGCCAGTTGGTCCAGCAGCGCATCTCGTTCAAGGTCGGCCAGTAGGCCATTATCCTGCCCAGGAGGCACGGCACCATGAGTCTCGATCTGCTTCACCTGTGGGCCCAGATGGGCATGTTCGCCAAGGGTATCGTGGTCGTCATGGCGATCATGTCGATCTACTCGCTCACGATCGTGTTCACCAAGCTGATCCAGCTGAAGCGCAGCGAGTCCGAGACGCGGAAGTTCGCGCCCCAGTTCTCCCGCGCGATCCAGGAGGAGAACCTGGACCAGGCCATCGCGCTGGCCGAGAAGAACAAGAAGAGCCACGTGTCGCGGGTGCTGGGCGAGGCGCTGGCCGAGGTCAAGCCGCTGCTGCGGGACCGGGCCACCATTACCGCTGCCGACATCAATTCGGCCGAGCGGGCGGTCGAGCGCCAGATGCTGATCGTGCTGTCGGAGTTCAAGCGCGGCCTGGGCGTGCTGGGCACGGTCGGCTCCACGGCGCCGTTCGTCGGACTGCTCGGCACCACCATGGGTATCGTCAACGCCTTCGTCGGCATGGCGGCCCAGGGCGCGTCGGGCGGCCTGGCGGGCATCTCCGCCGGTATCGCCGAGGCGCTGATCACCACGGCCTTCGGTCTGATGGTCGCCATTCCGGCGGTGTGGGCCTACAACTACTTCACGACCAAGATCGAGAACCTCACGGTCGAGATGACCTACACCTCGAAGGAGCTGATCGACTACCTCATCAAGAGCGTGGGGAGCGAGTTCGGGCGTTCGATCTTCACCAAGGAATTCCAGGCCCAGAAGGCGGTGACCGGCAGTGGCCATATCCACGGGTAGCGCCGGGGTCGGCTCCGTCAAGGCGGACATCAACGTGACGCCGATGATCGACGTCATGCTGGTGCTGCTGATCATCTTCATGATCGTGACGCCGCTGATCGCCGCCGGGTTCAAGGCGACCCTGCCCAAGGGCAAGAACCTCGACCCGCGGCCCGAAGGCGACAACGAAGTCGTGCTGGGGATCGACGAGTACGGCCGCTATTTCCTCAACGGCCGGGCGTTGCCCGACGGCACCCTGGGCGACCAGCTCCGCGGCATCTTCCAGGCCCGGACCGAGGACAAGATCCTCTACTTCAAGGCCGACAACAAGCTGAAGTACGCCAAGATCCAGGAGGCGGTCGAGACGGCCCGCAAGAACGGCGTCCGGGTCATGGCCGCCATCACGGAGCCCAAGGGCGGCGGTCTGTTCCAGACCGACAAGGACAAGAAGGAGAAGAAGTAATGGCGATGACTGCCGGAGCCTCCAGCGGCGGCGTCCAGTCCGACATCAACGTGACGCCGATGATCGACGTGCTCCTGGTGCTGCTGATCATCTTCATGATCACCCAGCCGCTCTCGCGGATGGCGATGGACATTCAGGTGCCGCCGCCGGACACGCCGCAGACCAACCAGACGCCGCCGAACCAGATCGTGCTCGAGCTGGGCGACAACGGGTCCTATACCATCAACGGGCAGCCGGTGCCCAAGGACCAGCTGGACACCCAGATCCACGCGATCTACGACCAGCGGCCGGCCAAGCTGCTCTTCATCAAGGCCGGTCCCAACCGGCTCTACCAGGACGTGGTCGAGGCGATGGACGTGGCCCGGGGCGCAGGGGTCCAGATCATCGGATTCACCCCGCAGGAGGCCAACAACCAGAAGTAGCCCGGCCACGGCCAGTCGTTCCACCCGTGCGGGGGCCGAAGTTCGGCCCCCGTACGCGCGTCCGGCCGGGACGGTTCTGGCAATGGCGCAGGGCCGAAGGTCGGCCCGCGCGCGCGTCCGGCCGGACCGCCTTGGCCGGGAGCGGCGGTCCTCTGCGCGTGCACCTGCCTCCGCCCCGGGCGTCTCTCGGCTGGCGGCCGGTGCCGCGGGCGAGGGCCGGCCGCCCGTTATCTTCCACCCGTTCGATGCCCGCCCACGCCGCCGAGGCCGCCACGCGCCTGCCCGCCCCTCCTGACCTGACGCTGCCGACGCCGCGCCGCGGCTACGGCGGGCTGGCGGCTTCGCTGCTGGTCCACGCGCTGGTGATCCTGTTCGCCATCCGGAGCGGCGAGCGGCTCTGGTCCCGCACCCTGGTGCCGGGCGATCCCGCGCTGCCCGCCCTCGGTGGAGGCGGCGGTGGCGGCGGACCCCGCGTCACCTATATTACCCTGCCGCCTGCCTCTGAACGGGTCATGCCCCGGATGCCGGTGGCGCCGCCCGCGGTGCCGCCGCCGCGACCCGAGCCCAAGCCCGTTCCGACCCCGCGGCCGCCCGCGTCACCCGC
>DATAOR010000064.1:0-2755 GCA_036265635.1 Gemmatimonadales bacterium
TCGGCACCCACCCGGCCGCGGCCGACGACGCCAAGCTCCTGAAGACCGCCCAGTCCTTGTACGACGGCGTCCGCTCCGAAACCCTCCCGAACGGCCTGCGCGTCTATCTGAAAGTCGTCCCCGGCTCGCCCGTCGTCACCACCATGGTCGCCTACCTCGTCGGGTCCTCGGACGAGGAACTGGATCAGACCGGGCTGTCGCACTACCTCGAGCACCTCATGTTCAAGGGGACCGAGAAGCTCATGCCCGGGGACATCGACCGGCTCACCCAGCGCAACGGCGGGAGCAACAACGCCAACACGTCCGAGGACATGACCGTCTTCCACTTTGACTTCGCGGCCGACCGGTGGAAGACGGCCCTGGACATCGAGGCCGACCGGATGCGCAACCTGCGCATCGACGAAAAGCACGAGTTCGAGCAGGAAAAAGGGGCGGTCATCTCCGAGCTGGACATGGACGAGGACCAGCCGTGGGACCTCGAGCAGAAGACGATCCTCCCGCTCCTGTTCGGGCCGAAGACGCCGTACGGCCACCCGGTCATCGGCCAGAAGGCGCACGTCCGCGCGGCCAAGGCGGACGTCATCAAGAGGCACTACGACAAGTGGTACCACCCGAACAACGCGGTCCTGGTCGTGGCCGGCGGGTTCGACGAGCAGGACGCCCTCGAGACGATCAAAAAGCTGTTCGGCCCGATTCCCAAGGCCGAGCTACCGGCCCGCAAGCCGGTCCCGAACGAGAAACCGCGGACCGAGGTGGTGCGTCAGAAGTTCGACTCCAAGTTCCCCACCCCGCGGCTGCTCATGGGCTTCAACTCGGTCACGGAGACCGACCCGGACTCCGTCCCCCTCGATGTCGTGTCCACGATCCTGACCACGGGCAAGACGAGCCGGCTGCACAGGCGGCTGATCGAGGACGACGGGACCGCCACGTCCATCCAGACGGCCAACCAGACCGGCCGGTACCCGGGCTGGTTCTCTGTCCAGGCCGAGCTGTTCAAGGTGGACGAGCGGAAGAAGGTCGAGGACACGATCCGCGACGAGATTAAGAAGCTGGCCACGGACGGGCCGACGGCCGAGGAGATGAAGCGGGTGCGGCGGTCGATGATCGCGGCCCACGTGTTCGCCCACGAGAGCGTGCACGAGCTGGCCGACACGATCGCCCGCGGGACCGCGGCCCACGACCTGGACTTCGTCCGCCGCTACTTGCCCGACCTGATGAAGGTGACCGCGGACGACGTCAAGCGCGTGGCCAAAAAGTACCTGATCGACCGGAAGCCCGTCGTCATCGAGTCGATCCCCTCGGACAAGGCCGCTCGCGGAGAAAGTCACACTCCCCGGCTAACGCCGGGGGTTCGCCAAACGCCCGGGCGAACCCCCGGCGTTAGCCGGGGGGCGGAGCCCAGAGGCACGGCCACGTTCGACCTGAAGGCCGCCAAGACCGTGGTCCTGGACAACGGGCTGAAGCTCCTCCTGCTGGAGAACCACCGGCTGCCGATCGTGGTGGCCCAGGCCCAGGTCGGGAAGGTCAAGCTGTACGAGCCGGCCGACAAGGTGGGGGTGGCCGCCCTCATGGGCGACGTCCTGGACGAGGGGACCGCGACCCGTACCGGGCCGGAGATCGCGCGCCTCATCGAAGACACCGGCGGCGCCCTGCACACCAGTTCGGCCGGCGGGACGGTCAAGGTGCTCTCCGACGACACGGAACTGGGGCTGGACCTGTTGTTCGACTGCCTCATCCACCCGGCCTTCCGGGACGACGACGTGGAGTCCAAGCGCGACCAGCTCCTGTCCGCGCTGGCCGAGGAGGAGAAGCAGCCGGACCAGCGGGCCCTGCGGGCGTTCAAGGCGGCCGTGTACGGCCAGCACCCGTACGCCCGGCCGGCGGCCCGGTCGGACGTCGTCAAGAAGCTGACCGCGAAGGACCTCCGGGACTTCCACCAGCGCGTCTTCGGGCCGAACAACGCGGTCGTCGCCGTGGTCGGCGACTTCGATGCGGACAAGGTGGCCGCCGGCATCAAGAAGCGCACGGCCGCCTGGAAGGCGGTGAAACTCCCGGAGTTGCACATCGCCGCCCCGCCGAAGCGGGACAAGTTCACCCAGACGATCATCACCGACCGGAGTGCGGCGCAGCTCACGGTCTACCTCGGCCACCTGGGGATCAAGCGGGACAACCCCGACTACTACAAGTTGCTCGTCATGGACCACGTGCTCGGGACCGGGGCCGGGTTCACCGACCGGCTGTCGAGTAGCTTGCGCGACCGGCAGGGGCTGGCCTACTCGGTGTCCGCCCGGATCACCGGGACGGCCGGGGAGGAGCCGGGGGCGTTCACGGCGTCCATCGGCACGTTCCCGGACAAGTTCGCCGAGGTGAAGGCCGGGTTCCTCAAGGAGATCAAGCGCATCCGCGAGGAGGTCCCGTCGAAGGAGGAGGTCGGGGACGTCAAGAAGTACCTGACCGGGACGCTGGCGTTCAGCCTGACCACGTGCGACCAGGCGGCCGACCTGCTGTTGGCCGTGGACAAGTTCAAGCTCGGGGCCGACTACCTGAACGATTACCGCAAGGCGGTCGAGGCGGTCACCCCGGAGGACGTGCGCGCGGTGGCCCGGAAGTACCTGGACCCGGAGAAGCTGGCCCTGGTGGCCGCCGGGCCGGTGGACGCGGACGCCAAGCCGCTCTCGCCCAAGGCGAAGGACTGAACCCGGCCGCGGACCGGGGCGTACTATTCAGGTGGTGGAGTGGGGTGGGGTGGTGTAAG
>DATAOR010000065.1:0-2070 GCA_036265635.1 Gemmatimonadales bacterium
CCCGGCGGGAGCTGGCCGAGCACGAGGCCGACCCCCGCCCTGCCCTGTATTCCGCCGACGACCTGGAGCAGGCCCGCACGGCGGAGCCGCTCTGGAACGCGGCCCAGCGGGCCTACCTGCGCGACGGCTGGATGCCGAACGCGCTCCGGATGCTCTGGGGCAAGGCCGTGATCCAGTGGACCCGGACCGCCGGCGAGGCGCTCGCCATCCTGGAGCACCTCAACAACAAGTACTCGCTCGACGGCCGAGACCCCAGCACGTACCTCAATCTCCAGTGGGTATTCGGCAAGTTCGACCGGCCGTTCTACCGCCGCCCGATCTACGGGACGGTACGGTACCTGTCGCTCAGGGCGGCGGAGAAGAAGTTCGATGTGGCGCGGGTGCTGGCGCGGTATGGGAGTCTGTGAGCGGTCTATCGCCCGACGAGGTCGGCCACCCGATGCGGCCTATCGCCCGACGAGGTCGGCCACCCGATGGGGCATCCCTCGCCGTAGCACCCATTGCACCGTCCGGGCGTTGGCGATGTCCTTCGTCGGATCCTTGGCAAAGATGGCCAGGTCGGCCACGTAGCCGGGCGCGACTCGGCCGATCTCGCTGCTCAGCGCCATGGCCTCAGCCCCGCCACGGGTCGCCGCAGTAAAGACGGCGTGCGCCGGCATGCCGGCGGCCTGCATGGCCTCCATCTCGGCGTAGATGCTCGGGCCGTGGGCCGTTCCCGGGTTCCCCGCATCGGTGCCCACCGCCAGCCACACCCCGGCCGAGTACATCCGGGCCACATTGGTGTCCACGATTGCGGCGGTCCTGGCGACGAAGGCCCGCACCTTGTCCGCAGGCGGCCGAAGGCTCTCCGGCAGCACGGTGGTGAGCTTCCGCCGCGTGGCCGGATCCACGCAGTCCAGCGGGTACCGGGCCGCGGGCGACCGGCCCAGGCCCACGTCGCCGTAGCCGGTGATGGTGCGCGCCGTCGGGATGACGACCGCCCCGGTGCTCCGTGCGAGACGCAGAAACTCGGCGTCGACCGTATCGCTGTCGACGGCGTGTACCAGCACCGCCGCCCCGGCCCGGAGGGCGTCCTTCGCGAGGGGCAGCTCGGTCGCGTGCACCAGGAGGCGCAACCGGTCCTTTCGCGCCTGGTCCGCCGCCAGGTTGAGCTGGCGGCGCTTGGCGTCGTGCAGCGAATCCGGAATCTCCAGGTACCAGACTTTGACCGCATCGGCCCCCAGCGCTCGACGCTGGTCGACCGTCTCCCGGATACTCGCTTCTGTGGTCATGTAGGTGAACTGGGATGCCATGCGCGGCGGCCATCCGGGCGGAATCGCCAGCGTGCTGAGGAGCGGCCCCGCCGCCTCGACCCTCGGCAGGTCGGTCGCCGTGTCCGTGCGGTGAGCGAACGCCACCGTCCAGCTCGGCCCCCCGACATCGAAGACGCTCGTCACCCCGCTGCAGAGATAGGCCCGGCCGAACCGGGCCGGGTCACGCTCCAGCTCCGCGGCCACGGAGTCGTAGGGGTATTCCCGGGTCACATCGATGAAGTCCGGGCGACCGTCGGCCCAGCCGGTTTGCCCGAAGTGCACGTGGGCGTCAACCAACCCGGGGCCAATGAAGCCATCGGCCGCATCGATGGTCGGGATGCTGCTCGGGACCGGACAGTCCCTTGCGGCACCGGCGCACACGATTCGACCCCCGCGCACCAGCACGGTGGCATCTGGGACCGGTGGCGCATCGGGGTTGATGAGCGTGCCGCCACGAATGGCGCGCTCCGAGGATGATCCCGCCGCGGCCCTGGCTTGGACCTGAGGTGAGGACGGCCCTCCGTGAGCGCAGGCGATCGGTGAGGAAAAGCAGACACTCACCAGGAGGGGAGCCACGGCCCGGCGCATGGTGACCTCCACATTGAGGGGCAGCTGCGGATGCTGCTCGACCCGCTGACCGCATCGACCTTCCGCTGGCATGTCTCCTGCTACTACCCAGGCCCTCTCCAGTCGAGGGTATGGCAGTGATTCGTAAGTCTGTGTTCCTGGTATCGCTCGCGCTACCCGGTACGGTAGCCGCCCAAAGCCTCTCTCTGTC
>DATAOR010000066.1:0-9725 GCA_036265635.1 Gemmatimonadales bacterium
GGATCAACTGGGCCGTCGGCCTCAGTCAGGATCCCTACTATTTCCTCGAGCCGAGCGAGATCGCGGTCGATCCCCAGACCGGGGACAACATCTTCATCACCAACGTCCGCCGGCTAGTGCTGCGCTCGGCCTTCGGCCAGGCCTTTTACCCGATCAGCCGGTTCCAACGGATCGAGGCTTCGATGCGGGTAGCCAACGTGGACGACGCCTTGCTGCGGATCAATGAGCCGTACGATCCAGCCACCGGCTTTGCCACCGAGGACCCCTTCCTCGAGACTCAGAATCTGCCGGGGATCAGCTACCTCCAGCCGTCCACCGCGCTGGTGTTCGACAACTCGCTCAACGGCTACGTCGGGCCGTTCTACGGCCGGCGCTGGCGCCTCGAGTTCGCCCAGACGCTGGGCGGGTGGCGATTCTCCCAGGTGACGGCGGACTACCGCCGGTACGACCAGATCATCGGGCCGATCGTGCTGGCCACCCGGGCGCTCTACTTCGGCCGGATCGGGCGGGACGCCGGCGAGTTCCGGGTGTTCGCCGGCAGCACCGACCTGCTGCGGGGCAATACCTCGGGCTCGTACCGGCGGCACGAGTGCCTCACCGCGAGCGACCCCAACACCCAGACGGGCTGCGCCGAGCTCGACCGGCTGGTGGGCACCCAGATCGGCGTGGGCAGCGTCGAGCTCCGGTTCCCGATCCTGAATCCGTCCTTTGGACTCCCCGCCGCGTTTCCGCCGATCGAGGGGGCGATCTTCTACGACATCGGCCTGGCGTGGGACGATCAGAGCACCCTCAAGTGGAGCCGCCAGGCCGGCGACGACCCGGTGCGAGTCCGGACCCCGCTCCAGACGCTGGGGGTCTCCGTCCGGGCCAACCTGTTCGGCTTCGCCGTCGCCCGACTGGACTACTCGATCCCCCAGGAGCGGCGGGCGATCAAGGGGCTGTGGACCTTCAGCCTCGGCCCGACGTTCTAGCCGGTTTCTTTCATCGGTGGGACATGCGGCGGACGGGCCGGGCCCGTCCGCCGCGCTCACAGCGGGCCTCCGCGTTCCGCGCTCCCCGCGTTATGTTTCGCCCGTGCGATTCCCAGGGATTCCGCTTGGCGCCAGCCTGCTGCTGGTCGCCTGCAGCGGCAAGCCACCCGAGCATCTCTCGCTGGACAAGCTGCCGGCCTCCACCCGGACGCCGGCGGTCTCGTCGGTCGTCCGGCTGCCCGTGAGCGGCGGGGTC
Organism: Gemmatimonadales bacterium; assembly: GCA_036265635.1. Classification (GTDB taxonomy): domain Bacteria; phylum Gemmatimonadota; class Gemmatimonadetes; order Gemmatimonadales; family GWC2-71-9; genus CAVVWJ01. Next base: position 1,228 of record DATAOR010000066.1, read on the forward strand.
GCCCGGCTGTACCGGATCCCCGGCCTCGATCCGTCGACCTGGAAGGCGGAGGACAAGTTCCCCGCGGTCCAGCGGGTGATCGGCGCGGACCCGGAGCAGGGCCTGGTATTCTCGCTCGACCGGCAGAAGAACCTGATCACGCTCGATCTCGAGACCCGGCGGGTGCGCACCTACCTGGATCAGGTCCGCACGGCGACCATGGGCCCCGACGGCGCGCTCTACGCGGTCGACACCGGCAGCACGGTGACCCAGATGGTGCGCCGGGCCCCGGTGCGGTTCCGGTCCAAGCTGCAGGGCTCGCCGCTCGAGCTCTACGCCACCATGACCGGCGCGGTGCTCGCCCGGATCGGCGACAAGGCGCCGGTGCTCGAGGTCCTCGGGCCCGATCAAGCCCCGACCACGGCCACCCTGCCCTCCGACCGGATGGCCCCCAGCTTCTACGGTGACCTGGTCGCGGTCGCGACCGACACCGCGGTGATCCTGTTTCAGACCCAGGGCAAGAACGAGCCCCTGTCCATCCGGATGTCCGGTCACCCGCGCGCCGTGCTGTTCTCGCCGTCCGGGCACCGGGTATACGTGGCTCAGGACCAGCCCGAGCTGGTGGTGCTCGACCGGTTCGGCGGTGAGCGGCTGTCGTCGATCGACCTCCCCGGCCCGGCCAAGGCTCTCCGCAACGATCGGTTCGGCCAGTGGCTCCTGGTGCAGCCCGCCGAGGCGGACTCGGTCTGGGTCATCGACGTCGGCCGGTGGCGCCTGGCGGGCGCCGTGGCCAGTCAGTGGGCCTCCGATCTGCCGGCGGTCGCGTCACCCAGTACCCTGCTGGTGCGCCGCGGCAAGGACGTGGTGGCACTGGACCTCGCCGCCAAGGGCTTCCCGGTCACTGGGCGGGTCGAGGACGGTGCCGCGGACGCGTGGCTGGCGGTGCCCTGGCGCCCGGCCCGCGACGCCGAAGCCGCGCTGGCGGCGGACACGACGGCGGCGGCCGGCGCGGATTCGGGCAAGGCCGCAGCAGCGGTCTACCTCCAGGTCAGCAGCTCGCAGAACCCCGCCTGGGCCAGCGAGCTGGCGGACAAGCTGCGGGCGGCCGGGCTGCCCGCGTCGGTCCTGGCGCCGAGCCGGAGCGACGAAGCGCACCGGGTTGTGCTGGGCCCCTATCCGACCCGCGAGCAGGCGGAATCGACGGCCCGGAAGATCGGCATGCCGTCGTTCGTCGTCTCCGGCCAGGACGACCAGAACCGCTGACCGCTGCGCCGCCCCGGCGCACCCACCCACCCCAGGCAGGACGCCCTGCATGAAGCTCACCCGGCTGGAGCTGTCCGGCTTCAAGTCCTTCGCGGACACCGTCACGCTCACCTTCGAGCAGGGAGTCACCGCGATCGTGGGGCCCAACGGCTGCGGCAAGTCCAACGTGTCCGACGCGGTGCGCTGGGTCCTGGGCGAACAGTCCGCCCGGCTGCTTCGGGGCGGGAAGATGGAGGATGTCATCTTTCAGGGCTCCACCGGCCGGCGGCCGGTGAACGTGACCGAGGTCTCTCTCTACCTCGATAACGCCGACGGCGACCTGCCGATCGCTTACCGGGAGGTGGTAGTCACCCGGCGGCTGTCGCGCTCGGGCCAGAGCGACTACCTGCTGAACGGCTCCCCGGTCCGGCTGCGCGACATCCAGGACCTGCTCCGCGGCACCGGCCTCGGCAGCGACGCGGGCGTGGTGATCGAGGCCAAGATGATTGACCTGCTGCTGTCCGATCGGGCGGACGAGCGCCGCTCCCTGTTCGAGGAGGCGGCCGGCATCGGGCTGTACCGCGACCGGAAGCACAGCACCGAACGCCGCCTGGAGGAGACGGCGGCCGACCTTCAGCGGGTCGAGGACCTCATCGCCGAGGTGCAGTCGCAGATCCGAAGCCTGGCACGCCAGCGCGGCAAAGCCGAGCGGCACGCCAAGCTGAGCGAAGAGAAGTTCGCGGTGCAGGTCACCCTCGCCCGCCGGCTGCTCGAGCAACTGGCCCACGAGGCGGCCGAGATGGAGGCCCGCTACGCGGAGCTGTCCGATCTGCTTCCCGCCGCCCGCGACCGGCTGGCCGAGAGCGAGCGACGCCGGGAAGAGACGGCCCGCGGCCGCGCCGCGGCGGAGGCGACCCGCACCGACCTGGCGCGGCGGCTGGCCGGCGTTCGGGTGGAGCTCGGCAAGCTCGACGGCGACCTCGCCCTCGCGGCCGAACGGCTGTCCAACGCCACGGCCCGGCGGCAACGGGCCCAGGAAGAGCGGGCCCAGATGGAAGTCCGTGCCCAGCTGGCTCTGGGCGAGCGGGACGCGGCGGCGGCCGATCGGGACGCGGCGGCCGTGGAACACGAGCGGATCCGGGGCGAGCTGGCCGGCCGGGCCCAGGCCGAAGAGGAAGTCCGCCGCCGGCTGGGAGAGGAGCGGAACCAGGTTCGCCAGTGGGAGCAGGAGCTGCAGGTGTTGGCCCAGACGCTCCGGTCGCTCGAAGGTGAGCGGGCGGCGCTGGACGGCGAGCTGGCCGCGCTGCGCGAGCGGCTGGCGGACGTTACCGCCCACCGGGCCAGCCTCCAGGGCGAGCTGGCCGACGCCGAGCGGCGGCGTGATCACGCCGTCGAACGGGCCGGGTTCCTGAGTCACGAGTCGAAGCGAGCGGCCGCCGCGGCGGAGCACGCCCGGCACCTGGTGGCGGAAGCGCGAGAGCAGGAGGCCATGCATCGGTCCGATCGCCGCCGGGCCGAGGAGGCCCTGGCGCAGACGACGGCCCGGCGGCACGCTCTGGAAGCGCTCGAGCGGGACCGGGTCGGCCTGGCGCCGGCCGCGGCCGCGCTGCTGGCCGCCCGCGACCGGTTCGACGGCGGCATCCTCGGACCATTGAGCGACTTCGTCAGCACCGGTCAGGCGGACGCCGAACTGGCCGAACGGCTGCTGGGCGACTGGATGCACGCCGTCCTGGTACGCGACCGGGACACGGTCCACGCGGTTCAATCGTGGCACGCGGAGCTGCAGCCCGGCTCGCTGGTGCTGCTGCCGCTCGAGCCCGGCCCGGCCCTGACCGGCGACGGCGCCCTGCTGGACCAGCGGCTCCACGCCGAGGGCCCCGCGGCCGGCTGGGTCCGGGCCGCGCTGGCGGGCTCCGAGGTGCTCGACCCGACCGGCCGGGTGCTCCGCCGGGCATCGGGCGCGATCTTCCTGTCGGGTGCGGCGGCGCCATCGGGGCCGCTGCGCCGCCGGGCGGAGCTGGCCGCGCTGGGTCAGGACGTCGATCGCCACGGGGCCGCGCTGGCATCGGCCGAAGCGGCCCTCCAGGAAACCAGCGCCCGTTTGGCCGAACGGGAGCAGGCCCTCGCCGCCGCCTCGACCGGTCTGGAGCAGGGCCGGGAGGCGGAGCGTCAGGGCGCGGCGATCCGGGACGACGCCACCCGGCTGGCCGCCAACCTTGCCCGGGAGATGGGCGAGTCCGAGGCACAGCTGGCCCGCGTCACCGAGCGGCTGGGCCGGTCCGAGCAGCGGCTGACCGAAATCGACGCCGGACTCACCGAGGGCGACCTCACCCGGGGACGGCTCGACGAAGCGCTGGGCGCCGGCCGCGGCCGCGTCGCGGAGCTCGAGACCGAGCAGGAATCGGCCCGGGAACAGCGGGTCCACTGGCAGGTGCAGGAAGCCCACGTGGCCGGCGGGCTCCGCTCGGCGGAGGAGCGGCTCCAACGGGCCACGGCCATGCGCGAGGAGGCCAGCGCGTCGATCGTGACGCTGACCGGCGAGCTCGACCGGCTGGAGCAGGACATCACCGCCCTCTCGGCCCAGCAGGCCGAGTGGCGCGAGCTCCGGGCCGACCGACAGGCGGCGCTGCACGAGCTCGAGGCCGCCAGTGCCGAGGCGGACAGCGCCCTCGCCGTCGCCGAAGCGGCCCTGCTCACGGCCGAGCGCGAAGTCACCGCTGCCCGCCACCTGCTCGAGGCGGCCAGCGAGGAGAGCCACGGACTCCAGGTCCGTCTGACCGAGACCGCGGGGGCCCGTCGGAGCATCATCGAGCGGGTCGAGGCCGAATGGCGGCGGTCGTTCGATCAGCTGGTCGAACAAGCCCCGCAGCTCGACCTGGACCTCGAGAGCCTGGAGGCGGAAGCGGCCCGGATCATCGGCGCGCTCGAGTCGATCGGTCCGGTCAACCCGCTGGCGGTCGAGGAGCATGCCGAGGAGGTCAAGCGGCTCGAGTTCCTCACCACCCAGCGGGACGACCTGGTCGGGGCCCGCCAGGCTCTGATCCAGGCCATCCGGGAGATCGACGGGACGGCCCGAACCATGTTCCTGGAGACCTTCACGGCCGTCCAGGCCAATTTCGCCCGGGTGTTTCAGACCCTGTTCGGCGGGGGCGAGTGCGAGCTCCGCCTGGCCAATCCGGACGACCCGCTGGAGAGCGAGATCGACATTCACGCCGCGCCGAGAGGGAAGCGTACCCAGCGCATCCACCTGCTCTCGTCCGGCGAGCGGACCCTGGTGGCGGTGAGCCTGCTGTTCAGCATCTACCTCACCAAGCCCAGCCCGTTCTGCCTGATGGACGAGGTGGACGCCCCGCTCGACGACGCCAACGTCGGCCGGTTCACCCGTTTGCTGGACGAGTTCAAGGCCGGCACCCAGTTCCTGGTCATCACCCACAACCCGCGGACGATGCAGTCGGCCGACGCGGTGTACGGGGTCACCATGCAGGAGCCCGGCGTTTCGACCATCGTTGGCGTCCGGCTAGGTGAGGCGGAACACGTTGCCTGAGCGACGAGTGGGCCTGGTGCGGGAGTTGCGTAGCCGGGGAGCGGCCGCGGGGCGAGCCGCCTTCCACGACTCGGAGCGAGGAACCGGATGCTGATCGTGATGCGCCACGGCGCCGCCGAGGAGGAGATCCGGCGGGTAGTCGAGACCATCGAGGAGATGGGGTACCAGGCGCGCCCGATGCCGGGGAAGCAGCGCACCACGGTCGGCCTGGTGGGGAACGACGGCCGGGTGGACGGCTCCCGTCTGGCCGCGCTCTCCGGCGTACAGGAGATCCTCTACGTCACCCAGCCCTACAAGCAGGTCAGCCGGGAATGGCAGCCCGAATCCACGGTGGTCCGGCTGCCCGGCGGCCTCACGGTCGGAGGGGATGAGGTGGTGGTCATGGCCGGGCCCTGCTCGGTCGAGAGCGAGCGCCAGATCCTTGCTGCCGCCCGCGCCGTCCGGGAGGCGGGGGCGACAGTCCTCCGGGCCGGCGCCTTCAAGCCGAGGAGCTCGCCGTACGCCTTCCAGGGCCTCGGCCGGGCCGGCCTCGAGCTGCTGGCGCGGGCCCGGGAGGAAACGGGGCTCCTGATCGTGACCGAGGCGATGGATGCCGAGGGTCTCGATCACGTGGTCGAGGTGGCGGACATCGTCCAGCTCGGCGCGCGCAACATGCAGAATTATTCCCTCCTCAAGCACGCCGGCCGCTGTGGCAAGCCCGTCCTGCTCAAGCGCGGGCTCAGCGCCACCATCCAGGAGCTGCTGCTCTCGGCCGAGTACCTGCTGGCAGAGGGCAATCGGGACGTCATCCTCTGCGAGCGCGGCATCCGCAGCTTCGACACCGCCACCCGAAACCTGTTCGACCTGAGCGCCGTCCCCGTGGTGCACGGGTTGTCACACCTGCCGATCGTGGCCGACCCCAGCCACGGCACCGGCCACCGCGACATGGTCACGCCCATGGCACGGGCCGCCGTCGCGGCGGGCGCCGACGGTCTGCTGATCGAGGTGCATCCCAACCCCGACCGGGCACTGTCCGACGGGGCCCAGAGCCTCTATCCCGAGCAGTTCGAGCGGATGATGAAGGAGATTCGGCTGATCGCCGAGGCCATCGGCCGGCGGGTGGCCGAGCCCGCGGGGGCGCGGACGTGAGCGTCCGGCTATGGAGCGCCATGGCGGTCGCCCTCCTGCTGGGCCCCGCCACCCTTGCCGGTCAGGCCGGCCCGTCCCCGGCCGCCGACTCGATCGTGGCGCGGTCCTCCCGGGCTTATCGAGCGCTTACCAGCCTGCGAGCGGATTTCGTGCAGGTCATCGACAACCCGATGATCGACAGCGCCGAGAGCCGGGGAGCGCTGATTCAGGCCGGGCCGGACAAGCTGTCGATGCGGTTCACCGATCCGCCGGGCGAGGCGGTCGTGATCGACGGCCGGCACGTCTGGGTCTACACGCCAAGCACCACCCCCGGCCAGGTCATCCGGATGGCCGTGCCGAGCGGCGGACCGGCTTACGGATACAACATCCTGGCCTGGCTGCTCGACCGGCCGGCCGAGCGCTACAAGGCATCGTATCTGCGCCGCGACCAAGTCGGTGATCGAGCGGTGGACGTGATCGCGCTGGTCCCTGCGGTGAAAGACCTCCCCTTCGAGCGGGCGGTCGTCTGGCTCGACCGACGGGACGCCCTGCCCCGCCGGCTGGAGATCCGCGAGCCTTCCGGCGCCACCCGGACCCTGACCCTGTCGAAGGTGCGGGCCAACGTGGCGGTCGCCAAGGATGCCTTCACCTTCTCTCCGCCGTCCGGGGTCCGCGTAGTCGATCAGTGAGCCGAGAGATCCGCCGGACCCGTCGCCAGGCCGAGCAGGGCCCGCGCCGTCCCCGCCTGCCGTAACAACGTCGCCGCCTCACCGATCTGGGGGTCGTCGCCCACCCGGCGCCGCTGCTCCGCCGCCGCACCGAACTGGTAGCGCACCACCTCGTAGGCCAACTGCTGGCTCAGGATTCGCTCGCCGCCCTGAAAGGTGGTGTCGGGCAGCCGGACCCCGCGCGACTCGAGCTGTCGGCGCAGCGCGTCCCGCATCGGCTGGTCTACCGTGAAGGTCGCGGCCTGAACGCCGCCGGCGCGGCGGAGCTCGATGGCGGTGGCGTTGACCGCATCGCGGAACACCGCCATCTGCCCGGCCAGCGCCCGGCCGAAGCCCTGCTCGGCCGTGGTCAGGGTGTCGGGAGACAGCAGCACATCGGGAACGATGCCGCCGCCGCCCGCCAGGCGCCGGCCACCATCGGAGCGATAGCCGCGATCGTCGGCCGCATGCCGGGCACCCATCACCGAATCCAGGGCGGCGCCCTGGATCGAGCGCCCGCTCGGGGTGAACCAGCGGGCCGTCGTGATCCGCAGCGCCACCTCCGGGCCGAGCGGGAACAGCGTCTGGACGATGCCTTTGCCGTAGGTGGTGTCGCCCACCACCAGGGCCCGGTCGTGGTCCTGCAGCGCCCCGGCGATGATCTCGGCGGCGCTGGCGGTGCCGCGGTTGACCAGCACCACCAGCGGCAGGTCGCGCCAGCGCTGCGGCCGGCTGTCGGTCCAGCGGTGATTGTCGCCCGGCGCCCGCCCCCGGCTCACCAGGATGTCCTGGGCCGGATCGAGAAACACGTCGGCCGCCTGCACCGCCTCGTCCCGCAGCCCGCCGGGATCCGACCGGAGGTCGAGCACGAGCGACTTCATCCCCAGGCCGACCAGGCGGGCGACCTCCTGTTCCAGCTCCGCCGCGGAGTTTTCCCGGATCATCGACAACGAGAGATAGCCCACCCCCTCGCCCAGCAGCAGCCCGGCCGGGACCGCGCGCTGATGAATTCGCTCCCGAACCAGGCGGTAGCGGGTCGGGCGGGCCGCCCCTTCGCGCCGGACCGCCAGCTCGAGGGTCGTCCCCACCGGGCCACGAAGCGCCTGCACGGCCCGGTCCATGGTCCAGCCTTCGGCCGACGTGCCGTCCACCTCGCTCAGCACGTCACCGGTCCGAATCCCCGCCCGATCAGCCGGTGCCCCTGCCATCGGGGCAATGACCCTGATCCAGCCGTTCCGGGCGTCAACCTGGAGTCCGACTCCACCGTAATCGCCGGTAGTCCGCTCCTGCTGCCGCTGGTAATCCCCATCCACCAGCAGGGCCGCATAGGGGTCGTGGAGCTGCTGCAGCATCCCGTCGATGGCGCGGCGATAGAGCTCGCTTTCAGGGAGGGAATCGACGTGATAGTCACGGACGTGGGCCATGACCTCTTCGAACAGCCGGGCCTGCTGGTAGACGTCCGGACCGGTACCGAGCTGGCGCTGGAGCAACCATCCACTGGTGAAGCAGGCGATGAGCGCGACCAACGCGGCTACCATCCAGCGACGGGACATCGCGGCCTCGCGGGCAAAGCGTCAATGGGAAGGGATCATCCGGATACAGCCGGAGCGACCGGGCCTTTCAGCACTAGGCGGGCGCAGCTCCAAAAGTTTCGGCGGCCTCGCCCCCGTCCCGTCGTTCCGAAGGGCTCAGTCGTCAGCTCGCTCGGCGAGCGCCCGTCCGACCGCCGCCGAGGCGGCCTCGGCGAGACCGGCCTGGCGGGCCAGCTGGAGCGCCACCAGTCCAAGCTCACGGTAGAGTCGAGCTTCCGTCGGCGACAGCAGTGCCAGGTGGCGGCGAACAGTCGCCTCGTCGCCCCGGCGGATCGGGCCGGTGAGCGCGGCGGCCGGTCCGAGCGCCAGATTGGCCACCGTGCCCTG
>DATAOR010000067.1:0-3295 GCA_036265635.1 Gemmatimonadales bacterium
ACCCGGCTCGAACGCAGATAGGCTCGGAGGGCGGCGGCCACGGCCAGCACCGCCGCCTGGTGGCGCAGCTCCGGCGACGGACTCACCAGCAACTCGCCGTCGACCACCTCGTAGCGGTTGCCGTCGTCCGGGAGCGCCAGCACGCGATCCACCGTCCAGTCCTTTGCGGCCCGTGCCATGCCCACAATGTGCGACCCTCGGCGTCGGCTCGGCAAGTCGATGCTTACCATAGCCCCCGCGCGGCCTCCCCCGGCAACCATTTCTGCCCGACGCAGTGCGGGCTCCCGCGATGGCCGTCGACCCCGAGTTCTGACCCAGCTCGCGCACCAGCCCGGCGGGCGGGGTGACCGGCCGGTCACCCCGGGCGTCCCCCGCCACCAAAGAGAATCACCCTGAGCACTGCGGGGAGGCGTGGACCGGGACGCCACCTCGCTCAGGGTGATTCATGAGGAAGGGTGTATCAGTTGTGTGATCGGCCCTTCAAGCGGCGGGGTGCACCTCCTCTGGCCCCGACTGCGCCGGCCCCGGGGAAGGGATTTCAGCCGGCGCCGGCGCCCCGCGCGTGAGGTCCCTCCGCCGGCTGACGAGCTGAGGAATCGCGGCTACTTCCCCGTCTTCCCTTTGAGCCCATCCAGCCAGTGCACCGCCACCACCAGCTCGCTCTCCACCTGCGACTCGCCCTCGCGCAGCATCACGAACCGCTTGTCGTCCGCGGTCACGTCGTACGACGGGATCGGCCCCAATTGCACGAACGGCGCGAGGGAGAACAGCACCCGCTGCTCGACCACGCCGAAGGCCGCGCCCGGCCGGAGCTGGGCCGACACCAGCTCGTTCTTGGAGTTCAGGTAGTAGAGCTGGCGGCCGGTCTTGCTCCAGACCGGTTGGATCCCCCCGGCGGTCGAGACCTGCCATTTGGCCGAGCTGGTCTCGGGGAACGGGCGGACATAGATCTCCATGGTGCCGGACTCGTCCGACGAGTACGCCAGCCACCGCTCGTCCGGGGACAGGGCGGGGTACATGTTGCTGTTGGCGGAGCTCACCAGCGGCGTCGCGCTGGTATCGCCCTGGCGCAGCCCGAAGATCCCGTTGGCGCCGGTGGTCGGCGCGCTTCGGAGAACCAGCCAGCGCCGGTCGCGGCTCGGCACCACCTGCCCCCAGTCCGGGCCGCCCCGGAACACCGGCGTCGCGGTGCCGGTCCCGTCCGCCCGGTGCTGGTAGACCGGGCCCACGCCCGACCCGGTCCGGTCCAGCACGTAGAGCAGTGACCGCCCGTCGGCCGTCCAGGCCGGGCGGGTGCTGCCGGTATCGCCGAAGGTGATCCGGGAGAACGGGCCGGCCGGCAGCGCCTTGGTCCAGATGTCCGACTTGCCGTTGCGCTGCAGCGCCACCGCGAGCGTCTTCTGGTCGGGCGACAGGGCCAGGGCGATGATGGTGCCCTGCGGGTCCCAGCTCGGGTCGATCGGCGAGGCCAGGCCCTCGCGCGTCACCCAGACGGCCTGCCGCGAGCCCATGGCGGTGCCGGTGGTGTACGCCAGCGTGCCGCCGGCCGAGAGCGCCAGATCCACGCTGAACCCGCCCCCCCGGACACCCACACCCTCGAGCAGCGCGATCGGCGGCCCGGTCAGCTCGAGCTTGACCGGATCGAACGGCAGGGCGATCAGCTTCCCCTCGGCGGTGACCACGAGCAGGTGCCCGGTCGGCGCGTACCGCGCGAACACGCCGCGGGTCAGGACCCTGGGCTGGCCGTTGGGCACCTTCATCGCGGCGATCTGAAACTCGTTCTGGCCCTTTCCTCCGTAGCGCAGCCGGTAGAGCAGGCCGCCGCCCGGCAGCGCGTTCAGGAATTCGGCGCCGACCTCGTGCCGATCCGCCGAGACCGCGTACACCGGCTCGGCCGCGCCGCCGTCGGGCCGGACGCGGATGATCCCGGCGCCACCCTCGACGTAGACCCAGCCGTCGCTGCTCCAGTCGGCGCTGACGGTGTTGGCGGTGTCCATCAGGGTCACCGTCGGCGTGCCATCGAGCGAGGCGATCCGGAGCGAGGCGCCGTTCCTGATGAACCCGACCTTGCGCCCGTCGGGCGAGAAGAACGGACTGTAGCCGCCTTCGGTCCCCGCGATCGGGGTGGACCTGAGCTGGTCGAGCCGGCGGATCCAGAGCTGACCCCCTCCCTGGCCCGGGCCCACGAAGACGATCTGACGGCCATCGGGTGAGATGGCGAGCCGGCTGCCGCCGTTGGCCGACGGGGGCTGCAGCGCCTCGGCCTTGGGTAAGGCGAGGCTGAACTGCGTCAGCGGCTCGCGGGCGGCGGGGTGGAGCCAGCCCCAGAGCGCCGCGGCCGTGGCCACGGCGGCCAGGCCGAGCGCGGCCACCAGCCCGGGGTTGCGGCGCCGGGGCGCCGGCCGGGCGGCCTCCCGTGCCGGCCCCTCCGCCGCGGGCCCCACCGCGGTAGTCGCGTAGCCCCGGTTCCGGAGCGCGGCGGCGAAGTCGGCGGCGCTGGCGAACCGGTCGGCCGGCAGCTTCTCGAGCGCCGTGAGCACCGCCGCCTCGACGTGGGGCGGGATGGTGTGCCGCTGGGCGTGGAGCGGGCGCGGCGCCTCGGTCACCACCCGCGCCACCACCGCCTGCGCCGTCGGGCCGGTGAAGGGCGGCTCGCCGGTCAGCATCTCGTACAGCACGCAGCCGAGCGCGTAGACGTCGGAGCGGGCGGTGATCTCGCGCTCGCCCATCGCCTGTTCGGGGCTCATGTAGTGCGGGGTGCCGAGACTCATGCCGGTCTCGGTCATCCGGGTGCCGCCGGCCTTGCTGGCGGCCAGGGCGATCCCGAAATCGGCCACCAGCGCCGAGCCGTCGTGCAGCAGGATGTTCTCGGGCTTGATGTCGCGATGGACCACGCCGTGCCGGTGGGCATAGTCGAGCGCGCCGGCCACCTCCTCGGCGATCCGGACGGCCTCGGGCACGGCCAGCTGCTTCTCCCGGGTGAGCCGGGTGCGCAGGGTCTCGCCCTCGATGTAGGGCATGACGTAGAACAGGTAGCCGTCGGCCTCGCCCGAATCGAACAGCGGCAGGATGTGCGGGTGCTGGAGATTGGCGGTGAGCTGGATCTCGGCCAGGAACCGCTCGGCGCCGATCACGGCGGCGAGCTCGGGGCGGAGCACCTTGAGCGCGACCCGCCGGGCGTGGCGGATGTCCTGGGCGAGGTAGACGGTCGCCATCCCGCCGGAGCCGACCTCGCGGTCGAGCCGGTAGCGGTCCGCCAGGGCGGATTGGAGCCGGGTCAGCAGGTCGGGCATGG
>DATAOR010000068.1:0-2370 GCA_036265635.1 Gemmatimonadales bacterium
CACCACGTCCGCCCACATCCCGGCCTTGAGCACGCCGCGGTCGGCCAGCCGCATCCGCTGCGCCGGGAGCGAGCTGAACTTGCGGACGGCGTCCTCCAGCGTGAGCAGCCGTTCCTCCCGGACGTATTTCCGGAGGATCCGAGGGAAGGTGCCGTAGGCCCGGGGATGCGGGTGCTCCTTGCCGAGCGGGCCGTCGGGGGCGGTGCCCTGGGAGTCGTTGTCGATCGAGGTCCACGGCTGTTTCAGGGCCAGCCTGACGTCGGGCTCGGCCATGCCGAACACCGCCACATCGGTATAGGCCTCGTCCTCGACCAGGAGATCGAACAGCGTTTCGATCGGGTCCGTTTTCCGTGCCGTCGCCACCTGCGCCAGCGTCTGGCCCTGATACCGCTCGAGGGCGGGGTTCTGGACCACGCCGATCAGAACGCTCGAGGGGCCCGGGATCTCCTGCCACTCGTTGTTGACCCAGCTGCTCTTCGGGTCGGTCATCTCCCGGCGGATCCGGCGGCGGGCCGCCGGGTCCTTGAGCCGCTCGACCAGCTTGGCCGTGCCCCCGTCGTGGGCCCAGGGGGGAATGAAGGCGGACATCGAGTTGAACCAGGCCGGATAGGCGTAGGTGTCGGCGGCTACGTCCACGCCGGCCTTTCGGGCGGAGTCGATCCGGGCGACGATCCGAGGCATCTTGCCCCAGCTCCGCTTCCCGGCGGCCTTCAGATGCCAGATCTCCACCGGGATCTCGGCCTCGCGCCCGATCCGGAAGACTTCGTCGAGCGCGCCGTCGATGTCTTCCCCTTCCGAGCGCATGTGGGTGGCGTAGAGGCCCCCGTAGGCCGCGGCCGCCCGGGCCAGCGCGACCAGCTCCTCGGTGCGGGCGAAGGGCGCGGGGGGATACTGCAGGGCGGTGGAGACACCGACCGCACCCTCCCGCATGCCCTGCCGGACCAGATCCTCCATTCGGGCCAGCTCGGCCGGGGTCGGCTGGCGGTCGCCGTCGCCCAGCACCACCCGGCGCACCTGGGTGGCGCCGACGTAGCTGGCCAGGTTGATCCCCATCCCCTGGCGCTCGAGCCGGGCGAAGTACTGGCCCAGGGTGCGCCAGTCCGGGATGATGCCGTAGTGACGGTAGTCGGCCTGGTCCGCCGCCACGATCGAGTCGGTCAGTGGCCCGGCTGAGCCGCCTTCGCCGGTGATCTCGGTGGTGATGCCCTGGAAGATCTTGGACGGCAGGCTGGGGTTCACCAGCATGGTAAGCTCGGACTGCCCCAGCATGTCGATGAAGCCGGGGGCGACCACCAGCCCGGTCGCCTCCACGGTCCGCCGGGCCGGCACGCTGTCCAGCCGCCCGATCGCGGCGATCCGGCCGCCCCTGATGCCGAGGTCGCCAGCGTACCAGGGCGACCCGGTGCCGTCCACGATCCGGCCGTGGCGGATGACGAGATCGAGGCTGTCCTGCTGGGCGGAGAGCGCGGCTGGGGTAGTGGCGAGGGCCAGCGCGAGCGCGAGGCGGTGCGGCAGGGGCACGGGCGGCTCCTGGATGATGTGAGCCTGAGCGACGGGATGTCGGGCTAGGGGTGGCCCGGGGGCAGGCTCACCGATTCGCCAGCGCGTAGCTCAGCGTCTCCAGCTCGAGCGCCAGGTTCACGGTCTTGATGACGACGTCCTCCGGCAGCACCAGTTGTACCGGCGCGAAGTTGAGGATCGCCTTCACGCCCAGCTTGACTAGCCGATCGGCCACGGCCTGCGCCGCGTCGGACGGCGTCACCAGCACGGCCATGTCCATTCGCCGCTTGGCGAACTCGGACTCGAGCTGCTCGATGTCGAGCACGGTGAGCCCGTTCCACTGGCGGCCGATCTTGGCCGGATCGCTGTCGAAGATGGCCACGATGTCGAACCCGCGCTGGCGGAAGCCGCGGTACTGCACCAGCGCGCTGCCGATCTTCCCCGCCCCGACCAGCGCCACCTGGTAGCGCTGCTTGAGGCCGAGGATCTCGCGCAGCCGGTCGGCCAGCTCCGGCACGGGATAGCCCAGCCCGCGCTTGCCGAACGACCCGAAGAAGGACAGGTCCTTCCGCACCTGGGCCGAGGTGGTGCTGCCGCGCGAGGCCAGCGCACCGGAGCTGACGGTCTCGATGCCCTGGCCCTCGAACTCCTCGAGAAAGCGCAGGTACAACGACAGGCGTCGGACCGTGGAGTCGGCGACCTTACGCATGGCGGCCATTTTTGTGAAACATTTCACAAACCTACCGCCCCGCCCACCCCCCGTCAACGAGCGCGCCCAGCAGCCGCACGAAGGCTTCGGGCGTCAGCACCTCCGGACGCGCGTCCGCCCGCAACTCGACGTCGGCCAGCACCGAACCGACCCGGGACGCC
>DATAOR010000069.1:0-4553 GCA_036265635.1 Gemmatimonadales bacterium
GCAACGCCAAGCCGGCGATGAATATCAGTCTGCCCGGCGGCGACCAGGGTCGTCTGCGCCACGAACAGCAGAATCCAGGCGGAGAAGGCGACACCGTGCAGTATCCGCAGCGGCGAGAGGGCCGGACCGTGAAGCCAGGGGGACAGGTAGAAGGTGCGGTAGAAGCCGGCGAAGACGATCGCCGCAATCAGGAGCGACATGCCGCTGTAGAAACGGTGATGCCGGCGACGGACGAGCGGGGCGGGCAGGCTGGCGGCCATGATGGAACGCCTCGGGCGCAGAGTGCCGATGCCGAGAGGTGAACCGGTAACAATGTGTGAGCCGGAACCCGCAGGCGCCAGCACTGGCGCCACCAGCAGCAGCCGGATGTGCCCGGCGCCCGGCTCTACCGGCGGCGGGCCGGCCCGACGTGATCCCCAACCGCACGGGTCTCCGTGGCGGCCCCCGTACGGCAGTTACCTGACCGCGTTGGTGCATCAGTCGCAGTCTCACCCCCCGCTGCACGCTAGCGCATATAGGTCGGCGCCGAGTTCAAGTGCAGGCGGTCGGTTACTGTTTCAGCACCGCGACATTCACCTGGGTGTTGCTGTAGTTCGAGTACACGATCGTGATCGTCCAGGCTCCCGCGACTCCGGCCGGGGCGCTCAACGGCTCGCCACTGGTTGCCAGTTCGCCGGAATAGACCTGGGTACCGGCCGCATCCTTCACGACGAGGGTTGCTGAGCCGGTGGCCCCGGCGTCCGACGCATGGGTGATCTTCGCGACGGTCCCGCTGGTCTGCCAGGTGTAGGTGGACGTCCCCGAAAAATGCTGGATGCTGCTCACCTGGTAGCTGAAGACGTCGGCCAGGTTGGTGATCTGCGGCTGGATTCCCGGAGCGGTCGGACCATCACCGCAACCGGCCACCATGATCAGGGTGGCCACAGCGACAGCACGAATAGAGCCGGCGACGGTGACGCGCATGAGCACCTCGAAAGCGATGGGGGCACGGAGGTCGGGCGTGGTCGGCTACCAGCCATCGCAAGAGGAATACCTGTGCGTCACCGCGTGCCTACGGCAAGGCGACCAAATCGCTTATGCGATAGGCAGCGCGAGGTGCCGGGAATGCGGCTGTGCAAGATGCGAGAAGCGGAGGGCCGGAGAGCTAAGGATTTCTTCATCCTCCCCAGGTTCGGCAGCCCCTGCGCGGCGCACGTAGAACTGCGAAGTACCCAGCCTGGTCTGAAGGCGTGAGCCACACGCGTCCCATCCGGCCCATGGCTCAGGTCCCGCCGATCCAGTCAGGCTTGTGCCAGGTGCCGGTATCGAACAGCTCGTCCGGCAGGTTCACGTCGGCCTTGATCTCGGTGTAGCTCTCCCGCTGAAACTCCTTGCCGTTGAGCTTGATGACGCAGACCGGCGCGATCCAGGCCTTGCCCAGCGGCTGGTAGCGCTCGAAGGTGACGTCGAGGATGTTGGGTGGTCCGCCCGGGTTCTTCTGGCTGGGCTTGGCCTCGATCAGCCGGACGAACAGCAGCCGCTCCTGCTCGATCCAGAATTGACTGGTCGTCGTGTCGCCCTTGGCGGCCCCGACCACCCACACCTTCTTGCCCTGCCAGGTATCCTCCCGCACCCGGCCCATGTCGATACCGGCCGCCGAGAGCTGAGCCGTGGTGGACTCGGGCGGCTGCCCGTACACGTCGAAGCCGAGGGTGATGAGCAGGTTGCGGTCCTGATGAGCGGCGACGCGCTTGCCGTCCTTGAACACGATGGTCGAATCGCCCACGAACACGATGGTGGTCATGCTGTCGAGCGGGGCGACGTCGATCCGCAGCTTGCCGGGGATCTTGCCGGCCTCATACCAGGTCTCGGCCGGACGATCGGGAAACGTGGTGGTCTGGCGGAAGGTGACCGTCTGGTACCACCGGCCGGTCCAGCGGTGATGCATCTGGCGCACCAGCTCCTCACCCGATTTGGGCGCGGCGGACGTGAACAGGGCGAAGGGCAGCAGCACGGCAAGGACGCGCACGGGACCTCCAGAGGGGATCGGATTCGGCGGGACTGACGGCATGCCCTACGCCCCGCGCACGGCCGGGGTTTCGATCCGCGACCGGAGCGGCCGTCGGCTCACCTGCCTGGCAGCGACACGGGCGGCAGGAAGTCGCCCTCCAGCGTCCGGACCCACCAGGCCCGGGTGGCGGCATGCTCCTCCCGGCTGGCAAAGCGATAGCGATAGTACCGGGCCCGGATCCAGCTCGGCGGGCCATCGGCGAAGGCCGGTGACCGGAGCAGGCCCAAAGCCAGCCGGTCGCCGCGCAGCAGCCGCTCGACCAGCCGAGGCAGCCAGGGCTCGGCGTAGCGGGGCGACAGCGCCGCGAACCACATCAGCCAATCGAGCCGCAGGTGATACGGCGCCACCTGGGGCGGGCGGCGGCCGGGATCGCCGGGCTTGCCCTTGAAGCCATACTCCCGCCACTCGCTGGCCGGGGTGGGCGTCCGATCGCGGGTGCCCTCGAGCACGATCTCGAACCGCTCGCGGGTCACGCTGCCGAAGGCCCCGTAGGTCCCTGCCAGGTGGAACCGGTTGAAGGCATAGTTCATCAGCTGATGCCGGGCGAGCAGGTTGCGCGCCGGCCAGTAGCTCAGCACCAGGTAGATCCCAGTCACCACCACCACCGCGCCGAGGTACCAGACCGGCGCCGGGTCGAAGCCGCCGGCCGGCCGCGTCGGCGCGGCCCAGGGAAAGAACGCGTCGGGCAGGGCCGAGGCCGCGATCACCATGGTGATCAGGTTCAGCCAGGCGTAGTTCCCCGTGGCTACCAGGTAGGCCTGGGTAGCGATCATCATCAGCGCGCCGACGCCGGCGAGCGGCTGCGGTAAGACCAGCAACAAGGGAGCGCCCAGCTGGGCGACGAAGTTGCCGACCCCTTCGAGCCGGTGGAACCAGCGGGGTGCGCCGTGGGCCAGCCTGCTGAGGGGATTGGGCATCGGCTGGGTCTCGTGGTGATAGTCCATGCAGCTGAGCTCGCGCCAGCACCGATCGCCCCGCAGCTTGATCAGGCCCGCCCCCAGCTCCACCCGGATGGCCAGCCAGCGGAACAGCCAGAGAATCAACAGCGGCGGGGCCGTCCGGGCGTGGCCGAGGAAGATCGCCAGGAAACCTGCCTCGAGCAGCAGCGACTCCCAGCCGAAGGCATAGAAGATCTGCCCCACGTTCACGATCGAGAGGTACAGCAGCCAGAGCACGATCCAGAGGACTAAGGGAAGCCAGAGCGGCCCCCGCTGGGGCAGACCGCTCACCATCGCCAGCGAGACCGCCAGCCCTATGACGGCGACGGCCGTGGCGGCCCGGTCGGAGTAATGCAGGTGAAACAGGCTGGGCGAGTCGCGAAACGAGCTCCGGCGGAGAAACTCCGGTACCGGCAGGAGACCCTGCTCGCCCAGCAGGGCGGGAAACTGCCGGTACGCCGCGGCGAAGGCCACCAGGTAGGTGAGGGCAATCCCCCGCTCCAGCAGCCAGCGGGCCAGGCGTGCATCCGGCGCGGCAAACCAATCCATGCGGGCCCCGCGATCGCAACTCAGGAGATGCCCCGGCCAGACCACACGGGGCGCGAGCACTCCGGACCAAGCTAGGCGGTCCGAGGGCACGCGCGGTGACCTGTCTCGCGTGCCGCCAGGCGGCTACCTTGCCGAACGATGGCGCCCCGGCTCCGTCCGGGCCACCGCGACCGCATTCTCCAGCCAGCGCTGAGCGCGACGGTGATGAGCGATTACCGGTTCTGGTGGGGACTGTTCGTCTTCTTCGGTGTCCTGAGCGTTCTGGCGGTGCAGCTCGGGTATCGGCGATGGAGGCGAGCCCGTCGCGCGCTGGCGGTCGCGCCCAGGGCGGGCGCCGGCGAGCTCCACCGCCGGCTGCGGCGCGAGGGATGGCGGCTGGCCTGGATGATCGCCAGCGTCGTGGTCATGACCACCCTGGTGTTCGCCGCCCTGCTCGGCGCGCCCGCCGCGGTGGTCCTGACCCTGCGTCTGGCGGCGATCGGGTGCGTGGCGGCGGTGCTATGGCTGAGTCTCCGCCGCTAGCCGACACTGGCCAGGTCGCCCGCTGGCTGTTCCTCCGCCTGCTTGGCGTCGTCTACCTGGCGGCCTTCGCCGGGTTGGCCGGCCAGATCGCCGGGCTGATCGGCCCGCACGGGCTGCTGCCGGCCGACGCGTTCCTCGAGTGGGCCCGCTCGATCTACGGCACTGCCGCCTATCGCCTGTTGCCGACAGTGTTCTGGCTCAAGGCCACGGACGGCGCGCTCGAGGTCGTCTGCTGGGCCGGCGTGGCGCTGTCGGCTGCCCTGATCGCCGGTCTGGCGCCGCGCGCAGTGCTCGGGGCCCTGTGGCTGCTCTACCTGTCGCTGTCGGTGGCGGGCCAGGACTTCCTCTCGTTTCAGTGGGACGCTCTGCTGCTCGAGGCCGGTCTGCTGGCGGCGCTGTGGGCGCCACCCGGGCTCCGGCTGTCGAGCGACTCGTCTGCCCCGTCGGCCGCGGTCCGCTGGCTGCTGGTGTTCCTGCTCTTCAAGCTGATGTTC
>DATAOR010000070.1:0-5024 GCA_036265635.1 Gemmatimonadales bacterium
CCGGGTCGAGGCGGACGACGGCGGTCCGCTGGCCGGGCAAGGCCGGAGTGACGTCCTCGGATGCGCTGTCGGCGGTGCGGCTGTGGCTGTGGGACGCGTGGGTTTTCCCACGGGTCGGGGGCGGCGTCACCCTGGAAAAACCCCCCGAGCCGCTGCGGGAGCTGCTGATGGCAACGCTCGCGCCAGCCGCGTAGCCCTCAGCATTCGGCATCAGTCGAGCTGACAGCCCGTTGGGAAAGCGTGATCTAGCCTTCCGGCATGGACACCCAAACCGCCTACCCCAGCGACCTGACCCGCGCCGAGTGGGCCCAGGTCTGCCGTGTCATCCCGCCGCCGAAGAAGGGCGGACGACCGGCCAAGCACGCCCGCCTCGAGATCGTCAACGCCCTGCTGGACGTCGCCCGCACCGGCTGCCAGGGGCGGGCCCTGCCGCACGACTTCCCGCCCTGGGCCACGGTGTACTGGTCCGTCCGGATCTGGAAGGCCGACGGCACGCTCGACCGTCTGATGGACCTGCTCCGCGGCGATCTCCGGCAGGCCCACGGGCGGCAGCGGCAACCATCGGCGGCCATCATCGACAGCCAGTCGGTCAAGACGACCGAAAAAGGGGGCCCCGCGGCTTCGACGCGGGCAAGCTGGTCCATGGCCGCAAGCGGCATGTCCTCGTGGACGGCCTGGGCCTGATCCTCGCGGTGGTCGTCCACGCCGCCGACATCCAGGATCGTGACGGGGCGCGGCTCGTCCTGGAGCCCCTGAGGCATCGCTTCCTGCGGCTGCGCGTCATCGTCGCCGACGCGATTGACAACGGCGGGATCGCCGAGTGGGTGGCCGGATTGCGTACCCGCAGCCGGCTCCGGCTGGAGGTCAAGGCGAAGGAGCCGGGGGCCAAGACGTTCCAGCCCATCCCGTTCCGGTGGCGGGTGGAGCGGACGTTGGCCTGGCTGGGTCGGTGGCGGCGCCTGAGCAAGGACTACGAGGCGACGACATCCAGCAGCGAGGCGTTCATGAAGCTGGCGATGATCCATCTGATGGCCCGCCGACTGCCAAGGGTATTGAGGAAAACCTAAATAAAACCCCACAAGAGGGAAAGTGAATCGTGGCCGTTCACCGGTGCAGTGATGCGCATCTCACGTAAGGTGTGCGCGTACGGCTACACTCGCCGACGAGCAAACATCGGCTCTCCTCGGCACGGCTCCTGCGGTTGATGCACTCCGCGCGGGATGAATCGCCGTGCCCGTCGTGGATGTCGTCACCGGCGTACGGCCTTCAGGACGTCCCGGTCCCGCCGGACCTTGCACCTGAGCCCCCCACCGGATTCCGCTTCCCTTCATCCCTCCGGCAACAGCGCCGGGGCCTCGGCCCCCTCGAACCACGCCCCGACCGCCGCCTCCAGGTAAGCGAACACCGAACGACCTTGCTGGACACACGTCGCGATCACCGTCCAGATCCGCTCGCACCACCGGTTGCCCGCCTCGCTCCGCGTCCCCTGCGTGATCAGGCGGTCGATCACCACGAACCGGATCGCCTGCTCGGCCAGGTTGTTCGTCGGCTCCAACCCCGGCTCCGTGACGAACCGGAAATAACTCGCCCCGTGCGCCTCGAACCGCTTCGCCAGGTTGCGGCTGTGCTTCGTCTCCGGCACGTCGGACGTTCCACGACGCAGCACCTCGGCCCGGGCCGCTTCGAGCTGGCTCTGGAAGAGCTCGGCCGACAGCCGCTCCCGGCGATGGATCACCGCGAACAACTCCCGCAACGCCTCGCACAGCCCCGCCCCGGAGGCCCGGTCTCGTGCGTCGGGCAGCGTCGTCAGGTACTTCACGTCGCGGATCAGGTGCGCCAGGCAGAACTGGAGCAGCACGCCGCACTCGCGATGGTAGCGACGGTAGGAGGAGAAATAATCGCAGCCGAGCACCCCGTCGAACTCCGCGCCCAGCACCTCGATCAGGACGTCACCGCTGCGCGTCGGGTCGATCTTGAACAGCGTGTACAGGGCGGCCCGGAAGCACCAGGTCCATTGCCGATCGCCGTTCTGCTTGTGGCCGGTCTCGTCGACGTTCAGCCGCGCCTGGCCGGGCAGGTCGTCGAGCAGCTGCTCATAGGGGCGCTCCAGCGCCCGGCTAACCTTGCCGATGATTCGGGCCAGTTCCCCGCGCGAGATCGTCACCCCCACCACGTCGCGGAGGAGCTTGCGGACGGTCGAGTAAGAGGCGTGGCAGGCCCCCTTGAGGTAGGCGATCAGGGTGGTGAGAGTCGGCCCGACCAGGCCACCTCGCTCGATCCCCGGCGGGAGCGGTGCCTCATACATCTTCCGGCAGCTCGGGCACCATCCCGGATGAGTGCGA
Organism: Gemmatimonadales bacterium; assembly: GCA_036265635.1. Taxonomy (GTDB): domain Bacteria; phylum Gemmatimonadota; class Gemmatimonadetes; order Gemmatimonadales; family GWC2-71-9; genus CAVVWJ01. The sequence goes on from DATAOR010000070.1 coordinate 2,343, forward strand.
TGCTCCTGGATCGACAGCGGGACCTCGCGGACGTCGACCTGCTGGACCACTCGTGGCGCGATGGTCAGGGCGGGCCGCAGGTCATGGCCGCAGCCGGGGCAGGAGTCGAGGCGATGATCGATGGATCCGCCATTGAGGGCCTCGGGCGGGAAGGCGGCTCGCTGGTGCTTGGGATGGCCGGGCTGCCCGCCGATGCGGCGCTTGTCCTGGCCCACCGGAGGTGGCGGCTTGGGCGGCTTGACGATGTCGGAGGACGGGGGCCTGGAGGAGGTCGAGGAGTCCTTCCGCGCCGCGGCGAGTTGCTGACCCAGTCGGGCAACGACCTGCTTGAGGGCGGCGAGTTCCGACTCCAGAGCATCGACTCGCGCCTGTAACCGTTGGCAATTGGTGCAGCGGACCGAGTCCTTGGCGCTCATGGCGGTCTATTCTACATGCCCTGCAACACGGCCACTACACCGGTGAACGGCCACGATCAACCTTACACAGATCCGATGACCGAGCCCACAAGGAGATTTCGAGTGAAGACGATTCCACACCGGCACCACGCTGCCGGCAAGCGCAAGATCCGCCGACGACTCGACCGGCCCGTCACCGCACCCTCGCCCAATCCCATCTTCACCGCCTCCAACATCCACGATGATGTCGCCGCCAAGAACCGCGGCATCGCCTGCGGCGGCATCGGCGCCATCCACCCGCTCGTCCGCAAGCTCGGCCTCGCCGAAGCCATCGACGAGCGGCTCCACCTGCTGAAGTTCCACTTCCCCTACCATGAGTCCGATCACGTCCTGAACTTCGCCTACAACGCGTTGTGCCACGGCACCTGCCTCGACGACATCGAACTGCGACGCAACGACCTCGTCTTCCTGGATGCCCTCGGCGCCGACCGCATCCCCGACCCCACCACCGCCGGCGACTCCTGCCGACGCTTCACCCCGGAGGACGTCGAGACCCTCCAGGACATCTTCGATCAGGCCCGACTGAAGCTCTGGAGCGAGCAACCGCCCGAGTTCCTCGACGAGGCCATCCTCGACGTCGACGGCACGCTCGTCGCCACCGGCGCCGGCTGCAAACGGGGTATCGATATCGCCTATGACGGCACCTGGGGTTATCACCCGCTGATCATCTCCCTGGCCAATACCGGCGAGGTGCTCAGCCTCGTCAACCGGCCCGGCAACCGACCGTCCCATGAGGGGGCCACCGAGCAACTCGACCTGGCCATCCGGCTCTGCCGGGGGGCCGGCTTCCGCCGCATCTGGCCCCGCGGCGACACCGACTTCACGCAGACGAAGCAACTCGACGCCTGGGATGCCGAGGGGGTGACGTTCCTCTTCGGCATCGACGCGATGCCCAACCTCAAGGCCCTCGCCGAGGGACTGCCCGCCTCGGACTGGGTCGAGTTGCCACGACCGCCCCAGTACACCGCCCAGGGGAAGCCCCGGACCCGGCCCGAGCGGGTCAAGGACCGGATCGTCCGCGAACGTGGCTTCGAGACGTTGAGTCGGATCCGCGAGGACGTGGCCGAGGTGAGCTACCGGCCGACGGCTTGCCAGGAGTCGTACCGGTTGATCGTCGTCCGCCAGACGATCGCCGTGGAGAAGGGCCAGACGCGGCTCTTCGACGAGATCCGCTGGCGGTTCTACCGGACCAACGAACGCCGGGGCACGCCGCGAGAGTTGGTCTTCAAGGCCAACGACCGGTGCGACCAGGAGAACCTGATCGCGCAACTCAAAGGCGGTGCCCATGCGTTGCGTGCGGCGGTGGACAACCTGGTGAGCAACTGGGCCCCTATGGTGATGACGGCCTTGGCGTGGAACCTCAAGGCGTGGTTTGCGTCGTCGGTGCCCGAGCACCCCCGGCACCGGGCGGCGCACCGAGAGCAGAAGCGGCAGTTGCTGCGGATGGAGTTCAAGCGGTTCATCAACGCGATCATTCTGATGCCGTGCCAGATCATCAAGGGCGGGCGTCGGCTGCTCGACCGGCTGCTGTCGTGGAACGAGTGGCAGGGGGTGTTCCTGCGGGTGGTGTACACGTTGCGGTGCTGAGGCGACGAAGGAATCGAAGCCGGGATCTGGACGTCCCGGTCCACTGGGGCATCGTGAGCCGAGGGGCCGAAGTGGAGGTGACGATGAGACTGCCGAGCCCACCGCGATGCGGAGGCATCCCGCCTCCCCGATGACCGTCCGTCCTGTCCCAATGGGCACCGGCTCAGGCTGCGCGGGGCTCAAACCTCGCTTGTTTAAGGCTTAATCCTCCGTGGAATTCAGTCTCTGGGGCAGCTCCCACGAACTGCGCCCCACCCAGTTGTGAAGCGGCTTTCCGTCCTCCCGCACGGCCCAGACCGCCGTGCCCGTGAAGGCGATGGGCCGCTGGTCGGCGCGGGTGCCCAGCACGCCGTTGTTCTTGCCCGAGACTCGCCACCGCGAGGCGACGCGGCTGCCGTCCTCGTTCTGGAACGTCTCCACGACCTCGAACTCGAAGTCGGTGATCTTCGCCAGGAACTGCCTGACCCATTCTTTGAAGGCCGCTCTTGAGACGATGTCGATACCGCCCGTGGTGAGAACGAAATCGTCGGCCACGAACCTGTCGATCGCCTCCGGGTTGCGGCCTTTCCAGACCGCGCCCTGAACTTCTTCACGATCTCCACCGGACGCCGCCGGCTAATTCCCCGCTCTCCTTTCACTC
>DATAOR010000071.1:0-4730 GCA_036265635.1 Gemmatimonadales bacterium
ACGCGTCCGTTCCGGGTGACCCCGAAGTTCTTGAGCAGCATGTCGCCGGTGAAGATGTCCGCGGCGGCGAGATCCTTGATGGCGTTGCCGTACTCGATCACCGCCTCCCGCGCCGCGGGCGGGCCGGCGTCGCGGAGAAAGAGGTTGAGCGGCGTGACCCGGCGCTCGGTGTAGACGTGGCGCACGATGACCCGCTCGCCTTCCACCCGCACCGTCTTCGCCGCTTCGCTCAGCAGGTAGCCGAGCAGGTCCTCCGGGAAGCAGCGGCGGGGAAACTCGAGGTGCTCGAATTCCTGGGCGTCCGCCAGCCGGCCGACCCGATCGCGGACGAAGACGAAGTGATACTTGTCCATCACCGCCTGTCGGGTGGTGTTCTTGGGCGCACCGAACCGGTCCTTGATCACCTTGAAGACCAGGTTGAACGCCGGGAGGGTAAACACCGCCATCACCATCCCTTCGTCGCCTTCGGCCACGGCGAACCGGACGTCGGGGTAGCGGAGATGGGCCATCAGGTGGCGGAACAGCTCGGTCTTGCCGTGCTTGTTGTAGCCGATCCCGTTGTACAGCTCGTCGATCCGCTTGAACGGCATGATCGAGCTGAGGAAGTCCACCAGCTCGCGCGGGCGGGGCACATCCACCCGGAAGTACGACCAGCTGAAGCCGAACACCACGCTGGCCTCGTTGGGCGTGAGCAGGACCGCGTCGACCACGATACCGCGCTCGGCCCGGAGCAGCGGGATCACCAGCGGCAGGATCATCCCGCCCCGCCGGACCCGTCCCACCAGGTAGGCCCCCTTGTTCCGGTAGAACACCGACCGGACCACCTCGAGCTCGATCGGCCCCCGGGCCGGCATCCGGTCGAGCGTCTGGCGGATCAGCCGGGCCACGATCTCGGCGTCCCGCTCGAGCGAGGCATACGGCACCGACCAGGCGAAACGGCCGAGGATCCGGCGGACCAGCGCCGGGTCCACCCGGTCGGCCGTCTCGGCCGCCTCGCGGTCGTACAACGGGGGGCCCGCGGTCTCGGCCGGCGGCGCCGATGGCTCGACGTACTCGATGGCGGCGTCCACGCCCACGGTGCTGAACACCCGGCGGGTCACCGAGTTGAAGAACGTCTGCGCCAGCTCGGCGTCGGGCCGGCGGAGGGCGGCGAGGGCGTGGCGGGCGCGCATCGCGGCCCACAGCGTCCGCTCCATGACGGCGTCCTGGAGGATGTCGTGCACGTCGGCCACGGCGCCGTCCACGTGGATCCGGTACAGCGCCAGCCGCTCGGTGGCGTCGGCCTGGGCGCCCAGCCAGTCGCGCCGCTCGAACCGGTCCTGGGCCCGCCGGGTGATCTCCTCGAAGCCCTTGTGGTAGCGGTCGTAGGCGGCGTGGATCGCCTCGACGGCTCGGTTGCCGATCTCGGGGCAGGGGGGCAGATTGAGCGTCGTCTCAGCGCCGGTCGCGGTCATTCCGGTCGACCCCAGGAAACGTGTTGCCAAGGAACGTAGCCATGACAGTCACCACCCGCGGCGATGCCATCACCATGCGCGACGGCCGGCTCCAGGTCCCGGCCGAGCCGGTCATTCCCTTCATCGAGGGCGACGGCACCGGGCCTGACATCTGGCGCGCCTCCCAGCTGGTGTTCGACGCCGCGGTGGCCAAAGCCTACGGCGGCAAGCGCCGGATCGCCTGGCTCGAGGTCCTCGCCGGCGAGAAGGCCAAGAACCAGCTCAACAGCTGGCTGCCGGACGAGACCCTGGCCGCCATGGATCGCTATCTCGTGGCCATCAAGGGCCCGCTCACCACGCCGGTCGGGGGCGGCTTCCGCTCGCTCAACGTGGCGCTCCGCCAGAAGCTGGACCTCTACGCCTGCGTGCGGCCGGTCCGCTGGTTCGAAGGCGTGCCCTCGCCGGTCAAGGCGCCCCAGGACGTGGACATGGTCATCTTCCGCGAGAACACCGAAGACATTTACGCCGGCATCGAGTACAAGGCCAGGAGCGAGGAGGCCCGCCGGGTCATCGAGTTCCTGCAGCAGCAGATGGGCGCCCAGAACATCCGCTTTCCCGGCTCGAGCGCCATCGGGATCAAGCCGGTGTCGGAAGAGGGCTCCAAGCGGCTGATCCGGGCGGCACTCGACTACGCCATCCGGCGGAAGGCCCCCAGCGTCACCCTGGTGCACAAGGGCAACATCATGAAGTTCACCGAGGGCGGCTTCCGGGACTGGGGCTACCAGCTGGCCCGGGAGGAGTACGGGGCGGTCGAGGTCGACGGCGGTCCCTGGTGCAAGCTCCCCTCCGGGGTGGTGGTCAAGGACGTCATCGCCGACGCGTTCCTCCAGCAGATCCTGACCCGCCCGCGCGAATACAGCGTGATCGCCACCCTGAACCTGAACGGCGACTACATCTCCGACGCCCTGGCGGCGCAGGTCGGCGGGATCGGGATCGCGCCGGGGGCCAACATCAACTATCTCACCGGCCACGCGGTGTTCGAGGCGACCCACGGCACTGCGCCGCGCTACGCCGGCCAGGACAAGGTCAATCCCGGCTCGGTCATCCTCTCCGGTGAAATGATGTTCCGCCACCTCGGCTGGGACGAGGCGGCCGACCTGATCGTCCGGTCGCTGGAGCGCACCATCGCCCAGAAGCGGGTGACCTACGACTTCGAGCGCCTGATGACCGGCGCCACGCTGCTCAAGACCAGCGAGTTCGGCCAGGCGATGGCGGAGAACATGGCCTGACAGGCCGGGGCGCCGCCGCTGGCATCGCGAGCGGTGCTTGGTGCCCCAACCGCCCGACCTGAGCGCTATCCCCGTCCCCGGAACCGCTCGATCTCCCGCCGGTCCTTCTTGGTGGGTCGCCCCTTCTCCGGCACGAACGCCTGGTGCAGGGTCTTGAGCTGGATCGCCAGCTGCTCTCGCCCCGCCACGCTCTCCGGCCGCTCCTGATACAGCTCCGCCGCCTCGGCGGCCGGTCCCCGCCGGGCCGACAGTGCCCGCACCGTCACCAGATGCTCGTACGGCCCCAGCCGGACCCGGATCTCGTCCCCCACCTGGACCGGACGGGCCCGCTTGGCCCGATCGCCGTTGACCTGCACCTTGCCGCCCGCGATCGCCTCGGCTGCCAGCGAGCGGGTCTTGAAGAACCGGGCGGCCCAGAGCCACTTGTCCAACCGGACTCGCCCGTCGTCGGGCTCCTCGTCGTCGTGTCGCATGCCCAATTCTACACCACCGCACGCCCGTGCTCGCGCCGCGGTCAGGTCGGCCTTCACAGGCGCATTCCTTGCAGCATGTGGGGGCCTCCCGTCGCTCCCGGATCGAAATGCTGCCTCTGCCTCCCGTCTGGATCAGCCTCGCGCTGGCCCTTGCACCCGTGCGCGCGCCGCTCGTGCGGCCAGCCGTGCGGCCTCCCCGGCCCGCCTCCGCGGACAGCTTGGTCGCGGTCGCCGCCCAGGCCCTGGCGCAAGGGCGGCCCTGGCAGGCCAGCCGGCTGCTCGCCCCCGTCCTGACCGACTCGGCCCGCCGGTCTCCGGACGCCTTGATGCTGGCCGCCACCGCCGCCAGCGAGTGGGGCGGCTGGCGCGAGGTCGGCCTGCTCCTGGCCGACCGTCCCTGGCTCGACAGCATCCCCGACGGCCGGGCTCGGCTGCTGCTGGCTCGGGCCGCGCTGGAGCAGCACCAGGACAGCGCCGCCCTGCGATTTGCCCTGGCGGCCCAGCATTCCAGCGTGGCCGCGCGCGACGCCGAGCGGCTGGTGCTGCTGGCCCTGGCCCTCGAGCGGCTGGGGGCCCGCGACAGCGCCGCCGCCACCTACGAGCGCGCTGCCGGCATGCTGCCTGGGGTCGCCGGCTGGCTCCGGATTCGCGCCGCCGCCGTCACCGACGACAGCGCCGGTCGGGCCAGGCTCTACGCCGGAGTGACTGATCCGCTGCCCCGTGACCGGATCGGCTGGAGTGAGGCCGCCGCCCGGCGCGGCACCGGCGACCTGGTCGGCGCCGCTCGCCGCTACGCCGAGCTCGGCGCTCGCGCCATGGCGCTCCGACTCCGGCTCGGCGGGACCCCCGACAGCGCTTCCCGGGCGGCCATCCGGCGGGACCTTCAGGCCCTGGTCGAGGCTCATCGGAGCCCGGGCGAAGTGCGAGACGGTATCGCATTGCTCGACAGTGCTTTCACCCCGTTGAGCCCGGCCGAGGAGCTGGCCGTCGGCCGGGCCGCCGGGCCGGCAGGCGTGCCGGCTCGCGCGGCCGCGGGGTTCGAGCGGGCCTTCGCCGCCGGCCTGGGCACCGTCGAGGACCGGTTCGCCTATGCCACCACGCTCACGAGGCTGGGCCGGCAGGCGGAGGCGGTGCCCCAATTCGCTCTGGTCGTGGCCTCCCCCAAGACGCCCCGGGTCTTGGCGGCGTCGGCGGCGTATCAGCGGGCGCGGGCCATGGTCCGCGGCGGCGATGCCGTCAAGGGCAAGCTGGCGCTCGAGCTGGTGGCCAGGACCTGGGCTCGCGACACCGCCGCCGCCTCGTCCGCTCTGTTCCTGCTGGGCGACCTGGCCTCGGATGACCGGGCCGATTCGATCGCCCGCCAGCGGTACCGCAAGCTGGTGACGCGCTACCCGACCAGCGCCTTCGCGCCGACCGCGGCCTTCCGCGGTGCGATGATCGCGCTGGTGGCGGGCGACGCCGCCCTTGCCGCCGATGAGCTGGACGAGCTGGGCCGCCGGTACGGCCGAAGCGACGAGGCTGTCGCGTCCGGTTAC
>DATAOR010000072.1:0-1703 GCA_036265635.1 Gemmatimonadales bacterium
CAGAAGTCGGCGGCGAGCCAGAGCGCGAGGATCTCCGGCGTCACGTAGCGATAGCGGCCCGCCCGGGCGACGAGGCCATCTCGGGCCATCCGGCCGACCGTCTCCCGCATCTCGTTCCAGGGAATGCCGGCGAAAGCGGCGAGTGCCTGACCCTCTCCGGCGAGCTCGTCATCCCAGCCGACTGTTGATGGCCGGGGATTCTGACACCCCCTGACTGTTCGCGGAGTTTGTCACCCTCCACTGGGCGGGACAGCGGTCGGCATCGACGCTGGACCGTATGGACGAGGAGCCGGTGACGTTGGGACGCGCAGAGCAGAGACGAGCGCTGGTGTTGAACCAGGTCCTGGAGGGCCGTATGACGCAAGGTGAGGCCGCCTTGGTGTTGGGGGTGTCGGTACGGCAGGCGAAACGGCTGACGGCGCGCTACCGGGCGGCGGGGCCAGCCGGCCTCGTGCATGGCAATCGCGGCCGGCGGCCGTGGCAGGCGGTCGCGCCGGACGTGGCGGCGCGGGTGGTCGCCCTGGCCGGGGGTCGCTACGCCGGCTTGAACCAGCAGCATCTCACCGAGAAACTGGCGGCCGAGGAGGGCATCGTCCTGGGCCGGACGACCGTGCGGCGGCTGCTGGCGCGCGCGGGGCTGTCCACGCCCCGGCCGCGCCGCGCGCCCGTCGCCCGGCGGCGGCGCGAACGGATGGCCCAGGAGGGGCTGCTCCTCCAAGCCGATGGCAGTCGTCACCGCTGGCTCGGACCGGACGGCCCCGAGCTGACGCTGATCGCGATGATCGACGACGCGACGGGCACCGTGCTTGGGGCGGTGTTCCGGGAGCAGGAGGATGGGGTCGGCTACCTGCTCCTGTTGGAGGAGATCGTCCGCAGCCGCGGCATCCCCCACGCCCTCTATGTGGACCGTCACAGCATCTTCCAGCAGAACCAGCGCGCGCCCCTAACGATCGCCGAGGAACTGGCGGGTGGCCGCGCCCCGACGCAGGTCGGGCGGGCGCTGGGCGAGCTGGGCATCCGCCACATCGCCGCCCACAGCCCACAGGCCAAGGGCCGGGTCGAGCGCTTGTGGGGCACGCTCCAGAGCCGGCTCGTGGCGGAACTGGCGCTGGCCGGGGTGCGCACCCTGGAGCAGGCCAATCGCTTCCTCGCCGACTACCTGCCGCAGCACAACGCCCGCTTCGCCGTGCCGCCCACCGATCCGACGCCCGCCTACCGGCCGGTGCCCGCTGACCTCAATCTCGCCCACGTCTTCTGCTTCAAGCAGACGCGCGTCGTGCGCGCCGACAACACCATCTCCTATGAAGGACGGCCGCTCCAACTGCTCGGCACGCCGGCCCGCCGCGGCTGGGCACGGGCGCGGGTCGAGGTGCATGAACGCCTCGACGGCCAGCGCGTGATCGTCCACCAGGGGCAGGAGATCCCCAGCCGGCCCGCCCCGCTGGAGGCAGCGGCGCTCCGCGCCCGGTCGGTGATGGCCCCCAGACCACCCACCAAGCCGCCAACGCCGGTCCGGCCGCCCCCGGCCAGCCATCCCTGGCGGCGGTATCGGGAGGTGACACAATCCGCGGTCAGTTAGGGTGTCAAAGTCCGCGAACAGTTACATCAGCTGGAGGTACGGGCGACAACCGCCCGCCCCATAAGTTATACTGTGCGATCCTGCTGACCGGGTGATCCTTTCGCAGGCTCGCGTATGCTCGTTC
>DATAOR010000073.1:0-1954 GCA_036265635.1 Gemmatimonadales bacterium
CAGGTTCGCCAGCCCGTACGCGACGGCGAGCCCGGCCACCACCTGGGCCGCGGGCAGCATGGACTTGGCGGTGAGCGCCGCGGCGATGCCGAAGACCATGATGAGGAAGCCGACGAAGGCGGCGGTCTTGCTGTCCTGGAACGAGTAGAAGACGCGCAGCTGGAGCTGGGTGAGCATGTACGGCACCAGGCCCAGGGCGAACAGGCCGAAGACCTCGCCCACGTACCTGGCGTGCGTCGCCGAGGTGCTGCCGTAGGAGAACAGCACCTCGGCCAGCGGGCCGCCGAGCACGCCGAGGTAGATCGCGGCCGGCACCACGATCACCGAGGCCAGCCGGACGCCGATCGAGAAGTCGTCCCGGACCAGCGAATACCGGCGCGCGCTCGCGTGCTCGCTCATCCGGGGTAGCAGCGCGGTGATCACCGAGATGCCGACGATCGCGTACGGGAGCTGGAACAGCTGCCAGGCGATGGAATACGCCGAGTAACCGTTCACGCCGGCCGAGGCCGCGTTGGCCAGGATCTGGACGACCAGGTTCCCGGCCCACTGGGTGATCACGTAGACCGACATCCATCCGGCCATCCGGCCCATCTCGGACACCTCGCCGGGCCGGAACCCGAGCGTGGGCCGCCACCGGAACCCGGCCGCCCGCAGCGACGGGTACAGCGCCACGGTCTGCGCGATCACGCCGAGCGTGGTGCCGAGCCCGAGCAGCTGGACCCCGGCCGGGGAGATGGTCCACGGTTCCTTGTTCACGCCGACCGTGACGAAGTAGAGCGCGCCGACGGCGATGACCACCAGGTTGTTGACGACCGGCGCCCACATCGGCGCCGCGAACCGGCCCCGGGTGTTCAGGACCGCCCCGATCAGCGAGCTCATCCCGTAGAAGAAGATCTGCGGGATGAACCAGTACGCCCACACCACCATCAGGTCGTGCTCGGCGGCGAGGTGGCTGCCCGGCGGGCCGTTGATGCTGGGCGCGTACAGGTGCACCAGCGGACCGGCCAGCAGCGTGGCCAGCACGGTGACCCCCAGCAGGGCCAGCGCGCCCAGGGTGAAGACCCGCTGCGCGTAGGCCTCGCCCCGGTCCGGGTCGCGCCGGGCCGCCCGGACCAGCAGCGGTACCACCACGCTGGTGAAGATGCCGCCGAGCATCAGGTAATAGACCGTGTTCGGCAGCGTGTTGGCGTTGTTGTAGGCGTTGCCGAGGGCTCCGATGCCGACCGCGTACACCAGGACGAGGGTGCGCAGGAAGCCGGTGCCCCGCGAGACCAGGGTGCCGACCGCCATTCCGGCGCTGGATCGGATCAGGCTGGAGCGCTGGGTCGCGGCCGGCGCCGGGGTCCCGGCGTGCCGGGCGCCCGCCGCCCGGCCGGCCGGCCCGCGGGGCCCGCCGCCGGGCCCACTGGGCGGCCCGGGGGGACCTGGCACTCCGGGCGGCCTGGCCGGCGTAGGCGTGAAGGTGGGCTGCGGGCGAGGCGGCTGGGCGGGAGCGGGCCCGGCTGGATCAGCTGGATCAGGCGGGGCGTAGTCGCTGGTCCTGGGGACCCGGCGCCATCCGGGCGGGCCGGGGGGAGGCGAGCGGTGCGGCCGGGTCGGCGGAGCCGGCCACTTGAGCGCGAGCGGCAGCGTCGTCTCGGCCGGGCTCGGGCCGCCACCCGGCATCAGGCCCTCGATCGGTGGCAGCGGATCAGGAGCGGCGTGCCGCCCCCGGCGCGAGGGTTCGCCGTCGTCCGGCCCTGGCTCGTCCGGCCCTGGCTGCTCCGGCCACGGCGGCTCCTGGCCGCCGTCAGGCGTCGTCGACCCAGCGTCGTGCATCGGCCAGGTCATCCGGTGCCTCCGTCGGGTGTCGCGCGTCGCTGGTGCCAGTGACGACGCTACCCGGTGGGCCGGCTTCCCCGCTGACGGGATTCGTGTCGTCGCGCAGACGCCGGCGGACGGCGCGGTACAGCGA
>DATAOR010000074.1:0-4242 GCA_036265635.1 Gemmatimonadales bacterium
CACCACGGACGCGGCCAGGCCGAGGCTCATCCGAGCGGGCGCCCGGCGGCTACCCGGTCCAGAATGCCGGCGAATTCGGCCCGCTGCCGGCTGCCGTCGAATTCCCGCAGAGCCCGCTCGCGGGCCGCCTGCCCCAGGCGGTCGCGCAGTGCCGGATCTCCCAGCAGGGTGAGAACGGCCTTCGCCACCTCGGCCGGCGAGTCACCGTCCACCAGCAGGCCGGTCTGCCCGTCGCTCACCGCCTCGCGCGCTCCGCCCACCCGGCCGGCCACCGACGGCTTCCCCGCCAGTGCCGCTTCCAGAAAGACGATGCCGAATCCTTCGGCGCTGCCCCTCACCTCGCGGCCGGGCAGCAGCAGCAGATCGCACGCCGCGTACAGGGCCAGCAGTCGCTCGCGCGGCACCAGCCCGAGGAAATGGACCCGCTCGCGGACGCCAAGCTGGTCGGCCAGCGCGGCCAGCTCGGCGGGGTCGCCGGGGCCCGCCATCACCAGGTGGGTGTCCGGGGCTCCGGCCAGGATGGCGGGAAGCGCCTCGACGGACCGATCGAATCCCTTGTGGGTCTCGGCCAGGCGTCCCACCGAAAGCAGCAGGGGTCCGCCGCCGGTCAGCTCGGCCCGGATGGCGGCGGCCGAAGCGGAGTCGGTGGTGACGGCGGCGAACTCCGACGGGTCCACTGAGGGCGTGATGACCGGCAGCTTGGCCCCGGGCACGCCATACAGCTCGGAGGCCAGCCGCCGGGTGTGCTGGGCGATGCAGACGACGGCGGCCGCGTGTCGGAGCACCGCGCGAAGCAGGCGGAGGCGCAGCTGGAACGGCGCGCGGTCGCGCTGAAGGGCGGTGAACTCCTCGCCCAGACCCAGTACGACGTAAGGGGTGCCGAACAGCTTGAGGACCAGCAAGCCCGCTACCCCGCCGAAGACCGGCTGGCTGCAGACGACCACGGCCGGGCGGGGATGGCCGAGGCACCACCGGACGGGGGCGAGCAGCAGCTCGATGTGCTGCAGGATGCTGTGCACCTTGAGCGGGCCGCCTGCCCGTCCGCTTCTCCGAAGAATCCGGAGCACCCGAGCGCTGCGGGCGGCCGGGGCGGTCCCCGCGGTGGGTACCAGCGCCACCAGATCGGGAAGGTCGCGCACCAGGGCATGGAGGGCATAGCCGGTGCCGTTGGCCATCGGCGGCCAGGCGTTGCTGATGACGAGCACGTACCCGGCGTCGGTCCGGCTCCGGGAGGATCCCGGCGCTGAACTGGAGTCGCGTGGCATCGTCAGGGGTGGTCGCACCGCGGAAAGCTCCAGGCAATGAGTAGGCAGGCGTGCGGGGGATCCCCCCGTCAGGCTACGACGCCGCCGGCGGCAGAATGATAGACGGTCCCTCAAGGGAGCGAACGGGCTAGCGGCCTCGGGGCAGGGCGCGGGACGCGGCAAGCATTGATCGGGTTGGTCGCGGCGCGGGCGGGGACGACTGTGTCGTCAGGCGTAGTGGCGCAGGATGTAGCGGAGCAGGATGAGGACCATGATCAGGACGATGATGATGATCACGCCCACCCCGGCCAGGGCTTTGCGGGCCCGCCCGATGTTCTCCCGCTGAACCCTGATCGCCTCCTCCTGATTGGCCAGGGCGCGCCCGTAGGCCTCGACCTGCTGCCGCTGCAGGTCGCGAATCTCCTCGAGCACCCGCACCAGGCGATCTTCGTCCATCGCTCCCCCCCCGTGACCGTTAGCGCGCCTTCGATCGCGCCCGCAGCTCGGCACCCCGAGCCCGGACCAGCCGCCGAATCAGGCCGACCGGCGGCGGCTCGGTCAGCGGGAACCGGATCGTGCCCTTCGACGAGTCGTACTGGTCGGCGCCGTCGCCGTGGGCCCGGAGCAGACTCGGACCGATGGGGTACAGGCTGCTGTGGGCCTTCCAGGCGGCATACCACACGAGAATCCGCCCATCCAGCTTGAATGCAGGAATCCCGTAGCTGATGACCTCCTCGGCCGCCGGGACCGTCGACCGGATGGTGGCACGCAGCTTCTGGAGATGGGTCCGGGTTGCGGGTGGGAGCGAGTCGAAATAGGCTCGCACCTGAGCCGCCGCGGGCGCGGCGGTCTGCTTCGCTGAGGATCGGCCCATTCGGTGTACTCCCCGGCTCAGCGCCGGTCCCCTGGGCCGGCGGTCGGAGCGGAGGCGGCCGCTGCCTCGGCTCGCCGGTGGCGAAGCAGGCGGTTGGCGGCCCGCCAGCCACGGACCGTGATCATCATGGAACCGATGATGGCGACCGCGGCTACCACCACGGCGAACCCGCTTCCGCGGAGACCTGTGAGAGCTGGCAGACCGATCGCGAGCAGCACCAGCAGCACGCCCAGGGCGACCAGGTCGCGCCCGGCGAGGGCATTGGCGTCGTACCACACCTGCCGGTCCGCGAAGGTGGCAGGCAGGCGCAGCCCGTACCAGCGGTTGGGTGCCACCCGGCGGGCCGCCAGCGGCCACCCGATCGCGATGAGCAGCACGCCCACTGCGGTGAACAGGAGCTCGGGGCCCATCACCCGCCTCGCGTGACTGCCGCGCCGGCGGCAGCCGCATTAGCCCCGATCATCGGCCCGCCCCGATGACGAACTGCGCATACCAACCCCCAGGGAGGTTTCCGCGCCACAGTTACCCACCACCATTCGGTGAGCCGGAATCGAGCTTACGTCCCACACTAACGGATACTGTCGAACCGTCTGCTATATAAGCAGATACTGGATTACAGCTCAAGTACGGTGAGAAGTTCGACCCGTACACGGCCTCGACATCACAGTCGAGACTCGCTGCGGCGGCCAACCAGACCCGCCAGGGCGGATGCTCCACCTGATACTCGATCGCCCCACCGTCGCGCTGGACCGTGTACCCCCAGTAGTGCTCCGTGATAAAGGCGGCCTCCGAGTCGGGAGACGGCACGACCGGCTCGCCTCGCACGGTGGCCGCGAGCCGATGCCAGCGGCCGCCCAGACGCCAGCTGTAGGCCGCGTATCCTTCCCCGCCCTGCTCCGTCGCGGACAGGTGGACCTCGTGACGCATGGGGACCGCGAGGTACGGCTCATTGTAGCACAGCCGGGCCACCCAGGCGATCGCCCGCCGAGGCACCAGCTCGCGGACGAAGACCACCGCGCGCCGCCGCTGGCCATCGCCGGCGCGCCGCCGCACGTAGAACCTCAGGTTGACCTCGTCGAAGTCGCGGTGGGCCGGAATAGGGACGCCGAGTACTCGGGTGTCGAGAAAGCGGAACCCGACCAGGCTGGCCAGCGTCATATCGCCCCAGCCGTCGAGCTCGGTGCCGCGCGGAACCAGCGGCTCGAGCACCGCGGCCGGAACTTGGTAGTTGAGCATCACCAGATGGCGCCAGGCGGCCGTGAGGAAAGGCCGGCTCATCGCGACCGCCGCAGCCGGGTCAGCACCCGATCCAGGGCCGCGGCAAACGCCTGCCGCGCCCGGGCGTCGTAAGGCGGCGGACCACCCGTCACGACCCCCGCCAGCCGAGCCTGCTCCATGAAGTCGCGCACGGACAGCCGCTCCCCCACCGTCTCGGCGGTGTGCTCGTCCCCACGCGGATCGAGCACGGCCACGGCCCGCGGCACCAGCTGAGCCGCCAGCGGCACGTCCTGGGTGACCACCAGATCACCGGCCCGGGCATGCTCGGCGATGTAGCGGTCGGCCACGTCGGCGCCGCCGTCCACCCAGACCGCCGTGACCAGCGGGTTGCCTGGCGGCACCTGCAGCCGCTGGTTTGCCACCAGGACGGTCTCGATCGCCAGCCGGCGGGCGGCCCGAAAGACCAGCTCCTTGACGTCGCGCGGCGCCGCGTCGGCATCGATCCAGATCTTCACGAGACTCCACCCCCTGGGGCGGGTAGGAGGACGAGTGTCGGCGCGGCGCAGTGGTCGCTGCGGTCGCGATGGTGGCCGCGATGGTGGCGGTCGAGCCGTCCGCCGCAAACTATACCCGCCGGCTGGCCGCTACAGCCCGGGCGCCGGCCGCAGGGAAGGTTGTCGCCCGGCGGCAGCACTGGACCGGACGTCAATATCTGACTAAAGTCAGATAATGACACCAGCCGCCGTCGCCCAGGTCCGCCGGTTCAACCGACTGGTCACCCAGCGGGCCGGCGCGCTCGATGACCACTTCCTTGGTCGCGACCGGCCCTTGGGCGCCTCCCGCCTGCTGTACGAGATCGGGGCCGAAGGCGCCGACCTGCGCGACCTGCGCCGCCGACTGGGACTG
>DATAOR010000075.1:0-3812 GCA_036265635.1 Gemmatimonadales bacterium
AGCCCGAGAGCGCCGTGACCAGCCCTCCCAGCGCGACGGCAGCGAGACGGCGGCGGTACTGCCTGAACGGCCAAGCGGCAACTGCTGACATGACGGCGCTCCCTTCTGACGACGCTGCGCGGACAGGCTGCTGACCAGGCGCACGGGCCGTGCCGTTTCCGGCTGCCCGCCCGTAAGGCCCGTTACCTGAAGCATAGCCGGCCCGCGGGCCTTCGGGCCCTGACAATCTGGCCCGTCCCGGCCGGTTTGGCCTGCGCCCGCCGCCGCGAAGGTTGGGGGTCAGACGTCCGCCGTATAATGCTCCTCGCGAACGGCTCGGAATCCCCGCCGGAGATAGTTCGGCAGTGCCGCCGGATGATCCAGGGTACAGGTGTGCAGCCAGACCCGGGTGGGTCCCGTACGCCACGCCTCGCGCACGGCCTCGGTCAGCAGGAACTTGCCCCAGCCTCGCCCGAAGTACTCCGGCAGCAGGCCGAAGTAGGCGATCTCGGAGGACCCGTCGTCATGGCGGCGGAGCTCGAAGTAACCGGCGGGCGCCGACTGCCAGCTGAGGAGCCAGAGCGTGATTCCCGGATCCGCCAGGTGGCGGCGAATGGTGTCGTCGCTCCACTGCAGCCGATCGGTCCAGTGAAAGGCGCGGCCCACTTCGGCGTAGAGATAGCGGTAGAACGAAGGGGGGCAGGCTTCGACCCGATGGACCTCGGGGGCGGGCACCGGCGTCGTCGCCGGCTTGAGGTCGTCGGGCGAACCCAGCTCCAGGTAGGTGCGGGTGACCACGGTGGCCATGGCCGGCAGTTTAACACGAAACGGCCCCGGTGTCTGCCGGGGCCGTTTCTGCCGCCAGGGTCTGGCTTGGCGGCGTTGCCGCTCTTGCCTGCGTTACCGCTGCGTGCTGCTGCTGTCCGTGCTCGGGCTCGACATCGAGCTCGTGTCGGTGCTCATGGATCCGCTGTCGCTCGGCGGGGCCATGGTGCTGTCGGTGGTCACACCGGTCGAGGGCGACGTGGGCTGCGACGTGCTGGTGCTGTCGTAGGCGCCCGTCTGCGGAACGGTCGTGCTGGTGGTGTCCGTGGTCGGGGCGGGGGCCGGAGCCGGCGCCGCGGTCGAGCTGGTATCGGCCGACGGGGTCATGGCCGAGTCGGTCTTGACCGCACCGGTGTTGCTGGTGGTGTCGTAGCCGCTCTGCACCGCCGTGGTATCACCACGGTCCGGGGCGGCGCCAGTCTCGTCCGACGAGCGGTTGTGGCAAGCGGCGAAGGTGGCGGCCGCCGCCAGGATCCAAAGAGTCTTCATGAGTCTCTCCTAGTGGCGACCGAAGCCCTGGCCCGCGCGGGCATCGTCGCCGAATCTCGTTCAGCCTTGCGGGCCTGTACACCCAGCTTGAAATCCGAGGCACCAAGGTATCCCCGGAACGCCGTCTTGACTAGGTCACAGGTCACAAAACTCCTGCGACTTGGTCAGGATGCCAGATCCTGCAGATCCCGGTAGAGCTCCAGGGCCTCCGGGTTGGCCAGCGCATCCGCGTTCTTGACGGCCCGGCCATGGATCACGTCCCGAATCGCTACTTCCGTGATCTTCCCGCTGATCGTCCGGGGAATGTCCGCAACCTGCAAGATCTTGCGCGGTACATGGTGGGGGCTGGCCTGCCCCCGGATCACCTGGCGGACCCGCTCCCGGAGGGCCTCATCCAGCACCAGGCCCGCTCGAAGACGAACGAACAGCACGATCCGGACATCGTCCTGCCACTCCTGCCCCACGACCACGCTCTCGACCACCTCGGGTATCTGCTCCACCTGCCGGTAGATCTCGGCCGTTCCGATACGGACACCGCCGGGGTTGAGGGTGGCGTCGCTGCGGCCCAGGATGACCAGCCCCTCGTGCTCGGTCAGCCGGGCCCAGTCACCGTGGCGCCACACGCCGGGGTAGGTGCTGAAATAGGCCGCCCGGTACCGGTCGCCGTCAGGATCGTCCCAGAACGCGACGGGCATGCTGGGGAACGGTCGGGTACAAACCAGCTCCCCTGCCTGGCCACGCAGCGGCTGCCCTGACTCATCGAAGATGTCCACCGCCATCCCCAGTCCCCGCATCTGCAGCTCGCCCCGCCACACCGGCCCGACGGGGTTGCCCAGGGCGAAACAGCTCACCAGGTCGGTCCCCCCGCTGATGCTGGCGAGATGCAGGTCCCGCTTGATGCTGCGATACACGTACTCATAGCTGTGGTCGGCCAGCGGGCTGCCGGTGGAGAGGACGGCCCGGAGGGCGGTCAGGTCGTGGCTGCGGCCGGGCGCCAGGCCCTCCTTTTCCGCCAGCGCGAGATACTTGGCGCTGGTGCCGAACACCGTCACCCGCTCGGCGGCGGCCATGTCCCAGAGGATCGCGGGCGGCGTCAGCGGCGCACCATCGTACAGGATGACCGCGGCGCCCGTGGCCAGACTGCTGACCACCCAGTTCCACATCATCCAGCCGCAGGTGGTGAAGTAGAAGATCCGGTCGTCCGGACCCAGATCGGTGTGGAGCGTCAGCTCCTTGAGGTGCTGCAGCAGGGTGCCGCCGGCACCGTGGACCATGCACTTGGGCAGGCCGGTGGTGCCGGAGGAGTACATGACGTAGAGCGGATGATCGAACGGCAATCGACGGTAGGTCGGAGCCTCCGGCCCGCGGTGCGGACCGAGGCAGTCGTGCCAGAGAATCGCGTTCGACAGCCGTCCGAGATCGGGCTGGGGCTCGAGATACGGCACCACGATCACCCGCGCGATTCCCGGCAGCGCCCGCTGCACCTCCGCGACCCGTCCCAGCGAGTCGACTTCCTTGCCGGCATAGCGGTAGCCGTCGGCGCAGATCAGGAGCTTGGGACCAATCTGGCCGAACCGGTCGAGCACCCCCGCGGCGCCGAAATCAGGCGAGCAGGACGACCAGAGTGCGCCGAGGCTGGCGGCCGCCAGCATGGCCACCACCGTTTCAGGCAAATTGGGCAGAAAGCCCGCCACCCGGTCGCCGACCCTGACGCCGAGCGCGGCGAAGGCCCCGGCCGCTGCCGCCACCTCCCGGCGCAGCTGGCGGTGGCTGAGGCGGCGCTGCCGCCCTCGCTCGTTCCAGAACACCAGCGCGTCGCGCTCGTCGTCGTGACGCAGCAGATTCTCGGCGAAGTTGAGCCGGGCGCCGGGGAACCAGCGCGGGCCCAGCACGGGGTCGGGGGGGCCCATCCGGTCGAGGCCGATCCCCACCGCGTCCCAGGGGTCCTGGCCGGGGCGCTCATCCGCCACTACCTCGCCGACCCGCCAGACCTCGGGCCAGAAGGCTTCAGGATGCGCTACTGACCAGCGGTAGAGCGAGGGCACGTCCCAGACCTGGCCGGCGCCGGCAGCGTGCCGGGCGCGGATAAGGGCCAGGAAGTGGGTCAGGTTGGCGTCGCGGACCCGGTCAGGCGAGGGGGCCCAGATCGGACTTGGCGCGGGCCCGGTCATCCGAACGCCGGGCCGCCGGACCGGCCGCCGGCCGGGAGCGAATGGGGCGACCCCACGCCGGGCCTACGACGTGGGGGGGTTGAACTGGGCGTGCTGGGCGTCCAGCCAGCTCTTGTGGTAGGTCGGATCCTCGATCGCGGTCGCCTGAACCGCCACCTTGAGGGGACGGAAGCTGTCCATCATTACGGCCAGCTCGTCGGTGGCCTTCGCACCGATCGACGCTTCGGCGCGCCCCGGATGCGGCCCGTGCGGGATGCCGTCCGGGTGATGCGTGATGGAGCCGAACTCGATCCCCTTCCGGCTCATGAACTCGCTCGAGGCGTAGTAGAGCACCTCGTCCGAGTCGAC
>DATAOR010000076.1:0-3477 GCA_036265635.1 Gemmatimonadales bacterium
CGTGTCGGCGGGGGCCGGGTCAAGGCCAGAACCGCTCGGCCAGCGCGGCGGTCTCCGGCGCTTCCGGCACGCTCCGCCCGTCCAGTGAGGCCACCGGCAGAATCCCCCGCACCGCGTTGGCGACGAACAGCGGCTGGTCCCTCAGCTCGTCCACCGTCGCCTTCACTTCCTGAATCTCCCCGGCCAGCTCGGCGATCCTCGCCCGGCCAACCCCCGGCAGGATGCCGAACTCGAGCGGCGGGCCGGCCACCCGCCCCGAATCCCACCAGAACAGGCCCCAAATCGCCGTCTCGGCCACCTGCCCGCCGGCGGTGAGCAGCACGCCGTCATCGGCCCCCACGGCCTTGGCGTCGGCCAGCGCCCGGTCGAACCGCTCCCGGTCCACCAGCTTATGCGGGTACGGCCGGTGGACCACCTTCGAGGTGACCAGCCGCACCGGGGCCAGGCTCCCGATCGGCCGCTCGCCCGCCACCACCCCGCGCCGGCTGACCAGCAGCCGGTGGACCCGGTCGGCGCCGCCCTCGGGCGTGGGCAGCTCGATGGGGATAGGCACACCCAGCGCCCGGCAGCTGGTGGCCAGGCGCCGGACGTGGAGATACCACAGGGGCGCCGCGCCGTTCCGCAGCCGGACCGTCTCGATCAGGGTATCCATGATGCGTCGTGTCTCCTTCGTGCTCAGCCCAGTCCGCTGGGGGATGCCTCGGCAGCCACCGCCAGTTCCGGGGCCAGCGCGCGCTGGCCCCGCGCGTCGAGCCAGCCCTTGACCGTGGTCGATCCCAGGATCACCACCCCACCCAGCAAGGCCCAGGTCCCCGGGCGCTCGCCCTGAATCAGCCAGGCCCAGACGGGGTTGAGCGCCGGCTCGATCAGCAGAATCAGCGAGGCCTCGAGCGCGGGGATGTAGCGGAGGCCGGCCGTCACCAGCAGATAGGCCACCGCGATCTGGCCCACTCCCAGGTAGAGCACCACCGCCCAATCAACGGGCGCGTGCGGCCCCAGCGGCAGCGCCATGGGCAGCGCCACCAGAAACGCCGTCAGGTTCCCGCTGACCACCGCCGCCACGGCCGAGCCGCCGGCGCCCTCCCCCCGAGACTCGCCGGTACCCAGCCAGCGGAGCCCGCACACGGTGAACGCCCAGCATACGCCGCTCACCAGCGCCAGCAGGTTGCCCCGGGCGGGATCGGGGGCGGAGGCGACCGCCGGCTCCGCGCTGACGAAGAAGAGAGCCAGCCCGATCCCCACGATCGCCATGAAGCCGAGGTCCTGCCGGCGAATCGGCTCCTTGGGGAGCCACGGGCTCAGCACCAGCAGGTAGAGCGGCGCCGCGCTCTGCAGGAAGATCGTGTTGGCCGACGTGGTCAGCCGGTTGGCCAGCACGAACAGCGTCAGGCAGGCGGCGTAGGCTACCCCGACGAGCGCCACCCGGGGCGTCCAGCCGTGCCGCGCCCGCCGGCTCAGGGCCACGATCGCGACCGCCGCGATGCCGCTCCGCAGCCCCGCCACCTGCCAGGGCGTGAACGCCGCCGCCTTGATCGCGGCGCCACCGGTCGAGAACAGCATGGCCGCAGCGGCCAGCTGAAGTCGGGCGCGGGGACGGGCGGGCATGGCGCGAAGATAACCATGGCCCGATCTTGGGGGTATCAGACCAGTCACCCACCAGGAGGCGTTCATGGCCCTGCTCGACATGCTCCAGCAACGACTCGGCGGCACCGCCGTGCAGCAGATCAGTCAGCAGCTCGGCACCGACCACGGCACCACCGAGACGGCCATCCAGGCCGCCCTGCCGATGCTGGTCGGCGCGCTGGCCCGCAATGCCCAGAATCCGACCCAGGCGGGCGCGCTGGCCAACGCCCTCTCGCGCGACCATGACGGCTCGATCCTCGACAACGTTGCCGGTTACCTTGGCCAGGGCAGCACCGCCACGGGCGACGGCATCCTGGGCCACGTCCTGGGCGATAATCGGCAGGCGGTCGCCACCGGCCTCGGACAGGTCTCGGGACTCGATCCGGCCAAGGCCGGCATGCTGCTGTCCCTGCTGGCGCCGCTGGTCATGGGGGCCCTGGGCAAGGCGCAGCGGAGTGGCAACCTCGATCCAGGCGGATTGGCCGGCATGCTCGGCACCGAGCACCAGAGCGCTGCCGCGGCCGCGCCGGGCGTCATGGGAATGCTGAGCCGGTTCCTCGACCGCAATAACGACGGGTCGGTGATGGACGATATCGGCGGAATGCTGGGGAAACTGCGGGGCTGAGCTTGGCACCGGCCCGGCCGGGGCTGCCGGCGCGGCTGCTCCCGGTCGAGCCTTCAGGGCCACGCCCCACGGCGAGGGACTGGTCGGACCGCGGCTAGAGGTGGTGCTTGCCCGGCCGATCCTGTGATGGGCTGTCGTGTGAGCGCCAGAGGAACCTGGGCGGCGTCACGCCGTAGGGGCTGGCGTCGAAGTTGGAGCTCTCCCGACTGTCGCGAGAGCTCTGGCCCAGGCTCTCGATCAGCCCCGGGGCGCCCTTGCCGCCACCACCCAGGTGCACCTTCTTCCCGCCCGGCGAGGCCTGGCTCGAGGCGGCCGTGCCGGTCGGCGCCGTGGCCGAGGAGGAGGCCGCCCCCGCATTCATGCCCAGTTGGGTCTTGATCGTGTGACAGCCCGAGAGCGCCGTGACCAGCCCTCCCAGCGCGACGGCATTTAGACGGCGGCGGTACTGCCTGGACGGCCAAGCGGCAACTGCTGACATGACGGCGCTCCCTTCTGACGACGCTGCGCGGACGGCTACTGATCAGGCGCACGGGCCGTGCCGCTTCCGCCTGCCCGCCCGCAAGGCCCGTTCCCTGAAGCATAGCCGGCCCGCGGGCCTTCGGGCCCTGACAATCTGGCCCGTCCCGGCCGGTTTGGCCCTCGCCCGCCGCCGGCGCGAGGATTGGAGGTCAGACGTCCGCCGTATTCAGACGTCCGCGGTATACTGCTCCTCGCGGACGAATTGGAATCCCCGCCGCAGATAGTTCGGCAGTGCCGCCGGATGATCCAGGGTACAGGTGTGCAGCCAGACCCGGGTGGGTTCCATACGCCACGCCTCGCGCACGGCCTCCGTCAGCAGGAACTTGCCCCAGCCGCGCCCGAAGTACTCCGGCAGCAGGCCGAAGTAGGCGATCTCGGCGGAGCCGTCGTCATGGCGGCGGAGCTCGAAGTAGCCGGCGGGCGCCGACTGCCAGGTCAGGAGCCACAGCGTGATTCCCGGATCCGCCAGGTGGCGGCGAATGGTGTCGTCGCTCCACTGCAGGCGATCGGTCCAGTGAAAGGCTCGGCCCACTTCGGCGTAGAGATAGCGGTAGAACGAAGGCGGGCAGGCTTCGACCCGATGGACCTCGGGAGCGGGCACCGGCGTCGTCGCCGGCTTGAGGTCGTCCGGCGAACGCAGCTCCAGGTAGGTACGGGTGACCACGGTGGCCATGGCCGGCAGTTTAACACGAAACGGCCCCGGCGTCTGC
>DATAOR010000077.1:0-2806 GCA_036265635.1 Gemmatimonadales bacterium
GTGGGCCAACGAGGACCGGCCGCTGTTCCGGGACGGCCGCCCCACCGCACAGGTGCACCCCTACGACCAGCGTTGGGGGTTCCTGCTCCAGTCCCGGTACAAGGCCGAGGCGCCCGACCTCCGCACACCGTTCCGAGCGCCGTGATGGCGGCTCAGCTGGTGAGGTCGGCTCAGCTGATGGACGGGCCGGGCGTCGACTCGTCGTCGTCGGCCTCGTCGTCGTCGCCGCTCCGGTTCCAGATGTCGGCCGTCAGCTTCCAGGAGCCATCGGGCTGCCGCTTGAGGCACATGACGTATTTGCCGGAGTCGGCCGGCTCCTCGTCGGTCGCGGGCAGGTGATAGCGGCCGACCAGCCAGCCCAGATTGCCGTTGGCCTCGACGGCGAGGTTGGTGACCTCCAACCCCTCGTCGGTTCCCTGATCCCAGAAGGCCCGGATGGCCGCCCGGCCGCGGATCGGCTCGTGGTCGGGAGGGAGCAGGACGGCGTCGTCGGCATAGAGCTCGGCGAGACCGGCGGCGTCGCCCTGGTTGGACGCCGCCACGTACCGGCCGACGGCGGCTTCGATGGCGTGGCGAGCGGCCGGGTCGGGCGGGAGGGCCCTGGGGCCACAGGCCGCCAGGACTCCGGCGCCCAAGCCAAGGCCCGCCAGCCGGAGCCGGCTCGGCCGGCGGCCTGTCATTCTGGCGTCAAACTTGCTAGGTTTCCCGGGTACTGACCTGAGGTCTGCCTGGCAGGCCTTCATCTTCACCCTCATCCTGGATCTTTGTGGCACGCAGATCACGCAATCGTTCCGCAGTTTCCACCCCCAGCTTTCGCCGGTCACCCGGCCGCTCCATGCAGTCCCACCGCGATTGGCTCCTGGACCTCCACGGTTCGGTCTGTGCCTACTGCGGTACCGAGACACCGCCCGAGACGATCACGCTGGATCATGTGCGTCCCCGCCGTGGGCAGACCGCCTACGATCGCCCGGACAATCTGGTCCTCGCCTGCAGGGAGTGCAACGCGGCCAAGGCGGACACGCCGCTGGTCGCCTTCCTGATGCAGAAGCGCGCCCGTGGAGTGTTCCTGCTCCACTACGGCGATCACCTCTCGGAGCCCCTCAAGGAGCTGGCTCGGCAGGCCTCCGAACGGCCGATGTTGCCGAAGGACTGACCCGCGCACGGGGGATGGAACACCGAGGGGCGGCCGATGACGGCCGCCCCTTCTGGCGTCCGGGGACGGCCACCCTTCTGGCGGCCGATGACGGCCACCCTTTCTGGCCTCCGGGGACGGCCACCCCTGCCGGCGTCCGGGGACCGGAGGCGGGGCAGGTCACAGACGAGGCCCCGGCGGCGGTGCCACTATGGCCCCAACGGTTCGAGGCACGACCACCTGACAGCCTGGAGACGCACATGGGATCCCGAAGCTCCGCCCGCCACAGCCTGGCCGAGGACCTGTTCAAGGGTGCCATCGCTGGCGCGGTCGCGACCTGGGTCATGGGGAAGGTGACCGACGTGATGTACCAGCGGGAGGATGCCTGGGCCCGGAAACAGGAGGACAAGGCCCGGGGCGGCAAGACGGCCTACGGCGCGGCGGCGGAGAAGGCGGCCCAGGTGGCCGGTACCACCCTGGGCGACAAGCAGCGGGAGCAGGCCGGCTCGGCGCTCCACTGGACGCTGGGGATCGGGGCCGGCGCCGTCTACGCGGTCCTGCGGCGACGGTTCGAGGGGATCGGCCGGCTGGCCGGGGTCGGCTTCGGCACCGCCTTTTGGGCCGCGGTGGACGAAGGGGTGGTGCCTGCCCTGGGGCTGACGCCGGGCCCGCTGGCGTTTCCCTGGCAGACCCACGCGCGCGGCCTGGCAGGTCATCTGACCTTCGGCACGGTCACGGATGGGACGCTGCGGGTGCTCGACGCGGTGATCTGAGCGCCGTTGGGCATCCCGAGCTCCCGCTGGGGACGCCCAGCGGCCTCAGCCCTTCCCCTCGCCCGCTGCCGCGGTGGTGGGCATCGCCGGCTGCCCGCGCGACTCGACGGCCTCCCTGATGATCCGGCTCTGCTCGGCGCTGTGGGCCGCGGGGTAGCCTTCGGCCGGACTGGCGCGCTCGGGCCGGCCCACGTAGCTCACCGACACCCCCTCCGGCGCCAGCTCGTCGAGCTTGGCGGACAGGTAGGTCCACGCCCCCATGTTGCGGGGCTCCTCCTGGACCCAGACCAGCTCCTCGAGCCGGGGATAGCGCGCCAGCAGCTCGCGCATCTCCGACCAGGGGAAGGAGTAGAGCTGCTCCAGTCGGACCACGGCCGGCCGGTTGGCCGTGAGCTTTTCGGCCTCGGCGGCCAGGTCGTAGTACACCTTGCCCGTGCAGAGAACCAGGCGGGTGATGTCGCCGGCGCGCTCCGCCGCCCAAGCATCGTCGATCACCGGCTGCCAGCGGCCCTCGGCCAGGTCCTCGATCCGTGAGGCCGCCTGCGGCAGTCGGAGCAGGCTCTTCGGCGTCATGATCACCAGGGGACGCTGACGGGTGCGCCTGGCCTGCCGGCGGAGCAGGTGGAAGTACTGGGCCGGCGTGGTCGGATTGGCCACCCGCAGGTTGCCTTCGGCGGCGAGCTGGAGGAACCGCTCCAGCCGCGCGCTCGAATGCTCGGGACCCTGGCCCTCGTAGCCGTGGGGGAGCAGCAGGGTGAGCCGGGTGGTCAGCCCCCACTTGGACAGTCCGGCGCTGAGGAACTGATCCACGATGACCTGGGCGCCGTTGATGAAGTCGCCGAACTGCGCCTCCCACAGGACCAGCGCCTCGGAGGCCGCGGCGCTGTAGCCGTACTCGAAC
>DATAOR010000078.1:0-9217 GCA_036265635.1 Gemmatimonadales bacterium
ACGATTCTCCCCCCTTCCTCGCCGGCCCCCGGACCCACGTCGATGACCCAGTCGCTCTGGGCCACCACGCTCATGTCGTGCTCGACCACGATCACCGTGTTGCCCGCGTCCACCAGCCCGGACAGCTGAGTCACCAGCTTCTCGACGTCGGCCGGGTGCAGCCCGGTGGTCGGCTCGTCCAGCACGAACAGGGTGTCGCCCCGGCTGGCCCGCTGGAGCTCGGTGGCCAGCTTGATCCGCTGGGCTTCGCCGCCCGAGAGCTCGGTCGCCGGCTGGCCCAGCCGCAGGTAGCCCACGCCCACGTTCCGGAGCACCTCGAGCGGCCGGCACACCGCCGGCTCGGTCTCGAAGAAGGTCCACGCCTGGTCCACCGTCATCGCCAGCACTTCGGCGATGTTCCGGTCCCGATAGCGGATCTCCAGGGTCTTGGCGTTGTAGCGTGAGCCGTGGCAGGTGGGACAGGGGGCGTACACGCTGGGCAGGAAGAGGAGCTCGACCATCACGAAGCCCTCGCCCTCGCAGGTCTCGCAGCGGCCCTTGGCCACATTGAAGGAGAAGCGGCCGGCGTCATACCGGCGCGCCCGGGCCCCCTTGGTGGCGGCGAACAGCTTGCGGACGCCGTCGAACAGTCCGGTGTAGGTCGCCAGGTTGCTCCGCGGGGTCCGGCCGATCGGCTTCTGGTCCACCCGGACCAGCCGCCGGATGCCGTCCATGCCTGTCACGATATGACCGCGGGTGACCTCGACCGGGCCGCGCTCCAGCTCCTCGACCTCTTCCTCGTCCTCGGTCTCGTGCCCCAGGTGGCGCTGGACCAGCTCGACCAGCGCCTGACTCACCAGGCTCGACTTGCCCGAGCCCGATACCCCCGTCACGGTGGTGAACACGCCCAGGGGGAAGGCGACGTCGAGATCACGCACGTTGTTGCGGCTGACGCCCGCGAGCCGAAGCCAGCCGGCCGGCCGGCGGGATGCCGGCGGCGCGGGGCGGACCTGGCCGAAGAGCCAGGCCCGGGTGCGGGACTCGGCCACCCGGTCGAGGCCCTCGACCGGGCCGCTGTAGAGCACCCGGCCGCCGTGCTCGCCCGCCTCGGGCCCTACGTCCACGATCCAGTCGGCGTGGCGCATGACGTCCAGCTCGTGTTCCACCACGAAGATCGAGTTGCCCTGCGCCTTGAGCCGGTCGAGCGCGCGGAGCAGGGCCTCGGTATCCACCGGATGGAGCCCGGCCGACGGCTCGTCCAGCACATAGACCACGCCGAACAGGTTGCTGTGGACCTGCGTGCCCAGCCGGAGGCGCTGGAGCTCGCCCGGCGAGAGGGTCGGCGTGCTCCGCTCGAGCGACAGGTAGCCGAGGCCAAGCTCGATCAGCACCGCCAGTCGGGCCTCGAGGTCGGCGGCGATGCGGCGGGTCACGATCGCCTTCTCGGGATGCTCGCGCTCCAGCGCCGCCCAGCCCGGTGCCGTGCCCGCGGCGTAGGGCCCGAAGATCTCGGCCAGCCGCTTGAGCGGCTGGCGCGACAGGTCGGCGATGTCGAGCCCGGCGAACTTCACCCGCAGCGCCTCGGGCCGGAGCCGCTTGCCCCGGCACTGGGGACACTCGGTGCTCACCAGGAAGCGCGACACCCGCTTCTTCATGGTCGCGCTCTCGGTCCGGGCGAAGGTGTCGAGCACGTAGCGGCGCGCCCCGCTGAAGGTGCCCATGTAGCTGGGCTCCTCCTTCCGCTTGAGCGCGCGCCGGGTCTCGGCCGGGGTGTAGCCGGCGTAGACCGGGACCGTCGGCGTTTCCTCGGTATAGAGGATCCAGTCGCGATCCTTCTTCGGCAGGTCACGCCAGGGACGGTCCACGTCGTAGCCCATCGTGACCAGGATGTCGCGCAGGTTCTGGCCGTGCCAGGCCGGCGGCCACGAGGCGATGGCCCGCTCCCGGATGCTGAGCGAGTCGTCGGGCACCATCGAGCGCTCGGTGACGTCGTAGATCCGGCCCAGCCCGTGACAGCGGGGACAGGCCCCCTCGGGCGTGTTGGGTGAGAAGCCCTCGGCGTAGATGATCCCCTGGCCGCGGGGGTACTCGCCCGCCCGGGAGTAGAGCATCCGGAGCAGGTTGCTGAGGGTGGTGACGCTGCCCACCGACGAGCGGGTGGTGGGCGCGCCGCGCTGCTGCTGGAGCGCCACCGCCGGCGGCAGTCCGTCGATGGCGTCCACCTCGGGCACGCTGACCTGGTGGAACAGCCGCCGGGCGTAGGGGGCCACCGACTCGAGGTACCGCCGCTGGGCTTCGGCGTAGAGGGTGCCGAAGGCGAGCGACGACTTGCCCGAGCCGCTGACCCCCGTGAAGACGACCAGGGCATCGCGCGGGATCCGGACGTCCACGTTCTTGAGGTTGTGGACCCGGGCGCCCCGGACGTGGACCAGGCCGTCGGCCCGCGACGCCGCGGCGCGGTCGGTCGTCGGGGTGCCGGGCGCTGCCGTGCCGTGGGTTCGAGTCATGGAGTCAGTATACCGGGCCCGAGCGCGCGGGCGATGCGCCGCGTCACCATCCCCGTCAAGAACACACTGGCGGGAGCGGTTCGGGCCGCCGGCGGGCGCTAGCGCTGCGGGGCCTGATCCGGGTGGCTGGCCCAGTACAGCACGTCCTGGTAGCGGTGCTGTGCCGCCGCGAGATAGTAGCCGAGACGGCCGAGGTTGCCGCCGCTCAAGGCGAGCAGCGCGCGCCGGACGTGCTCGACGTCGCGTTCGTGAGGCGAGAGGCCGTACTGCGAGACCATCACGTGCGCCTGCCGCCGGTCGGCCGGCGCGAACCGCTCGGCCAGCTCGCGCTCGACGGCGGCGGAGAGGGAATGCGGCACGAGGCTCCTCGGGGTGGAGCGGTCTGGTCGGAGGGCCGGTCAACGCCGCTCCGCTTGAAGTAGAAGGGCGCCTGCGACGCTGGCTCCCGTGATCCCACCGGCTCCACGCCCTCCACGCCCAGGGCATCGAGCATGCCGGACCATAGGGCGCCCCGCCGGCCGATGCAACTCGACGTCGTGCTGCCGGCCTTGTCGGGCTGGTCCCGGGGTGGATCTTCCCCCGGGCGAGGGTCCGTGCGGCACGGCCGGTGTCTGTCCCGCGTCGTCTCCCCAGACGCCGACCCCAACAACGAGGTTCCGATCGTTCCCGGCCCGCTGCATGTCGTCGAGCTCACCGCGCCCATCGGGACCTGGCGCCTGTCGGTCGCGCCGCCGGCCCCGGCTCTGGCCGGCGCGGTGGTCGAGTACTGGGAGGTTCAGGGTGCGCTGACCCCCTTCCGCGAGACCCTGCTGCCCAACGGAGCGCTGGAGGTGATGGTGAACCTGGGGCCG
Source organism: Gemmatimonadales bacterium (assembly GCA_036265635.1). GTDB lineage: Bacteria > Gemmatimonadota > Gemmatimonadetes > Gemmatimonadales > GWC2-71-9 > CAVVWJ01. The sequence goes on from DATAOR010000078.1 coordinate 3,338, forward strand.
CCGCACCAGCTGCACCGGCCGGGCGGTGTGGAGACCTGGGAGCGGAGCTGGCTGTCCGGCCTCCACGAGCACTCGCTGATCATCGAGTCGGCCCACGGCACTCACCTCGTCTCCGCCCGGCTCCATCCGCTCGGCGCCGCCGCCTTGCTCGGCCTGTGCGCCCCTGCTTCAGCCAACGCGGTAGTGGATCTGGAGGCGCTGTTCGGGCCCGACGCCGCCGCGCTCCGCGCCTCGCTCCTGGCCGCCCCCGGCCCCCCCGCGCGGTTCGAGCTGCTCGAGCGCTTTCTCCTCGGCCGGCGCGAGGAAGGCGAGGCCGCCCCCCACTTCGTCCGGGAGGCGGTGGCCCGGATCGACCAGGCCCACGGCCGGGTGCCGGTCTCGCGGTTGCATCAGGAGCTCGGCGTCAGCCGGAAGCATCTGGCCGTGGCATTCCGCCGGCACCTCGGGGTGCCCGCCAAAGCCTATGCCCGGGTCCGGCGCTTCGTCTGGACGCTGGACCAGCTCCGCCAGACCTCCGAGCCGGATTGGTCCCGGCTCGCCGGCGAGGCCGGCTACTCGGACCAGTCGCACCTGGTGCGCGACTTCCGCCGGATCGGCGCGGCCAGTCCGACCGAATACCTCCGCCGCCGGACCCCGGACGGCAGCGCGCTGCTCGAGACACCAGAGCCCAGGTAACAAATCGTCTAGACGGCAGCCCCGACCTGCCCGTAGATATGCGAACCCTCTTCCGGAGCGACCCCGATGCGATGGCTGGCCGGCCTGATGCTGCTCGGCACCCTGCACGAAACCCCGCCTCCCACCCAGAGCCCGCCCGACTCGCTGGCTCCGCTCGCGTTCGTGGTGGGAAGCTGCTGGAAGGGGAGCTTTCCCGACGGCCGCAAGACCGACACCCACTGCTTCGAGTGGATGTTCGACCGCAAGTTCATCCGTGATCGGCACGTGGTCGAGGGCGACGGCGGCCCGCCCTACCGGGGCGAGACCATCTTCGGCTGGGACGCGGCGGCCCGGCGGCCGGGATATTGGTACTGGAGCAGCGAGGGTTTCGTGGTGACGGGGGCCGTGGAGTACCAGGAGGGCCGGATCATCTTTCCCAGCCGGATGACCGGCCCGAAGGGCGACGTGGAGCTCGAGGCATCGTGGACCCGGCGAGGGGAGGACGCGTACCAGGTGGTCCAGCGGCAGCGCACCGGGAAGGGCTGGGCGACGCTCTGGACGATGGAGCTCAGGCGGCAGGGCGCGAGCGCCCCGCGTTAAGAAGCTGTACCGGGAAGTTCCTCGCGGGATCAGGCGGTGGGCTCGAGCGGACCTCCGGACCCGCCAGACTACCTAGCCACTCCCAGCCAGGGGGCCAGGTCGCCCAGGCCGGCCTGGAACGGCGTGAGCAGCTCGGGCCCCTCGGCGTGCAGGGCCACCACGTCGCAGTGGCGGATTCCGGCCACGCCCTCCAGGTACACCGCGGGCTCCAGGTTGAACACCATCCCCGGCGCCAGGATGTCGTCCGAGGCGGGGTGCAGCCGCGGCCGGGCGTTGTGGTCGATGGCCGCGAAGCCGACCCCGTGGCCGAGGCCGTGCCGGAAGGCGGCGCCGAAGCCGCGCCGGACCAGCACGTCGCGCGCGGCGCGGTCCACCTCGCGGGCCGGCACGCCCGGCGCCACCGCGGCCAGCCCGGCGCGGCGGGCCTCGAGCACCGCCTCGAAGCGGTCGCGGGCGCGGTCGTCGGCCTCACCGGGGTGATAGGTCCGGGTGATGTCGGTCCACAGGCCGTCCACGTACGAGTTGCAGTGGACCAGCACGGCGTCGCCCGGCTCGATCCGGCGGCCGCGGCTTCGGGCATAGGCTCGGTCGGCCAGGGCGGCATCCGCGCCGGACATGCAGAACAGGAAGCCGCCGGCCCGGGCGCCGCCGTGCTCCTGGGCGTCGGCCGAAGCGGCCAGGGCGGCCCGGAAGGTGGCCGCCACCTCGCGCTCGCTGGCGCCCGGCACGATGCTCCTGGCGCCGGCCCGGAAGGCGTCCTCGGCCACGCGGCAGGCGGCGCGGACGCCGGCCAGCTCGCGCGGGGTGAGCACGGCCCGGAGATCGAGCAGCACGTCATCGGCCGGCGTGGGGGCGGCTTGGGGACACGCTTCGGCCAGCAGGTCGGGCAGGGCGACGATGAAGCGGTTGGTGCCGGCGTACGAGCTGGGCTCGAGGCAGGGCCCGTGCTCGTAGCCGATCCGCCCACGCCCGAGTCCCAGCTGCCGGAGGACCCGGCCCAGCGCCGGCTGGAGTGACCGGGCCAGCGGCGGCAGCTCCGCCAGGGACGAGGGCGCAAAGGTCTCCAGCGGATCGGCCCAGCCGGCGGCGGCCAGCTCGCGCTCGTCCTCCGGTACCGCGAGACCGACGGCGCCGTCCCGGGTGGCCACGGCCACGCTGGTGCCGACTACCGGCCAGTAGCCGGCCAGCAGGAGCACATTCGAGGGTAGGGCGCAGACCAGCGCGTCCAGCCCGGCCGCCGCAAGGGCCCGCTGGATCAGGCGGACGCGGTCCTCGTCCCCACTCGCCGGGTGAGCGGCGGGGCCGCTCACCGGCGCCCGCCGAGCGCCGTGATCAGTCCGACCGTGCCCAGCCCGGCCGCACCGATCAGCCCGGCCGCCACGGCGGTCCGGCGCCCGCTCCGGCGGTCGGCCTCGCGGCGCGCCCGCACGATCAGCCCCTCAGCGGGAGACGGCAGCCGGCCCCCGCCGGTCTCGTGTGCCAGCTCCAGTACCTCGGCCAGGTGGAGCGCGCGCCGGCCGGTGCCCTGGGCGATCTGCTCGCGGCAGCTGAAGCCGTCGGCCACGATCATGGTGTCCGTGCCGGCCTGCCGCACGGCGGGCAGCAGGGCGTGCTCGCCGCAGGTCGTGGCTACGTCGTAGTGGGCGCCGGCCTCGAAGCCGAAGGCGCCGGCCATGCCGCAGCACCCCGGCTCGGGCTCGGCCAGCTCCAGCCCGAGCCGCTCGAGGGCGCCCCGCTCGCCGTCGAAGCCGAGCACCGACTTGTGGTGGCAGTGACCCTGGACGATGGCGCGGCCGCGGAGCCGGGGCCACTCGAACGAGCCCTGCCGCTCGAGCAGCTCGTCCAGGGTGCAGGTCAGGCGGGAGAGCCGCACGGCGTCCTCGTCGTTGGGGAGCAGGTTGACCAGCTCGTCGCGGAAGACCGAGGCGCAGCTCGGCTCGAGCACCACCAGCGGCACGCCGGCCTGGATCGCGGGGCGCAGGACCCGCAGAACCCGGTCGAGCCGGCGTCGGGCCATCCCCAGGAATCCGTAGTCGTAGAGCGGCCGGCCACAGCACAGCTCGCCGCGCGGCACCGTCACGCGGAAGCCCGCGCGCTCGAGGACGTGTACGGCGGCGCGGGCGGTCTCGGGGTGGAAGAAGTCGTTGAAGGTGTCGGCCCAGAGGACGACCGGAGTTCCGCTCCCCACGCCTCGGCCGCGCCGGGCGAACCAGCGCTTGAACCGCTGGGGCGCGAACGCCGGGGCGCGGCGCTCGGGCGCCAGGCCCGCCGCCCGGGCTGCCAGCTGCCGGAGGCCCGGCGCGTGGGTCAGCCCATTGGCCAGGGCGGGCGCCGCGCCCGCCAGCTCGGCCCAGTACCGGATCCAGCCGAAGGCATACGCCTGCCGGGGCCGGAGGCGCCCGGCCCAGTAATGGGCCAGGAACTCGGCCTTGTAGCTGGCCATGTCCACGTTGACCGGGCAATCATGGCGGCACCCCTTGCAGGCGAGGCAGAGGTCGAGCGCCTGGTACACCGCCTCGCTCCGCCAGCCGCCGGTGATCACTTCGCCGTTGAGCATCTCCCACAGCAGCCGGGCCCGGCCCCGGGTAGAGTGCTCCTCCTCCCGTGTCGCCTGGTAGCTCGGACACATGACGCCGCCGCCCTCGCGCCGGCACTCGCCTACGCCGACGCAGCGGAGCGCCGCCCGGGCGAAGCTGCCGCGGTCGCCCGGGTAGCGGAACCAGGTCGGCGGGTCGGGCGGGTTGTAGTCGGCGCCGAGCCGGAGATGCGAGGTGATCGGCGCGGGGTCCACCACCTTGCCGGGATTCATCCGGTTCCCCGGGTCCCAGATCGCCTTGAACTCCCGGAAGGCCCGGGTCAGCTCGGGGCCGAACATCTTCGGCAGCAGCTCGGCGCGCGACTGGCCGTCGCCGTGCTCGCCGCTCAGCGAGCCGCCGAAGCGGACCACCAGGTCGGCCGCCTCGTCGAGAAAGGCCCGGAAGGTCCGGACGCCCGCGGCGCTGTAGAGATCGAACGGGATTCGGCAGTGGACGCAGCCCTGGCCGAAGTGGCCGTAGAGCGAGGTCTCGTAGCCGTAGCGGGTGAGCAGGGCGTTGAACTCGCGGAGGTACCCGCCGATCCGCTCCGGCGGGACCGCCGAGTCCTCCCAGCCTTCCCAGGTGTCGGGCCGGTTCGGCACCCAGGCGGTCGACCCCAGGCCGCCCTCGCGCACCTTCCAGATCCGCTCCTCCTCGGCCGGGTCGTCGAACAGCTTCATGGCCGGCGGGCCGGGCGCGCGCCGGAGCGCGTCCATCAGCCGCCGGGCCTGGCCGTCGCTGTCCTCCTTCGACTCGCCGCCGAACTCGACCAGCAGCCACCCGCCGCCTGGAGGGAGCAGGCCGATATCGGCATTGTGGTCGCCCTTGGCGCGGACCCAGTCGAACAGGCAGCGGTCCATCCCCTCGAGGCCGGTGGGCTGGTGGGGCAGGATCTCCGGGACGCGGTCGGCCGCCTGGTAGACGTCGGCGAACCCGAGCACCAGGAGCGAGCGCGCCCGGGGCGCCGGGACCAGGCGGAGCTCGGCCTCGAGGATGGTGACGCAGGTGCTCTCGGTCCCGACCAGCGCGCGAGCGAGGTTGAAGCCCTGCTCGGGGAGCAGCTCGTCGAGGTTGTAGCCCGAGACCCGGCGGGGCAGGCGGGGCATCCGGTGGCGGATCTCGTCGGCGTAGCGATCGCGGAGGTCGCGCAGACGGCCGTAGATCTCGCCCCGGCGGCCACCGGCGCGAATGATCGCCTCGAGCTCCGGCTCCGGGGTGGGGCCGACCCGGAGGCCGAGCCCGTCGTAGGTGAGCACCTGGAGCGTCTCGGTGTTGTCCGAGGTACGGAGGCCGAGCCCATGCTTGGCGGCGAGCAATGAGTGCACGCCGCACGAGTTGTTGCCCAGCATGCCGCCGAGGGTGCAGTGGGTATGGGTCGCCGGATCGGGGGCGAAGGTGAGCCCGTGCGCCTGGGCCGCGTTCCGCAGGTCGTCGAGCACGCAGCCGGGCTCGACCCGGGCCAGCCGGCGGACCGGATCGATCTCCAGCACCCGGTGGAGATGCTTCGAGAAGTCCATCAGGACCGCCGCGTTGCAGCACTGGCCCGCGAGGCTGGTCCCGCCGCCGCGCGAGAGGACCGGCGCCCCGGCCTCGCGCGCGGCCGCCAGCGTATGGATCACGTCGTCCAGGTCCCGCGGCACGACCACCCCGATGGGAACCTGGCGGTAGTTGGAGCCATCGGTGGCGTAGAGCGCCCGGCTGCCGGCGTCGAAGCGAACCTCGCCGCGGACCCGCTCGAGCAGCGCCCGCTCGAGCTGGTCCGCCAGGGCGACGGCGTCCGCCGCCCGGCCGTCCGGCGCTGCCGGGCGGTCCGCCGCGCTGAGCCGGGCGAACCGGGCGCTCTCGCCCCGGGCGCGCGCGGTGGTCAGGTCGGCCATGTCGCCTCCCGCCCACCGCCCGCGGCGCTGAGCTGGGCCGCCTCGTCGTCCACGATAGGCAGCACGTGCCCGCCGTAGCGGATCACGGCGATGGTCGCCTCGGGGCCCTGGCGCTCGAGCGCCAGCCGGAGCGCCTCGGTGACGTCGGGCGCGGAGCGGAAGCCCAGCCGGCG
>DATAOR010000079.1:0-4753 GCA_036265635.1 Gemmatimonadales bacterium
GCCCGGGCTGATCTTGGCGTCGCTCCGGCCCTTCACGTACTGATAGATCTCGTCGATCTTGTCCATCCCCAGCCCCAGCGCGCACCAGGCCGGCATCCCCTTGGCCGGCCGGCCGGCGCAGACCGTCTGGACGAACAGCTCCTTGGTGTTGATCGGGCCGTCGGGCTTGAGCGACACGATCAGGTGCGGGGCGATGGTCGTCCCCAGGGCATCCTCCCCGTGGCAGCGGGCGCAGTTCAGGTTGAACTGCTTCCAGCCGTTGTAGACGGCCTGGCTCACGGTGTCCTTCGGCGCCTGGTGATAGGCGTCGCGGAGCGGCTGATCGCTCGAGGGCGCGCCGGCGGCGGGTGGGGCAGCGGCGCCCTGGGCGGGCTTGGCGGTGTCCTGCCGCTGCGCCGTCGGCGCGGGCGCCGGCGCGGCCGCGCTCTTGGTCGAATCGGCTGCCTGCCCCCGGGCGCTGTCACCCGTCGCCTGAGCGTTCGGGGCCATGGCGCTGTCGCGGGCGCCCGCGGCCGCCACCTGCTTGGGGGGGGCCGTGGGCTTCCCGGCGGCCGGCTTGGTCGCCGCGGCCGGTTTCGTCGCCGCGGCCGGCTTGGTCGCGCGCTCGCTGCCGGCCTTGGTTCCGCTGTCGCCCGCGCCCTTCATCCCCGAGTCCGCCGGGGCCGCCGCGGCCCCGCTGGCGGTATCCGCCGGCGGCGCCGGCGCGGTGGCGGAGTCGGGCATGACGGCGGCGGCGCCGGCGGTGTCGGCGGCGCCGGCGCGGTTCTTCTCGCCGCCGCAGCCCGCGACGAGGCCGAGACTCACCAGTACGGCGGCCCGAAGGTGGAGCGATGCCATGGAACCTTCCTTTCCGTAGGGTGGGAGGCCCGGGGGGCGGCCTAGGCCCTGCCCCGCGCTATCGACCTAAACATGGCCGCGGCTGAGGATTCCTCCGGTGACCGCCGTCACCCGTGCCGCCGCCCTTCCCCGTCCTTATCTTACCGCCTATGACAACAGCTGCCCGGACCACCGTCACCCTGGGGCTGGTACAGCACCGGTGCGACGTCGAACCCAGCGTCAATATGCAGAAGGCGATCGCGGGCATCCGCGAGGCCGCCGGCCGCGGCGCCCAGATCGTGTGCCTGCAGGAGCTCTTCCGCAGCCAGTACTTCTGCCAGACCGAGGACCACCGCTGGTTCGACCTGGCGGAGCCGATCCCCGGGCCGTCCACCGAGACGCTGTCGGCCGTCGCCGCCGAGCTCGGCGTCGTGATCGTCGCCTCCCTGTTCGAGAAGCGGGCCGAAGGACTCTACCACAACACGGCGGCCGTCATCGACGCGGACGGACGGTATCTCGGCAAGTACCGGAAGATGCACATTCCCGACGATCCGCAGTACTACGAGAAGTTCTACTTCACCCCGGGCGACCTCGGGTTCCGCAGCTGGGACACCCGGTTCGGCCGGATCGGCGTGCTGGTCTGCTGGGACCAGTGGTATCCCGAGGCGGCCCGGCTGACCGCCCTGTCGGGCGCCCAGATCCTGTTCTACCCCACGGCCATCGGCTGGCTCCCGCCGGAAAAGGCCGAGCACGGCGCCCAGCAGCAGGCGGCCTGGGAGACCATCCAGCGCAGCCATGCCATCGCCAACGGGGTCTACGTCTGCGCGGTCAACCGGGTCGGCCACGAGAGCGCGGGCGACGCCGGCATCGAGTTCTGGGGCGGCAGCTTCGTGGCCGACCCGGGTGGCCGCGTGCTGGCCAAAGCCGGCGGCGGCGAGGAGGTGCTCACGGTGCCGGTGGACCTGGCCAAGGTCAACGTGAGCCGGACCCACTGGCCGTTCCTGCGCGACCGCCGGATCGACGCCTACCAGGACATCACCCGGCGCTACCTCGATTAGTTCCCCCCAGGCACCGGCCCGGCCGGGAGACCCGATGCCCGACCCCCGCACCCCCGCCGAGCTCGGGTTCCGGATGCCGGCCGAGTGGGCGCCGCACCGCGGCACCTGGCTGAGCTGGCCCCACAAGGAAGCATCCTGGCCCGGCAAGTTCGGACCGGTCCCCGGCATCTTCGCGGCCCTGGTGCGGACCCTGGCCGACCGCGAGGAAGTGCACATCAACGTGGCCGGCCCCGCCATGGAGGCCTCGGTCCGCTCGCTCCTGGCCGACGAGGGGGCGGACCTGGGCCAGGTGTTCTTCCATCCCTACCCGACCAACGACGCCTGGTGCCGAGACCACGGCCCGATCTTCGTGACCCGGGAGGCCGGCGGCCGGCGGGAGCAGGCCGTCATCGACTGGGACTTCAACGCCTGGGGCGGGAAGTACCCGCCATACGACCTGGACGACGTCATTCCCACCCTGGTCGGCCGCGAGCTGGGGCTGCCGGTGTTCGCCCCCGGGCTGGTGATGGAGGGCGGCTCGATCGACGTCAACGGCCGGGGCACCCTGCTCACCACCGAGGCCTGCCTGCTCAACCCCAACCGGAACCCGACCCGGTCGAAGGCGGAGATCGAGCAGGCCCTGCGCGACAACCTCGGCGTCACCACCATCCTGTGGCTGGGCGACGGGATCGCCGGCGACGACACCGACGGGCACGTGGACGATCTGACCCGGTTCGTGGACGAGCACACCGTGGTCACGGTGGTGGAGACCGACCCGGCCGATGAAAACTACGAGCCGCTCCAGGCCAATCTGGAGCGGCTCCGCGGGATGCGCGACCAGGACGGCCGGCCGCTGGACCTGGTCACCCTGCCCATGCCCCGGGCGCTGTTCCACCAGGGCCAGCGCCTGCCGGCCAGCTACGCCAACTTCTACCTGGCCAACGGGGTGGTCGTGGTGCCGACCTACGATCCCCCGCGCGACGAGGAGGCCCTCGCCACCCTGCGCCGCTGCTGTCCCGGCCGGGAGGTGGTCGGGATCGATTGCACCGACCTGGTCTGGGGCCTCGGCGCCTTCCACTGCGTCACCCAGCAGTGGCCCCGCTGACTCACGACTTCTTCCAGGTCCCGACCAGAGCGGCGCGGCGGTTCCCGCAGGGGTCCATGCCGAGGCCGGCGATCCGCATCTCGGCGTCCGCGCGGGTGACCACGTAGCGCGCATCCGCGGTCTGGCAGGCGCCGCCCGACGTATCCGCCTTGAACATCAGCGTGTCGCCGGCGAAGGCCGCCTTGCCCTTCATGTCCACCGAGTCGGGCCAGCGGGGCGACGGCAGCATCAGCTCCATCTTGCCGTCGGAGGCCAGGTTCATCTTCACTTCGCCCTCGCCGTACAGGTCGCGCGACCAGGTGCCCGAATACTTCGATGCCTCGCCCCCGCAGGCCAGCACGGCCACCGCGGCCAGCGGAGCCAGAGTTCGGATGGTCAGCAGTCGGTGGAGCATAGGCGATCCTCCCGGGAGAGGTGAGACCAATGGGAGATGGCCGGTCGCCGGGAGCGAGCCGGCGGCCGGTGCGCTGCGCGATGCCGTCGAGACCTCTCAAGATGCCGCTCGCCCGGCCACGGCGCCAGAGTCTCCAGCCTCGATCCGGACCGTCAGCGCACCGGCGACCGCGGGTGGACCGGCTGCCCCGCGATCACCGTCATCCGGCAGGCGTTGGGCTGCAGGTGGTAGAGCCAGGTGGTCACATCCGGCGCGTCCATGACCGCGAAGTCGGCGGCTTTGCCCGGCTCCAGCGAGCCGATCCGCCGCTCGAGGCCGATGGCCCGGGCGGCCAGACAGGTCGCCCCTTTGAGGGCTTCGGCCGGCGTCATCCGTTGGGTGATGCAGGCCAGGGTCAGCGCCAGCGGCAGGTGATAGGACGGCGCCGAGCCGGGGTTGAAGTCGGTCGCCACGGCCACGGGCACGCCGGCCTGGATCAGCCGCCGGGCGGGCATCGGGGACTGCTGGAGATACAGGGTCGCCAGCGGCAGACTGACCGCCACCACACCGGCCCGGGCCAGGGCCGCGATCCCGCGCTCCGAGACGTGTTCCAGATGGTCGGCCGAGAGGGCGCCCAGCTCGGCGGCCAGCTCGGCGCCACCGGCGTCGGTCAGCTGGTCGGCATGGAGCTTGGCCGCCAGCCCGCGCGCCTGGCCCGCGCGCAGGATGGTACGGGCCTCATCCACGGTGAACGCCGACCGCTCGACGAAGGCATCACAGCAGTCCGCCAGGCGCTCGGCGGCGATGGCGGGCAGCAGCTCGTCAGTCAGCAGTCGGACATACTCGCCCCGGCGGTCGCGGTACTCCGGCGGCACCACGTGGGCCCCGAGGAAGGTGCTGACCAGCCGGACCGGCTGGGCCCCCGCCAGCCGGCGGTGGAGCCGGAGCAGCTGCAGCTCGTGCTCGCGGTCGAGGCCGTAACCGCTCTTGCACTCCACGGTGGTGACGCCCAGCGCTGCCATGGCCTGGAGGAAGCCACGGCCGCGGCCGAACAGCTCGTCGTCGCCGGCGGCGCGGGTGAGTCGCATCGTCCGGGCGATGCCGCCGCCGGCCGCCGCGATCTCGAGATAGCTCCGGCCCTGGATCCGCTGCTCGAACTCTTCGGCCCGCCACCCGCCGAACAGGAGGTGGGTGTGGCAATCCACCAGCCCCGGCACCACCAGGCCGCCGCCGGCATCCACCCGCTCGGCCCCGTGGAACTCGGCGGGCAGCTCGGCCCGGGAGCCGACCCAGCGGATGGTGTCACCCTGCCATGCCAGCGCGGCGTCGGCGATGGGATGGATCTCGGCCTGCCCGCCCTCGGCGCGGCAGGTGGCCAGCTGGGCGATGTTGTCGAGCAGTTTCACCGGTGCAGGTCCGGCG
>DATAOR010000080.1:0-2726 GCA_036265635.1 Gemmatimonadales bacterium
CGACCGCCACGGTGCCAGCGTCCCGCTCTGGTGGCTGGGGCAGAACTGCTGGAACGTCTCGGTCTACATCAAGGACGCCCGGACGCAGGAGCTGCCGCTGGTAGGCGGGGGTGAGCACGATTGGGCCCTCATCCTCGGCCGTTTCGGCTGGCTGGCGCGCGACCAGGCGATCGGGGGTGCCGTGTATCTGGGTGGACTGCTGATCTTTCTCGCGTCGTTGGCCCTGGGCTGGCGCGCGCTCGCTGACGGCGGGGATCACTCGAGCACAACCGACCAGACCCGGACCTGACCCAACGACCGACGGCTGAGGTGCGGGCTGCGGCATCGGCTGGCGCGGGGCTGCCCGTCACGGCGAAGAGTGGTGGGTGGACGGGAGTCGGGCGAGGGTCGAGCGGACGGGAGCGGGGCGAGGGCCGAGCGGACGGAAGCCGGGCGAGGCCGAGCGGCGATGCTCAGGGTAGCACGGCCAGGTCAGGCGCCTCGCTGGCCCATGGTCCTGATCTCCGGGGCGGCGTCACCCGGGCGATTCGCTCGGGCAGCCCGAATACCGCGATCCCGCTCTGAGAGGTCACCGCGATCCGCTGGTGACCATCGACCTGGAACGTGATCGGCGGTCCGAGCGCCGCGTGGGCCACCTGAGCCCGCCACAGCTTGCGCCCCGTCGCGGCGTCGGCGGCGTTGAGCCCGCCCTGAGGGTCACCGTAGAACACCAGCCCCCCTTCGGTGGCCAGCGCCCCGCTGTACATCAGGTGATGGCGCACGCGCTGCTGCCACCTGATCTTCCCGCTGTTCAAGTCCACCGCCGAGATCACGCCGTACCATTGGCTGTCGGGCAGCTGCGCGTAGTGGGGATAGGTGAACGGGTCGGCTCGGCCGACGGCCGCCGCGTGGGCGGAGTCGGTGTGCAGCCGCATGGGGATGTGGCTGCCCAGGACGTAGAGCAGGCCGGTGGTGGGCGAGTAGGCCGGCGGCGGCCAGCTGGCCCCGCCGCGGAAACCGGGCGAGACCCGCACGCCCGCGGCCGTCGGCGCCGCGAAGACGCGCTCCACCGGAACGAACGGGTCACTCCGCCGGATCCGCCGGCCGGTGCGCCGGTCGAGGATGTAGACCCAGCCGGTCTTCCCCGCGTGGACCACGGCGGGGACGACGCTGTCACCGTCGGCCACATCGCAGAGGACCGTGGGGCTGGCCGCGTCGAGATTCCACTGATCGTGCGGGACCATCTGGTAGTACCAGCGGAGCCGCCCGGTGGCGATCTCGACCGCGACCAGGGCCGTGCTATACAGGTTGTCGCCCGGCGGCAGCACGCCGTCGAACCGCGATGGCTCGCCGGTCCCGAAATACAGCAGGCCCAGCGCCGGGTCGTACGCCGGCGTGGACCACACGGGTGCGCCGCCTTTCCGCCAGCTCTCCGCGTACCGGGCGCTGTCCCGCCGCTCCGCCGGAAGATCCCGCGCCAGCGAGTCGCCTTCCGGGGTGGTCGGCGTCCAGGCGCCGTACCAGCCCTCCTCGGGCGAGGCCGTGGTCCAGAATCGCCAGATCCGGCGGCCCGACTCCGGATCGTAGGCGTCCACGAAGCCCCGGATCTGGAACTCGCCGCCGCTGGCGCCCACGATGATGCGGCCGTCGGCCGCGAGTGGCGCCATGGTGAACGAATAGCCCGCCGCCGACTCACCCGCCCGGACGTCCCAGGCCACCGAGCCGTCCCGCCGCCGGAGCGCGATCAACCGCGCGTCCAGGGTCGCCAGATAGATCTTGTCGCCGTAACTGGCGACGCCCCGATTCACCATGTTGCAGCACACCGCTACCGGCCCAAGCGACGGCTGATACCGCCAGCGCTCCTTCCCGCTCCGCACGTCCACCGCGATGACCAGGTTCTTGAGATCGGTATAGAGCAGCAGGTCGCCCACCACCAGCGGCGTGCTCTCGTTGCGGGTGGATCGCCGCAGGAACACGCCGAGATCGTGGCGCCAGACGGGCCGCAGCGTGGCGACCGTCCGGCGATCGATCTCGGCCAGCGGTGAGTACCGCTGGTTGCCCCAGTCGCGCCCGTAGGTGTGCCAGCCCTCGGTCTGACCGGGGGCGGCCTCCAGGACCTGATCGGTGACGCCGCCGGTGGCGGCGCGGGATGGGGTATCGGCGGCGCACCCGGCGGCGGCGGCCACCAGGGCGGCGGGAAGCACGAACCATGCATGTCGGGACATGGCGGACAGCTTAGGGCCACTCCCATGAAGCCAGGGTGAATCCGGTGGGAAGGTCGGGACCGGCGATATGGCCGGCCACTGTCAGGCCAAGATATTGATGCGCAAGGCGTTGCACGCTGGTCGCCCGGCCGGCCCTCCGGTCGCGGCCGGCCAGGGCGCGCGGCGAACCGGCCGGCGGCCCCGGGCGGGGCCCCGTCAGATCACCATTTCCGGAGGCATCCTGCGGCCCACTCTCCGCCCCGGTCCCATCCGGCCCCTCTTCCGGGTGCTCGGCATCGTCGTCGGCCCCGTGGTCCTGGCGGGCGGGGCGCTGATGGTGCTGCTCGATCTCCATGGGGCGAGAGCGGCGAGCTGGCCGGCGTGGTCTCGCGCGCTCCACGTCGGACTCTGGCTGGGCCTGGGGAACATGCTGCTGGGCTGGCTCATCGTCCACGTCGCCCGGAGCGGCCACGATCCTTACGTCATCGTGGACGAGGAGCCGCCCCCGCGCCACGAATCGTGAAGCACTTTCCGCCAGCTGAC
>DATAOR010000081.1:0-30542 GCA_036265635.1 Gemmatimonadales bacterium
CTCACATCGGCCAGCACCAGCAGCCGATGGGGCCGGCCTTCCTGCCGAAAAGTACTGCCGCGCACTTCCCACCGACCAGACGCGCCGGGAAAGGCCGCGTCCACCGTGCGCGGCGTGTCGCCGTCGAGGCAGGCGGCCAGGCCCAGCGCGTCGGCATCGGCGCCCACCAGGCGGTCGGCCGGCTGCCCCAGCAACCGCTCGCCGCCACGATTGACCAGCCGGAGCCGGCGGGAGGCGTCGAAGGCGAACACGGCGACGTCGATCTCCTCGATCACCCGCCGAAGCAGCGCACCCGCCTCGAGCGCGCTGAGCCGCTGGGACCGGAGGGTGTCGCTCAGCATGTTGACCTCGAGCAGCGCCAGCCCGAGGCCGTCCTCCACGCTGGCGCCGCGGGCCCGGATCGAGTAATCCCCCTCGCGCAGCGCCGCCAACAGGTTGGCGATCACCTGGAGGGGCCGGAGCACCCGTTCCCGCAGCAGGGCCGACCCGATCAGCCAGCCACCGCCTACGACGAGGCTGAGGGTGAGCCGGGTGCGGAACGGATGGTCGCCGGTCCACAGCAACCACGCGGCCACGGCCACCGCCGGCAGTCCGGTGAGCAGGGCGGCGAAGAAGACCCGGGTCTCGTGACCGGCGCGGCGGCGGCGCCGGTCAGAGACCATGGTGCTGCAGCCGACGGTAGAGGGCGCTCCGGCTCAGCCCCAGGGCCTTGGCCGCCTGACTCACGTTCCCGCCGTGCCGGTCGAGGGCCTTCCGGATCAGGACCCGCTCCACCTCCTCCAGCGGCAGGTCCTCGAGTCGGGCGGCGCCGCCGGCTCGAAGTCCCAGATCGGCGGGGCGGACCAGGGGACCGGGCGCCATCAGGGCGGCGCGCTCGAGGGTATGGTCGAGCTCGCGCACGTTGCCGGGCCAGGGGTGGGTCTCCAGCGCCCGCAGCGCGTCCGGCTCGAACCCGGTCAGCGCCTTGCGGTAGCGCGCCGCGTATCGGACCAGGAAGTGCTCGGCCAGGGCGCGGATGTCCTCGCCCCGCTCGCGCAGCGGCGGCAGGTGGATCTCGATGGTGTTGAGCCGGAACAGCAGGTCCTCGCGGAACCGCCCGGCGGCGACCTCGGCCGCCAGGTCGGCGTTGGTCGCCGAGACGAGGCGGACGTCGATCGTCCGCGCCCGCGAGGCCCCGACCCGTTCGACCTCGCCTGTCTCCAGCACCCGGAGCAGCTTGGCCTGCTGGCGGGGCTCGATGGTCCCGATCTCGTCGAGCAGCAGGGTGCCGCCGTCGGCCAGCTCGAACCGGCCGATCCGGTCGGTGCGGGCGTCGGTGAAGGCGCCCTTCACGTGACCGAACAGTTCGCTCTCGAACAGCCCTTCGCTCAGCCCGCCCAGATTGACCGCCACCAGCGGGCGGCCCGCGCGCGGCGAAGCCGCGTGCAGCCACTGGGCGACGACTTCCTTCCCGGTGCCGTGCTCGCCGGTAATCAGCACGTTGGCGTCGGCCGGCGCCACCCGCTCGATCAGCTGCAGCACCGGCCGCATGGCGCTCGAGTGGGCGATCAGCGCCGGCCGGCCGTCGGCCCGGAGCAGCCGGTTTTCGCCCTCGAGCCGGCGGCTTCGGCGGAGCGCCCGTCCCAGCTCCACCTGGGTCCGGAGGGTAGCCAGCAGGCGGGTGTTGTCCCACGGCTTCTCCACGAAGTCGCGGGCCCCGCGGCGCATCGCCTCGACTGCCTTGTCCACGCTGCCCCACGCCGTCATCACTACCGCTGGCAGGGTGGCGTCCAGCGCCTGGAGCTCGGACACGAGGTCCAGCCCCTCACGCCCGGTCGTGGTGTCGCGGGCATAGTTGAGGTCGAGCAGAACGACATCGAAGTCGGCCCGCTGGACCGCCGAGAGGACGGCCGCCGGCGAGCCGGCCGTCTCGATGGCGTAGCCTTCGCCCTTGAGCAGCAGGCGGAGCGCCTCGCGGACGTCGGGCTGATCGTCGGCGACCAGGATGTGCGGGGGCGGCGAGTTGGGCACGCGACCTGGGTGGTGGGTTCGGGCCGGAATCTAAACGCGGCGGCGCCGGCGATCCGCCCGGCCGGCAGCGCCGCCCAGTCTGGCTAGCTCGCCGGGGCCGGCGCGGCCGGCTCGACGATCCAGCCGTCCCGGAGCTGAATCGTGCGGTGGCCGTAGGCGGCGTTCTTCTCCGAATGGGTCACCTGCACGATGGTCATGCCGTCCCGGTTGAGCCGGGTGAACAGGTCCATGATCTCCTCTCCCTGGGCGGAGTGGAGATTGCCGGTCGGCTCATCGGCCAGCAGCAGGCTGGGGCTGGCGATCACGGCCCGCGCCACTCCCACCAGCTGCTGCTGCCCCCCGCTGAGCTGCGCCGGGTAGAGATCCTTCTTCCCCACCATCCGGAAGCGGTCGAGCGTCTCGGCCACGATCGCCGCCCGCTCTTTCGGCTTCACGTCCCGGTAGGACAGCGGGATCTCGAGGTTCTCGTAGACCGTCAGATCGTCCAGCAGGTGGTACTTCTGAAACACGAATCCGACGTACCGCTTGTTGAGCTCGATCCGCTTCTTGGGCGGCAGCCGGTGCACCTCGTGATCGAGCAGCCGGTACTCGCCGGTCCAGGCGTGATCGAGCAGCCCCAGCACGCTGAGCAGGGTCGACTTGCCGGCGCCGGACGGGCCCATGATGGTGACGAACTCACCTTGCCGGATCGCCAGATCGACCTGCCGGAGCACATAGGTGCGGCTCGGTCCTGTCTGGTAGAACCGATCGAGATTGGTCAGTCGGATCACGGCAGCTCCGGGGTGGGCCAGGCGGCACCAGGTGAGGGCATCACTCGCTCCGGAGCGCTTCGACCGGATCGGTCCGGGTAGCTCGCCGGGCGGGAATCAGGGCGGCCGTGACCGCGACCAGCAACAGCGCGGCGATGGTCACGAGGTACGTCACCGGGTCGGTCGGGGCGACGTCGAACAGGAGGCCGCTGAGCAGCCGGCTGGCGGCGAGGGCCGCCAGCAGCCCGAGCCCGACGCCGAGTCCGGCCAGCCACGCCCCCTGCGACAGCACCAGGCCGAGGATGCTGCGGGGCGCCGCGCCCAGCGCGATCCGGACGCCGATCTCGCGGGTCCGCTGGACCACCAGGTGGGCCATGACCCCATACACGCCGACGGCGCCCAGCGTGAGGGCCAGCAGGGCGAAGCCGCCTACCAGCAACATGGTGAGCCGGCGTTCGGCGGCCCACGCGCCCAGCGCGGTCGTCATGGTCTGGACTTCGGTGACCGGGAGATCGGGGTCGAGTGCCGCCGCCGCCGCCCGGAGCGCCGGGGCTGCGGCCGAGGGATTGCCGCCAGTCCGCAGCACCAGGCGCATGGTCCGGCTGGGGGCGCCGGTGCCGGCGGGGAACTGGTCATAAGGCAGATACATCTCCGGCCGCGGCTCGGCCGACAGTCCGCGGTGGCGAACATCGCCCACGATGCCGACCACCGTGCGCCACACGGAGTCGGTCCCGCCGCCGCCCAGCAGAATACGCTGCCCCACCGCATTGCCCTCGGGCCAGGCGCTCCGGGCCAGGGTCCGGTTGACCACCACCACCTGCTGGCCACCCTGGCGGTCGCCCTCCTCCAGCCCGCGGCCCTGGAGCACCGGGATCTTCAGGGTCCCGAAGTAGTGCGGCGTGAGCGACTGCCAATCGGCATTGATCCGCTCGGCCGGCGTCGGCGGCCACGAGTGCCGGCCCTCGATCACGAACGACCAGTCGCCGATCTCGAGCCGCCCCGTCATCGGCAGGGCCCGCACCGCCGCGGCGGACCGTACGCCCGGGATCCGCTCGAGCGCCTCCACCAGCTGGCGGTAGAAGCTGCGGACCTGCGCCGGGGTCTCGTACCGAACCGGCGAGAGCTCCACCTGGGCGGTGAGCAGGCCGTCGGGGTCGAATCCCGGATCCACGCCGCGCAGGCGCTCGAAGCTCCGAAGCAGCAGGCCCGCCGAGGTCACCAGGACGACGGCCAGGGCGATCTGGGCCACCACCAGCCCGCGCCGGAACCGCTGCCGGCCGGCCGAGCTGCCGCTCCGGCCGCCTTCGCCGAGCGCCACCGCAAGATCCGGCCGGGCCGCCTGCAGCGCCGGCAGCAGGCCGAACAGGACGCCGGTCGCGGTCGTGATCAGCAGGGTGAAGCCGAGCACCCACCCGTCGGTGCCGATCGCCTCCAGCCGCGGCAGGGTGGGCGGAGCCGCGGCGACGATCGCCCGCACGCCCCAGTCGGCCAGCAGCAGTCCCAGGACGCCGCCGGCGGCCGCCAGCACCAGGCTCTCCGTCAGCAGCTGGCGCATCATCCGGCCGGAGCCGGCGCCGAGGGCCGTGCGTACCGCCACTTCTCGCTGGCGCGCCTCGGCCCGGGCCAACAGCAGGCTGGCCACGTTGGCACAGGCGATCAGCAACAGCAGACCCACCGCGCCGAGCAGCACCAGGATGGCGGGCCGCACGTCGCCGACCAGGTCCTCGGCCGCGCTGACGGCAAAGCCGCTGAAAGCGGACTTGTATTCGCCGGGATAGGTCTCGCGCATCCGGGTGGCCAGCGCCGCCACCTCCCGGCTGGCCGCCGCGATGTCGGTCCCCGGCCGCAACCGGCCGATGACCCGGACCCAGTGCCAGCCCCGCTCGGACCGGTCGATCGCCGGGTCGAGCTGAAGCGGAGCCCAGATCTCCATGCCTGGGCCGGTATAGTCGGTCGGCAGCTGGAACCCCGGCGGCATCACGCCGATCACCGTGGCCGGGGCGTCGTCGAGCCGGAGCGCACGCCCGATGACGTGCGGGTCGGCTCCGAACCGCCGGCGCCACAATCCATCGCTCAACAGCACCACCTGCGGGCGCCCCGGCTGGTCGTCCTCCGGACCGAATCCGCGGCCGAGCGCCGGCGCCACCCCGAGCAGCGGCAGGGCGCCCGCGGAAGCGAACCCGGCGGTGAGCCGCTCGGGTTGGCCGCTGCCCGTCAGGGTGAGCAACCCGCTGGCGTACGCCGCCAACCGGCTGAACGACCGGCTCTGCTCTCTCAGGTCCCAGTATTCCGGCTGGCTCAGCTCGCCGTGGGGATTGGACGGCCATTGCATCCACACCGTGGCGATCTCGCCCGGATGGTGGTACGGCAGCGGCCGGAGCAGCACCCCGTTGACCACGCTGAAGATTGCCGTGTTGGCGCCGATGCCGAGGGCCAGGGTCAGCACCACCAGGGCGGTGAAGGCGGGACGCCGTCGGAGGCCGCGCAGCGCGACCCGGACGTCCTGTCGCAGCGAGTCGATCATTCGGACCTCAGTGACCCCATCGGGTCTACTTTGGTGGCGCGCCGGGCGGGCAGCCAGCTGGCCACCAGCGCCACCCCGCCGAGCAGAAGTGCCACGGCGACATAGGTGAGGGGATCCCGGGCCCCCACGCCGTAGAGCTGTCCCGCCAGGACCCGGCTCAGCACCGCGGTCCCGGCCAGCCCCAGAGCCAGACCCAGTCCCACCAGCCGGGCCCCCTGCCCCACGATCAGGCCGAGGACCTGCCGCGAGCCCGCCCCCAGCGCCATCCGGATGCCGATCTCGTGTTGCCGCTGGGCGGTGGCGTAGGCCATCACGCCGTAGATCCCTATGACCGACAGCATCAGCGCGATGACGGCGAACAGGGTGAGCAGCAGCAGGGAGAAGCGCCGGTCGGCCCCGGCATCGGCCAGGATCTGGGCCATCGGGCGGATGCCGAAGATTGGCTGCTGCGGGTCTACCGCGCGGATGGCGCGGATGGCATCCGCCGTGAGCGCTTCGGGCGGCCCGTCGGTCCGGAGCACGAAGCTGGCCTGCTGAGGCGGGAACCGGCGGGCCGAGGCCATGATCTCCTCGCGTGGAGGCTGGTCGAGCCGGAGCTGGCGCACGTCGCCGGCGACGCCTACCACGGTGGTGATCGGACCCTGAGGCCCGAACAGCCGCAGCTGGGCCCCGACCGGGTCGGCGCCCGGCCAGTACTTCTCCGCCAGGGTGCGATTGATGACCACCTCCGGCGGCGAGGAATCCTGCTCGCCGCCGAGCGGGCGGCCACGGAGCATCGGGATCCGCATGGTGGTGAAGTAGGAGGACGACACGCTGCGGAACTCGGCGCCCCGAGGCGGCTCATCCGGCGCCACCGGCCGGTTGACGATGTCGAAGCCGACATCCTGGCGCCCCTGGAGCGGCAGCTGCGACGCCAGGGCCACGTCACGGGCACCCGGGACGGCCTGCATCCCCGCCAGGATGCGGTCGTAGTACGCCTGCCGCTGGCGGCCGGTGGCGAATCGCCCGTTGGCCGCGTCGTTGGGGACGGGCAGCCAGATCTGGAGGGTCAGCAGGCCCTCAGGCTCGAACCCGGGCTCGACTCGGACCAGCCGCTCGAAGCTTCGCAGCAACAGTCCCGCACCGGCCAGCAGCATCAGGGCCAGGGCCACCTCGGCCACGACCAGGCCGCTCCGGAGCCGGCTGCGCGCGGTCCCGGCGGTGGCGCTCTTGCCCGACTCCTTGAGCACGGACTGGAGGTCGAGCCGGGTGGCGTGCAGGGCCGGCAGCAAGCCGAAGCCGATGCCTGTGAGCAGGACCAGCCCGGCCGTGAAGCCGAGCACCGTGCGGTCGATCCCGATGTCACGTGCCCGCGGCAGGTAGAGCATGGCCAGCTGGTTGAGCGCGCCGGTGCCCCACACCGCCAGCAGCAGGCCGAGCGCGCCGCCCAGTGCGGCCAGGACGACGCTCTCGGTCAGCAGCTGGCGGATGATGCTGCCCCGGCTCCCGCCCATGGCGGTCCGGATGGCGATCTCCCGTCCCCGCGAGCTCGACCGGGCCAGCAGCAGATTGGCCACGTTGGCGCAGGCGATCAGCAGCACGCAGCCCACCGCGCCGAGCAGGATCAGCAGCGCCGGGCGGACCTTCCCGGTGAGTCGGTCCGCCAACGGCACGGCGTCGGCCCGCCAGCCGGCGCCGCGGGGGTAGGCATCGGGATACATCGACGCCCACCGCTCCCGCAGCGCGTCGAGCGAGCGCTGGGCCTCGGCCGCCGTCCGGCCGGGCTTGAGCCGGGCCACGGCCTGGAGGACGCGGGCCTGGCGGCTGTTGACGAACTGGGGATCGGGATCGGTCAGGTCCACCGGCGCCCACAGCTCGAGCGGTGCCGCATTGTTCTCGATCGGGTGGCGGAAGCCCTTGGGGAGGACCCCGATGATCGTGATCGGGTCGTCATCGAGCCGCACCGTCCGGCCGATCACCCCTCGGTCCCCGCCGAACCGCCGCTGCCACAGCTCGTAAGAGATCAGGGCCACGAACCCGATGTGGCCGCCGGTGTCCTGCTCGGTGAAGTCGCGTCCCAGGACCGGCCTCGCGCCGAGCAGGCGGAAGAAATTGGGCGAGACCACCGCCGCGGCGATCCGCTCGGGCTCGCCCACGTCCGTCAGGTTGATGTTGATCGGCCAGGCGCCGGCCACGTCGGCGAAGGCGTCCACCTCGCGGCGGTAGTCGTTGAGCTCGGGCGCGGAGACCGGCACATCGGCCACCCCTCGCCCCGCCAGGCTCGAGGTGACCGCCACCAGTTGGCCCGGCTCGGTGTAGGCCAGCGGCTTGAGCAGGACGGCATTGACCACGCTGAAGATCGCCGTGTTGGCGCCGATGCCGAGGGCCAGCGTGAGCACTGCCACCGTGGCAAAGGCCGGGCTGCGGCCGAGCCCGTGGACGGCGAATCTGAGGTCCCGCCAGAGGGCGTCCATCAGGCCACTCCTCGATCTCGGGACGCGTCCGGCACCAGACGGCCGTCGAACAGGTACACCGCGCGCCGTGCCTCGCGCAGATGGCGGGG
This sequence comes from Gemmatimonadales bacterium, assembly GCA_036265635.1. Lineage (GTDB taxonomy): Bacteria > Gemmatimonadota > Gemmatimonadetes > Gemmatimonadales > GWC2-71-9 > CAVVWJ01. The sequence continues at coordinate 7,826 of DATAOR010000081.1, forward strand.
ATCATGGGTGACCACGATGAGGGTGGTTCCCTCGGCATTGAGCTCGCGCAGGAGCGCCATGACGTCGTTGCCGTTGGACGAATCGAGGTTCCCGGTCGGCTCGTCGGCCAGCAGGACCAGCGGCCGGCCGGCCACCGCCCGCGCCACGGCTACCCGCTGCTGCTGCCCGCCCGACAGCTGCGCCGGATAGTGCCGCAGCCGATGGAGCAGCCCGACCCGGTCGAGGGCCGCCAGCGCGGCCGAGCGCCGTGCGTCGGCCGGCAGCCCGCGATAACGGAGCGCCAGCTCGACGTTGTGGTACACCGTGAGATCGCCGATCAGGTTGAAGGCCTGGAAGATGAATCCGATCGCCCGGGCCCGGACCCGGGCGCGCTGGGCCGCGCTGAGCGTCGACACCGGCTCGCCGGCCAGCACATAGCTGCCCTCGCTGGCCCGGTCGAGCAGGCCAAGAATGGAGAGCAGCGTGGTCTTGCCGCAGCCCGACGGTCCGCAGATGGCCACGTGTTCACCGGCCCGGATCTCCAGATCCACCCGCGACAGCGCGTGGGTCTCGACTTCCTCGGTGTGGAACACCTTGGAGACCCCGGTCAGGCGAATCAGCGGATCGATGGCCAGCGACATGGTCAGTCCGCCCGGAGCGCGATCGCGGGATCGGACCGGCTGGCCCGATAGGCCGGCACCAGAGCGGCGAACAGCGCCACTAGCGCCAGGACCAGCATGCCGGCGCCCAGCGTCGGCGGATCGGTGGGGCTCACCCGAAACAGCAGCCCGCCCATCAGCCGCGACAGGGCCAATGCCCCGACCAGGCCCAGCGCCAGACCGAGCGCGGTCAGGGCGGCGGCATGGCCCACGACCAGGCGCACGACTCGCACCCGCCCCGCGCCCAAGGCCACCCTGATGCCGAGCTCCTGCGACCGCTGGCTGACCCCATAGGCGATCACGCCGTAGACCCCGACCGCCGCCAGGAGCAGCGCCAGGCCCCCGAACACCGCCAGCAGGAGCGTGCTGAACCGGCTGGAGGCCAGCGAGGCGCTCCGCCGATCGTCCATCGTGGCGATGGCGTACACCGGCAGCCCCCGATCCACCGCGCCCACCGCGTCACGAAGCACGGCTGCCACCGCACCCGGTGCGGCCGGCGACCGGAGGGCCAGGGTCATGGTCCGGTCGATCCATCGCCACGCCGCCTCCGGCGCCTGGACCATCGGCAGGTAGAACTCGGGCGGCGCCGCCCGCTCGACACCCCGGGCCCTGACGTCCGCCACGACGCCGACCACGGTCTTCCAGTTGGGGCCGCCGTCCGCCGCCGGCTCACAGCAAGCCACCCGCTTGCCGATGGGGTCCTGGCCCGGCCACGCCAGACGGGCCAGGGTTTCGTTCACCACCATCACGCGCGGCCCGCCGGGGCGATCGTCCTCGGTGACGAACCGCCCGGCCCGGAGCCGCAGCCCCATGGCGCGGGCGTACCCCGGAGTGACCAGGCGGAGGTCGGACTCGATGGCGGACTCCGTCCTGAGCGGCCGGCCTTCCGGGATCAGACCGTTGTTGCCGGCGCCTTCGAATGGAGCACTGGAGACCAGGCCGGCCGCGCGGACCTCGGGCGCGGCCGCCAGCCCTTCGGCGATCTGCTCGAACGCCCGGCGCGACGCATCCGCGCTGGGATACCCCGCGGCCGGCAGCGACACCCGGCCGACCACCACGTCCCTGGGATCGAACCCGGGATCCACCTGGCTCAGCGCCAGCGCGCTTCGGATGAGCAGGCCGGCGCCGGTCAGCAAGACCAGAGCGAGGGCGATCTCCCCGACCACCAGCGCGCTGCGCAGCCGGTCGCGTCCGCCGGACGAGCCGGACCGGCCGCCCTCCTTGAGCGCGTCCTGCGGCAGCTGGGACGCCATCCGGGCGGCGGGCCCGAGGCCGAAGACGAGACCGGTAACGAGCGTCAGCAGGAGCACGAAGACCAGCACCGGGGCATCCACCCGTGCCTGGGCCAGCCGGGGGATCTCGGCCGGGCCGATGGCGATCAGGCCGGTCACTCCCCAATACGCCGCCACCACCCCGAGCACGCCGCCCGCGACGGCGAGCACCAGGCTCTCCGCCATGGCATGCCGCAGGATATGGCGGCGGCCCGCGCCGATGGCCGCGCGGATCGCCGTTTCGCGGGCCCGGACCGTGGCCCGCGCGAGCAGCAGATTGGCGACGTTGGCGCAGGCGATCAGGAGCACGAAGCCGACCGCCCCGAGCAGGACGAACAGCCGGACTCGATAGTCGCCGACCAGCTCCTCGCGCAGGCTGGCCGCGTCCAGGCCGCGCTCGGCGTTCTCGCGCGGGAACCGCTCACGCAAGCCTCGCGCGATCTGGGCCAGCTCCGCCTCGACCTGAGCCGGCCGGACTCCCGGCTTGAGCCGGCCGAGCACCGTGAGGTAGTGCTCGTCGTGTTGGGCCAGCTGCTCCGGCGTGAACGCGGCCGGCAGCCACAGCTCTTCGCCGTACAGCGAGTAGTCCAATGACCGGGGCATGATCCCGATCACCTGGCGGGGGACGCCGTCGATCCGGACCTCTCGACCCAGCACCGTCGGATCGGCCCCGAATCGGCGGCGCCACAGCGCATCGCTCAGGACTACCACACCGTCGCCGCCCGGTCGGTCGTCGTCCGGCAGGAAGGTCCGCCCTTGCGAGGCGGACACGCCGAGCAGTCGGAAGAAACTCCAGCCGACCCGGGCGCCCGCCACGTTCTCCGGCCGATCCGCGCCGGCCAGGTTGACGCTGACTCCGGAGAGGGGCACCAGATACTGGAACAGGCGGTCCTCGCGGACCAGATCGGCCCAGTTGCCGACCGAGACCGAGCCCCGGCGGTCGTGCCACAGCTCGCGCAGGCTGACCAGCCCGCCGGCATCGGCAAACGGCAGTGGCCGGAACAGCACCGCGTAGACCACGCTGAACACGGCGGTGGTGGCCCCGATGCAAAGCGCCAGGGTGAGCACCACCGCGATGGTGAGCGTCGGGCTCCGGCGGAGCGAACGGAGGGCGTAGCGCAGGTCGCTCACCGCCTCACTCCGCTCTGAGGGCCGCGACCGGATCCGACCGGGCCGCCCGGCGGGCGGGCACGTAGCAGGCCAGCGCCGCGGTGGTGCTCATGAAGACCGTGACGGTGAGAAAGGTCAGTGGATCGGCGACGCCGACCTCGAACAGGAGCCGCCGGAGCAGCCGCGCGCCGGCCCATGCGCCGATCATGCCGGCCACGAGCCCGATCGCCACCGGTACCATCCCCTGCCGCAGCACCATCGCCAGCACCGTCCGGGCGCCGGCGCCGAGGGCCATGCGGACCCCGACCTCCCGGGTCCGCTGGAGGACGCCGTACGAGACCACCCCATAGATGCCGATGGCGGCCAGCAGCAGGGCGGTACCGGCGAATCCCCCGAGCACCACCGCACTGAGCCGCGGCCACATGGTGACCGCGGCGATCCGCTGCTCCATGGTGCTCACGTCGCTCAGCGCCAGGTTGGGGTCGAGCGACGAGACCAGCCGGCGCATCGCCGGTGCGAGCGCCTCGGCGTTTCGCCCCGCAGACCGGGCCACCAGGACCATCCATCGCCCGGGCGACTGCGCCACCGACAGATACAATTGGGGATACGGCGGTTCGCTCAGGCCCGCGTGATGGATGTCGCCCACCACGCCGACCACGGTGATCCACCGGGCGGCCGTGTCGGTGGGCTCGTCGAAGGTGAGCCGCTGGCCGAGCGGGCTGCGGTCCTGAAAGTAGCGGTGGACCATCGCCCGGTTGACCACCGCCACCAGCGGGGTCTCCGCCCGGTCGGTGGTCTCGAACAGCCGGCCCTCCAGCAGCGGGATGCCCAGCGTGCCGAAGTAAGACGCGGTGGCCGAGAACAGCTCGACGTCCTGGACCACGCCCGGTGCGGGCGCCGGGCGTCCTTGCAGCGAGACCGCGACATACGGCGGTGAATCACCCAGCGGTGCGTCGCTGACGACGGCCGCCGAGCCCACGCCCGGCAGCGCCGCCAGAGCGGCCTCCGCCCGCGCCAGAAAGGCCGCCTGGCGCGGCTCCTCGGCGTAGGTCCGTCCCGGCAGCAGCAACCGGCCGGTCACCAAGCCATCGGGACGGAACCCCGGCTCGACCCTGGTCAGCCGGTCGAAGCTCCGGAGCAGCAGCCCTGCCCCCACCAGCAGGACGAAGGCGAGCGCCACTTCGGCCAGGACCAATCCGCTCCGGATGCGCCGAATCCCCCGGCCTCCGGCAATGGCCCGGCCGCCCTCACGGAGTCCGCCGCCCAGCGCGCCCGCCGCGACCCGGGCCGCCGGCAACAGGCCGAAGCCAAGGCCGGTGGCCAGCGACAGCAGGAGCGCAAAGGCGAGCACCCGGCCGTCGATCCCGATGTCCTCCGCTCTCGGGAGCAGGCCGGGGGCCGCGTTCAGGGCCTGGACCGCCCAGGCGGCCAGGATCACGCCGAGTCCGCCGCCGGCCAGCGCGAGGAGCACGCTCTCGGTCAGCAGCTGTCGCAGCAGGCGCCGCCGCGACGCGCCGAGGGCGGTCCGGATCGCCATCTCCTGCTCCCGGGCCACGGCCCGGGCCAGCATCAGGTTGGCGACGTTGGCGCAGGCGATGAGCAGGACGAGTCCGACGGCCAACATGAAGAGCAGGAGGGCCGGGCGCACGTCGCCGACCATGGCGTCCCGGAGCGGGAGCAGCTCCACGCTCCAGCTGGTGTTGCTCTCGGGGTACTGCTGCGCCAGATGGCGGGCAACCGTCCTCAGCTCGTCTCGGGCGCGGTCCAGCGACGCCCCCGGCGCGAGCCGCCCGATGACGTGCAGGAAGTCGCTCCGCCGGCCGAGCACGGTGTCGATGGCGTACGGGGTCCAGGCGTCGACCGGCCCCTGAATCCGGGCCGTGGCCGGCACGATGCCGACCACCGTGTACGGCTTGCCGTTGAGCTGGATCGCTCGGCCCACGATGGCGGGGTCGCCGGCGAACCGCCGATGCCAGAGCGTCTCACCCAGCACCACCACTGGCGGCGCCGCCCGGGTATCCTCGCCGGGGAGAAAGCCGCGGCCGCGCACCGGCTCCACCCCGAGCGTGCGGAAGAACTCGGCGGTCACCATGGCGCCGCGGATCATCTCGGGCTCGCCGGTGCCGCCCAGGGTGAAGCGGGTGTTGGCCAGGGCCGACATGCTGGCGAAGGCCGGCGCCTGCGCCCGCCAGTCCAGGAAGTCGGGCAGCGAGGCGCTCTCGCGGCCGATGGTGGGATGGAGGCCCCAGATCCGGATCACCCGGTCGGGCTGGCGGAACGGGAGGGGACGCAGCAGCACGCCGTCCACCGCGCTGAAGATGGCCGTATTGGCCCCGATGCCGAGCGCCAGCGTCAGCATCGCCGTGAGGGCGAAGACCGGATGCTGCCGGAGCGAGCGCAGCGCGTAGCGGATGTCCTGCAGCATGGCGCCTCCTCGGACGGTGCCGGCGTTCAGCTGACCGCGGTGAGCTGCCGCTCTTCCACCACCTTGCCGTCGAAGAGGTGGATCGAGCGCTCGGCGTGGCGGGCATAGCGGGCGTCGTGGGTCACCATGCAGATGGTCGCCCCACCCTGGTGCAGCTCGCGGAGCAGCTCCATCACCGCTTCGCCGTTGGTCGAGTCGAGGTTGCCGGTGGGCTCGTCGGCCAGCAGGATGGCGGGGTCGCCGGCCACGGCCCGGGCCACCGCGACGCGCTGCTGCTGGCCACCCGAGAGCTGGGCGGGGAAGTGCTTGGTCCGGTGGGCCATCCCCACGCGCTCCAGGGCGGCGTGGACCCGGGTCCGGCGCTGGTCCGCCGGCATGCCGCGGTAGGTCAGCGGCAGCTCGACGTTCTCGTACACGGTCAGGTCGCCGATCAGAATGAACGCCTGGAAGATGAAACCGATCTGCCGGTTGCGGACCCGGGCCCGGTCGCCGGCGGTGAGCCGCGAGACCGGCTGGCCATCGAGGGTGTAACTCCCCTCGGTGGGCGAATCGAGCAGGCCGAGAATCGACAGCAGCGTGGTCTTGCCGCAGCCCGACGGTCCGGCGATGGCGACGTACTCGCCCTTGCGGATCTCCAGATGGATGTCGGACAGGGCATGGGTCTCCACCTCGTCGGTGTAGAACACCTTCTTGATCCCTTCCAGCACGATCAGCGACTCGGTCATGGGACATCCTCTGCCTGGCGTGGGCCTACCTGGACCTGCATCATGCCGCTGCGCCTGCGCGAACCGTCACTCGAGCCGCACCCGATCCACCCCGTCCCACCGCGACATGTCGGAGATGATCACCCGGTCGCCTTGACGGAGACCGCCGACGACCTCGACCGTGTTGACCGAGGTCCGGCCGAGCCGCACCGTGGTCCGCACCGCCTCGCGTCCGTCGGCCGTCAGTTTGAACAGACCGACCGCGCCCCCGGCCTGACCGAAGGCCGGCCGGCCGAGATGGAGGACGTTCTCCAGTCGCTCGATCTGGATCGTGCCGTCCACCGACAGGTCCGGGCGGGCCCCGCGCGGCAAGTCGCCCGCCAGCGAGACGTCCACGGTGACGGTGCCGTTCTGGACGGCGGGGTCGATCCGCACCACCTTTCCCCGGGCGATTCCGTTCCGGGTATCGATGGCGGCAGGCTGGCCGATGGTGACGTCCTTGGCCTGGGTCTCGGGGATGCGGAGCACGGCCTTGAGCCGGCCGGGCTCGACGATGCGGGCCAGGGTAGCGCCGCTCTGGGCCCACTGCCCCACTTCCAGCGGCAGCTCCTGGAGGATGCCTTCGGCGCCGGCCAGCACCACCATCGAGCGGACCCGGCCGCGCTGGAACTGGTTGACGTCGCGCAAACGGTCCACCTGGGCCTGCTGGAGCAGCACCTGCGAGTCGGCGGCCTGCCGCATGATGCCGAGGCGCTCCTGCTCGACTTTGAACCGGGTGGACATCTCTTCCGCCTGGTCGCGCGAGCGGCTGGCCTCGTTGGCCGAGATCAGGCGCTTGGCCACCAGCGACTCGGCCGCCTCCGCGTTGCGCCGGGCGTCGAGGAAGGCGGCCCGGGCCGCTGCCACCTGGGCTTCCTGGTTGAGCCGCTGCGACGCCAGCTCGGCCCGGAGGTTCACCTGCTCGGCGCGGGAGACGGTGAGCTGCCGCTCGGATTCGAGCGCCTCGAGCTGAACGTCGGGATTGCTCAGCTCCAGCAGCACCGTGTTGGGCTTGACCGCCTCGCCCGCCTCGGCCAGCCGCCGCTCCACCCGTCCTGCGGTCACGGCCGAGATGTAGCGGATCCGCTCGGGGACCAGGGTGCCGGGACCGCGCACTTCGATCACCAGCGGCCCGCGCTGGACCGAGTCGATCCACACCGCCGCCCGGTCGACCCGCGGCGCCGCCGGCTTGAGACGGTGCAGACCCAGACTCGCCAGCACGATGGCGAGGAGGCCGAGTCCGCCGTACAGCAGCCGTTTGCGCCCTCGACGGGCCGGGGCCCGGGCTATGTCCACGCCGTGTCCTTAGTTCGAGTCAACTGCGTGCCCCGAATCTGTCGGAGCGCGTGCCGCGGAAAGGCGAGGAGCGTGCCACCGGCACCTGCGCGTGGCGGCCCGATACGCCAATGACTTAAGTCGGGGCCGGAGTTCCGATCGGCGCGCCATCTGTCCGCTTGTGGGATCGGGGCGTCCCGGAACCGGACACCCGGCGTGTGCGTCAGCAGCTGAAACGTCGTCTCCATGCGTCAGAAGCTGGAACGTCGTCTCCCAGCGAAGTCCGCTTCCCTTCCCACGAGATGCCGATGGCGACTGGCGCACCGAAGGACCTTCGGCTGCTGGCCTTGGCCGGCGGCGTGTGGCTCGCCCTGGCCTGCGGCCATACCGATCCCTTCACCACGTCTCCCCCCGTCACCCAGCAGCCGTTCGACCCCGCCCCTCCCATCCGGCTCACCTATAACGCCGGCGCCGACCGCTTCGCGTCCTGGCTGCCCGACGGGTCAGGCATTCTCTACTCGGCACAGCAGGTGGACCGGCCGGATCACGACCTCTGCCTGGCCATGCTGCCGCCGGATGGCGGGACTCAGACCCGGCTGATCTGCGACTTCACCCGGCTGGGGCGTGACACCACCAACGCCATCGAGTCGGCCGTCCTGAGCCCGGCGGGACAACTGGCGTTCTTCAAGTCTCGGAGCGACGTGGGCGATCCTCGGCCGACGGTGTCCGCCGTGGCGGTCGGTACCAGCTTGGATCCCGTCACGGCCCAGGAGGTTCAACGGATTCCCTACACGCTCCCCGGGGAGCTGCCGGTGTCCGGGATCAGCGCGCTGCGGTGGCAGACCGAGGACAGGCTGCTCTACGTGGGCGGTCTGGTCACTCAGCGGGTCCCCTGCGAGAATTGTCCGATCCTCGATACCATCCGGACCGGATACAAGATCACCCAGCTCGACCTGGGCGTCCCGGGTAGCCTCCCGGCCCCCGTGCCCGGCACCGACTTCGCCTCGGGCCTCGCCCTCAGCGGAGCCGACGAGATCCTCTACACCTTGAGCGGCGATAGCCGGGTCTACCGGCGATCCCTCTCGACCGGCGGGACCGGGATCGCATTCGACTTCGGCGCGGCGGGAGTGGCGCGAGATCTCGACGTGGCCGGCGGGCGGCTGGCGGCGGTGGTGGGTGGGAGGGTGCACTTCTCGGTCGATCCGGAGCTCGGTCCGATCCAGTGGGACAGCGGAGGCGTGCTCCACGTCGTCGACCTGGCGACCGGCGAGGATCACACGCTCGACCCGGGACGCCGCCTGTTCCGGCGGCCGGCGCTGTCGCCGGGGGGAGACCGGCTCGTGGCCGAGGGCTCGGAGCTCATCATCGTTCCGGTCGCCGAGGCGGTGATCGACACGACCGTCTCGAAGGCCACCGACCTCTTCCTGCTGGCGGTCCCATGAGCGGTCCCATGAGTCGACCCGCCGAGGTTCGCTCGGTCAGCCGGCTGGGGGGGCCGCTGCTTTCCGGCGGGCTGGTGCTCGCGCTGTTGCTGGTCGGGCATCCGCGCGGGCTCCGGGCCCAGACCGAGGGCGCGGTCGCGGGCCGGGTCAGCGATGCCACCAGCGGCCGATCGCTGGGCGGCGCCCAGGTGCTGCTCGACGCGGCCGTCGGCGCGGTGAGCGACACTGGAGGCTTATACCGCATTCGCGCCGTCCGCACCGGGTGGCACCGAGTGGCCGCGCGGCTGATCGGGTACCGCGGCGTCGTGCTCGACAGCGTCTTCGTTCGAGCCAATGCCACCATCACCGCCGACTTCAAGCTCGAGGCCACCGCGGTCGAGCTGGCCCCCCTGGTGGTGACGGCCCCGGTGGACGAGCTGCTGGACCCATTGGCCACCAGCACCGAGCAGAAGATCAGCGCCGCCGATCTCCGGGATCTGCCGGTGACCACGCTGGATGAAGCCGTCGCGCTCAGCGCCGGCGCGGTCGGCACCAGCTACCGCGGGGGACGGATCGGCGAGGAGTCATTCATCCTCGACGGCCTCGGCGTCAAGAACCAGCTCGACGCGGCCAACGGTGGGCTGGGCCTCCGGATCCCACCTGATATGCTAGGTGAAGCATCGCTTGTAACTAACGCGTTTTCAGCGCGTTATGGGCAGGCGCTATCAGGCCTTGTCAACGTGGTGACGGTCGACCCGTCGGATCGGTGGCGTGGCCGCGCGGCGATCGAGACCGACCGACCGTTCGGTGGCAGCCTCGACCACGGGCTCGATCGGCTCGCCCTGCGGGCCGATGGGCCCATCGCCGGCGGGGTCGGCCTGGTCGCGGCGGTCGACATCGCCGGCCGGCTCGACGACGACCCCGTCAACGCCCCTGCCCCGACCAATCCGCTCGACCCCCGGACGGCCGAGCCCGGCCTGCTGCCGCACAACAGCGGCGAGCAGTGGAACGGATCGGCCAAGCTGGTCGTCCCGATCGGCACCGGCGCGACCCTGCGGGTCCTGGGTGTCCACTCCGAGGACCAGCGTCTCCTGTTCGATCCGAGCTACAAGTACGCCCTCGATTTCGCTCCCGCGCAGCGGCTGAGGGGCGACCTCCTCAACGGGCATCTCCAGCTTCGCACGGCCGCCACCTCCGGCTTTCCCGTGGTCGTGGACCTCCGGGCCGGGCGATTCGTCCGCGACTTCGTCCGAGGCCAGCTCGACGGCACGGTGGACTACAAGGTGGGGGCCCTCACGGGTTCGCGCTTCCACATCGTGGGCGAGGACCTGGCCCGGTCGCTGTCCCCCGGCGCCGATCCCATCCCGGGCCTGACCGAACCGGACTTGAGTCAGACGACGCCCTGGGGGGTCCCGGCCTTCTTCCTCGATCACGGGTCGCGCGGCGACCTGGCCTACAATCGGTTCGGCGAGACCCGGCTGCAGCTCGATGCCACGTATGGCGGCATCCGCCTGGTGGACCTCTTCGTCGGCGCCCAGTACTCGGCCCAGCAGGTGCGGACCTATCAGCGGGTGCTGGGCTTCGCCCCGGCCGACGACACCATCCCCGGGCCGGCCGTTTCGGCGTTCTCGCCCCGGGCGATCGCGGGCTACCTCGAGGCCCAGACCCGGGTCGGCGATCTGGGGTTCACTGCCGGCCTGCGCTACGATCAGTTCGACTCCCGCACCGGGGACGTTACGGTCTCCCGTGGCGCCAGCCGCTCCGTCAGTCCGCGGATCGCCGTCAGCACCGTGCTCCACGGCGCCACCTTCGTCGCCTCCTTTGGCCGGTTCAGCCAGGCGCCCGACTACCAGTTCCTGGTGGACGCCGCCTTCGACGACACCACCCGGACCGGCCGATTCCGCCGCGGCAATCCGGATCTTGGCTTCGAGAAGGCGACCCAGTACGAGTTCAGCGTACGCATCCGCCCCCGCGAGGCCGTCGCCCTGCGGGTGGGCGTCTACCACAAGCGACTCGAGGGCCTGGTCGCCTCGATCCCTCTCGGGCTCAACCCCGACTCGACCATTTTCGGCAACGCCGATGCCGGCACCGTCCGGGGACTCGAGCTGCTGGCCGAGCGGGAGCTCAAGCACGGGCTTGGCTTCCGGGTCGCCTATACCCTGCAGCAGGCCAAGACCACCTCGACCGACCCGTTCCTGCTCAACCGTCTGCTGGTGGTGGATCCGAGCACCGGCGATACCATCCGGCCGGCCCGGGCGGAGTTCCCGCTCGACTTCGACCAGCGACACACGCTCACGGTCATCGGGCGGGGCAAGGCCCCGGCGGAGGCGGGGCCGAAGGTGTTCGGGGTGCGGCCGATTGGAGGCCTGGAAGGATCGGTGATCGTGCGGGTGCTGTCGGGGCTGCCGTACTCGCGGGTAGACTCGCTCCAGACCGATTCGATCGTCGGGCTGCCCAACGCGCAGCGGCTGCCCACCAGCGCCACGGTGGACCTTCTGGTCCGCCGGCCATTCCGGCTCGGCCGGGCCGACGCGGGCCTCTATCTCGACGTCCGCAACCTGCTCAATCGGCGCAACGTCGTCGCCGTCCGACGGGATGTGGGCCAACCCCAGCCCGACACGGCCACCGTCAACCGCCTCGCCGAGGCGGCCTACGCCGCGCACCCCGAGTCCATCCCCTTCGAGTCGGCCCGCTACCGGCGAGCGGCCGACCTCAACAGCGACGGCTACCTGGCGGGACGGGAAGAGCTGTTCCCGCTCTACCTCGCCGCCGTCCGGGACTTCACCCAACCGTTGTTCGCCTACGGACCGCCGCGCTTGATGCGCGTCGGGATCGAGATTCTGTTCTGACGATCAGCCCGCGGCCGGAACCGCGGGCCGGTCACGTCCGCCGGACTCGAGAGCGTCGAGGGACTCCTCGAACAACGACCGGCTGATCGCCATCCCTGCCTCGGCGCCTTCGGCCATGGCCACCACCACGAACTGAGCCTCCCGCGAGGCATCGCCGCAGACGTACAGGCCCGGCACGTCGGTCGCCTCGCACTTGCCGGTGTCCACCGCGCCGGCCGGCGTGAAACGGCAGCCCAGCCGGGCCGCCAGCCCGGACGCCTGCCGCTGACCGGAGGAAAAGAACATCGCCTCGCGGGCCAGGGCGGTGCCGTCCTCGAACACGATCCGCGCCAGCCGGCCTTCGGCGCCTTCCAGCTGGCTGATCCGCGCCGGCCGCACCTCAATGCCCAGCAGGGCGAGGCGCCGCTGCCACCGGGCGGTCAAGCCGGCCGGACCGTCGGTGCAGAGCACCAGATCACTGGTCCACACCGTGAGGCCGGCGGCCAACCCGGCCCCATGCTCGCCTCGTCCCCACACCGCGACCGGCCGGTCGCGCCACTGGTACCCGTCGCAGAACGGGCAGTGGTGCACGCTCGTGCCGTACAGGTCCATCAGCCCGGGAATCGAAGGCAGCTCGTCCGCCACGCCGGTCGCCAGCAGCAGTCGCCGCGCCCGCAGGCGGGTGCCATCGCCGCAGACCAGCGCGAAGCCGTTTCGCTGCCGGGTCGCCTCGACTACTTCCAGGCTGCGCAGCGACACCGTGTCGTACCTCGCCACGTCCTCCCGCGCCAGCCTGAGCAGCTCGGCCGGCGCGATGCCGTCCCGGGTGAGCACGCCGTGCACGCCCCGCGACCAGCGGTTCCGGCCCTGGCCGGTATCGCACACCAGCACCCGCCGCCGGCAGCGGCCCAGCATCAGCGCCGCGCTCAGCCCGGCGGGCCCGCCGCCGGCAATGACGCAGTCCCACACGGTGTCAGCCTCGATCATCGCGAACGCTCCGAAAGCATCAGAGCCGGCCCGTCGGGTGCGGCCGGCTCCGAGACCAGAAACAGGCCCCACCCGGTCTCAGTCCGAGCCGGCCGGCGGAGGCGCGGGCACTTCACCTGTTTCCATGACCTGCTTGAATCGCCGCAGGTCGTCGGCCACCTGGCGGGCCGGGTTGTCGCCCAGGACGTGGGCCAGCGCATCGCCGACCTTGCCGGCTGGGGTGGCGTAACGCATGACGGTCCGCACCTCGGTGCCTCCACCCGGCGCGGGGGTGAACTGGACCGACCCCGTCTGCTCGAGGTCGGAGCCGGACAGCGACCGCCACGAGATCAGCTCGTCGGGCACCTCGTAGTCGATCTCGGCATCCCAGGTCACCCGGGTGCCCAGGGGACCCTTCGCCACCCAGCGCGACCGGCGCGGGTCAAGGATCGTCACCGACTCGAGATGGTCCATGAACCGGGGGAGGTTGTCGAACCGCCGCCAGAATTGGAACAGCTCGTCCCGCGGGCGGCTGATGACGACGGCCTGCTCGATCCGGGTGCCCTCCCCCTGCTTCAGCCGATCGAGGATGGCCGAGCCGCGGCGCCGGGCGCTGTTGCGTCCGAGCGCCGCGTTGACCTCGCAGTGGCCCGTTACCGCGCGGCGCATCAGGCCGATCCCGACCGGCACCAGCAGACCGCGCAGGCGCTTCCGGCGGAGGGAGAAGCCGATCAGCAGTCCACCCACGACGCCCGAGGCCAACCGCTCCGCCCGGCCGACATTTACCCGGTTGGCGTCGCCTGGGGGTCGCGGATACCCTCCGCGCACCCGGTCCCGGGCGGATACCGCGGCGGCGCCCGCGACCGAGGTCATGGCGCCGTCACCCTTTCTGCCGTCGGCCTTTGGCCGGAGGCTTGGCCCGGGACGCACCACTCTGGGCTGCCACCCCCCTGGCGTGGGCGGCGTCGTCCAGCAGGGCCGCGGTACCGTCCCGGGCGTCGGGGTCGGCCGTCTCGGCCTGCGGACTGGCGTACTGCCGGCCGGTGTCGTCGTCGCGCGGGTCGTCCATCGCCACCTCATCGGCGGCATCGTCGTTGTCGTCGCCCGCGGCGGTCTGGCCCTGGTCCATGGCGAACCGGCGGCGTTCCTCGTCCGTCATGGTGGCAAATTCACGGCTGAGATTCTTCATGGTACTCACTCCTCGGACTGGATTCGAGCAGAGCCTTGAGTCGGCCGAAGTCCTCGTTGATCCTGGTGCGGGGGTCCGCGCTGAAGAATTCGGCGAGGGCGCGCCCTTCGCGTCCGGGCGGCGGACTGTAGCAGAATCGGAAATCGATCCGGGTCCCGGTCCCCTCGGGCGTGAAGCGCACCACGCCGGCGTGCTCGAGAATGGCGCCTTCCTCGCTGCGCCACGCCAGCAGTCGCGGCGCTTCACGCGCGGTCACCACAGAGATCCAGGTCACCGGTCGATCGGCCGGGCCGGAGACCACCCAGCGTGACCGGCCGTGGCCCAGGTCGCGCACCTCGCGCAGGTTGGATAGAATGGCGGGCAGGTTGTCGTATTCCGACCAGAAGGCGAAGACCCGCTCGGGCCCGGCTTCCACGTGTACTGTCTTCTGGATGTCGACGGTGCGGCGGCGATCGCCTCCGACCAGCGCCGGCCGCCGGACCCGAAGCCCGCGCGCCAGAAGTCCCAGGCCGACGGCCCGGATGGCCCGGCCGGTTCGTCCCCGCCGGACCAGCCCGTAGGCCAGCAGCAGGCCGCCGGCCACCCTGGACGCCTGGCCGGTCCCGCCGGGATGGTCGATGTTGGCCGCGTCGAGCCCCGCGATGTCGCCCAGTCGAAGGCCGTAGCGCGCCCGGCCCGGGCTCAAGCCGAGCCGTTCGCTCAGGCGCGCTCGACGAGCTGCGCCCTCCTCGGGGTCGAGCAGGTACACCAGACCCGCGCCGACCAGCGCTCCGCCGACCACCTGCTTGGCGCCCATGTAACCCCCTCCTTATCCTGCTTGCCGGAAGCCTTCAAATCGACATGCGCGAACCTCGGTGGGCTGTGACGGCTCTCACACCGGGCCTGCCCGCCCGCCGGTTGGAGCGGCCGCCCATCGCACAGTAGCTTACACGCAAGGCACATCGTGGCGCCGGTGAGGTATCCCGGCTGACCTTCCCACTCGAGGGCGGCGGGACGTGAGCCATTCATGAAGCTGTCGACCACCACCTTCGAGCCCGGGCAGCCGATCCCCCGGGCATCCAGCTGCGACGGCGAGGATCGCTCGCCCGATCTCAGCTGGAGTGACGTGCCCGTGAGCACTCGCAGCCTGGCTGTCATCTGCGACGACCCGGACGCGCCGCGCGGGACCTGGGTCCACTGGGTGCTGTTCAACCTGCCGGCCGATGCGGTCGAGCTGTCGTCGGGCGTCCCCCGACAGCCCGAGCTGCCCTCCGGCGCCCGTCAGGGGATCAACGACGGCGGCGACATCGGCTATAGCGGCCCCTGTCCGCCCCCGGGCGGCCCGCACCGTTACTTCTTCCGCCTCTATGCGCTCGACACCGCGCTCAACCTGGGGCCGGGTGTCAATCGGTCGGATCTCGACCAGGCGATGACCGGGCACGTGCTCGCCGAGGCGGCCATCATGGGGACCTACCAGCGATGAGACACAGTCTTCTTCTCGCCGCCGGGCTGCTGACCGCCTGTGCGGGCGCCCAGCGGCCGGGCACGCCAAGCCCGTCGCCGATCGCCGAGGGGCCGTTTCGGGACGCCGGCGGCGAGCGAGTCGGCGTGGCCACCCTGAGCGACACCGCAGGTGCGCTGCGTCTTGCCGTGAGCGTCGCCGGCCTGACTCCCGGTCCGCACGGCATTCATGTGCATGCCCAGGGCGCCTGTACCCCGCCGGCATTCACCTCGGCCGGTGCCCATTTCAACCCCGACGGCCGAAAGCACGGACGGCTCAACCCGGACGGCCCCCATCTCGGCGACCTGCCCAACCTGCTGGTCGGTCCCGACGGCTCGGCTGACACCAGTTTCGTGCTGGCGGGCGCGGAGACCTCGGGGCCCCGGTCCCTGGTCCAGCCCGGCGGCACCAGCGTGGTCATCCACGCCGGTCCGGACGACGAGCGGACCGATCCCAGCGGGGGGTCGGGCGAGCGGGTCGCCTGCGCGGTGCTCGAGCCCGGCTGAAGGGCGCCGGGGCGGCAGTTCGGCGCATGACCCTGCTCCGACCAACGGACCGCGGCCTCTATTGCGACGCAGGTGACTTCTTCGTGGACCCGTGGGCCCCGGTCGATCGCGCCGTGGTCACCCACGCCCACGGCGATCACGTCGCCTGGGGCTGCCGCTCCTACCTCACCTCCGCCACCGGTGTGCCGGTGCTGCGCAGCCGGCTCGATCCCGCCGCCCGGATTCGCGGCCTCCCGTTCGGCGAAGCGATCACCGTGAGCGGCGTCCGACTCTCCCTCCATCCCGCCGGCCATATCCTCGGCTCCAGCCAGGTGCGGGTGGAGCACCGAGGCGAGGTCTGGGTCGTCTCGGGCGATTACAAGACCGAGCCCGACCCCACCTGTACCGCCTGGGAGCCGGTCCGCTGCCGGACGTTCATCACCGAATGCACTTTCGGGCTGCCGGTGTATCGCTGGACGCCGGCGGAACCGGTGTTCGACGAGATCCACGCGTGGTGGCGCGCCAACCAGGCCGCCGGCAAGGCGACGCTGCTGTTCGGCTACGCCCTGGGGAAGGCGCAGCGGCTCATCGCCGGACTCGATCCGGCGGTGGGCCCCATCCTGACCCACGGTGCCGTCGAGCGGATGACCCAGGTCTACCGCGACGGCGGGATCGCGCTCCCGCCGACCACCCACGCGGCCGCCTCCGACCGGACCGACTGGACCCGGGCGATCGTCATCGCCCCGCCCTCGGCCGATGGCTCGGCCTGGGCCCGCCGGTTCGGCGGGCAGTCCACCGGCTTCGCGTCCGGCTGGATGGCGGTCCGCGGCGCCCGGCGGCGCCGGTCGGTCGACCGCGGGTTCCCCATCTCGGATCACGTGGACTGGCCTGGCCTGCTGGCCGCCATCGACGCCACCGGCGCGGAGCAGGTCTGGGCTACCCACGGCTACACCGGGGTCCTGGTGCGCTGGCTCCGCGAGCACGGCCGCGAGGCGGAAGCGGTGGAGACCCGGTTCGAAGGCGAGCGGGATGACGACACCGAGGGTGGCGCGCCGGCCGACGAGGCCGACGACAGCCTGCCCCGATGAGAGCATTCGCCCGGCTGTACGACGAGCTCGACCAGACCACCGCGACCGGCGAGAAGATCGCCGCGCTGGCCCGCTACTTCCGCCTGGCGCCGGCTCGCGACGCGGCCTGGGCGATCCATTTCCTCACCGGCCGGCGGCCGAAGCGGCTGGTGGGCTCCGCCCGCCTCCGTGCCTGGGCAGCCGAAGAGGCCGGTATTGCCGATTGGCTGTTCGAGGAGAGCTACCATGCCGTGGGGGATCTGGCCGAAACGATCACCCTGCTGCTGCCTGACGGCGGCGGCTCGAGCGAGCTGCCGCTCTCGGTCTGGGTCGAGGACCGGCTGCTGTCGCTGCGTGGGCAGGACGAGGCGGTCCAGCGCCGCGAGCTGGTGCGCGCCTGGCGCGAGCTCGGCCGGGGCGAGCGCTATGTCTGGAACAAGCTGATCACGGGCAGCTTTCGGGTAGGCGCTTCGGCCAGGCTGGTCGTGCGGGCGCTGGCGGAGGTCAGCGGAGTGGACGAAGGGACCGTCGCCCACCGCTTGATGGGCGCCTGGGACCCATCCGCCGAGTTCTTCGAGCGCCTGGTGGCGAGCGACACGCGCGACGCGGACGTCAGCCGGCCTTATCCCTTTTATCTGGCCTACCCGCTCGAGCAGGAGCCCGCCACCCTCGGCGCGGCCGACGAGTGGCTGGCGGAGTGGAAGTGGGACGGCATCCGCTCGCAGCTGATCCGCCGGGCCGGGCGAACCTTCCTCTGGTCGCGGGGGGAGGAGCTGCTGAGCGGCCGGTTCCCCGAGGTCGAGCAGGCCGGCGCGCTGCTGCCCGACGGGACCGTGATCGACGGCGAGCTGCTCCCCTGGGCCGGCTCGATGCCCCTGGCCTTCGCCCAGCTCCAGCGCCGGATCGGTCGGAAGCTGCTCGGCCGGAAGATCCTGGCTGAGGTGCCGGTGGTCATGGTCGCCTACGACCTGCTCGAGGAGCGCGGGGAGGACATCCGCGGCCGCCCGTTCGACGAGCGGCGCGGGCGACTGGGCCGCCTGCTGGAGAGCATACCCAGCGCCGGACGGCTGCGGCTCTCGCCGGCGGTGGAGGCGGCCGGGTGGGCTGAAGTCGAGGCCGCCCGCCGGGGGGCGCGGGACGCGGGCGCCGAGGGGATCATGTTGAAGCGCCGCGACAGCGGATACGGGGTCGGCCGGCGGCGGGGCGACTGGTGGAAGTGGAAGGTGGACCCGCATTCGGTGGACGCCGTGCTGATCTATGCCCAGCCGGGCAGCGGACGCCGGGCGGGCCTGTACACCGATTACACCTTCGGCGTCTGGGACGGCGATCACCTGGTCCCCTTCGCCAAGGCATACTCCGGCCTGACCGATGCCGAGATTCGCCGGGTGGACGCGTTCGTCCGCCGGCACACCCTCGAGAAGTTCGGCCCGGTCCGGACGGTCAAGCCCGAGCTGGTGTTCGAGCTGGCCTTCGAGGGCATCCAGCGCTCCAGCCGGCACAAGTCCGGCATTGCGGTCCGGTTTCCCCGGATGGCCCGCTGGCGGACGGACAAGCGGCCCGAGGAGGCCGACACCCTCGATACCGTGCGGGCCTTGATCGACCACCGGGCGGGGCCCGAGCCGGACGAATCGGGCGCCTGAGGTCGTCCGCGATCGAGGCCGATTACATTCGCAGGACCGACCTTCGCGAAAGCCGGCGATGCCCGCGTTCATCTGCGTCACCTGCGGTACCCAGTATCCCGAGTCGTTGGCCCCGCCCGAGCACTGCCTCATCTGCAGCGACGAACGGCAGTATATCGGCTGGCAGGGCCAGTGCTGGACCACCATGGCCGACCTCCGGGCCGGCCATCGCAACCGGATCGCGCCGGAGGGCATCGACCTCACCGGCATCGGGACCGAACCGAAGTTCGCCATCGGGCAGCGGGCGCTTCACCTGCGTCACGCGGCCGGTGGATTTCTGTGGGACTGCATCAGCCTGGTAGACGACGCTACCGTAGACGCGGTGCGCCAGCGCGGGGGCCTGACCGGCATCGCCATCTCGCATCCCCACTACTACGCCTCGATGATCGAGTGGAGCCGCGCCCTCGGTGGCGTGCCCATCCATCTCCATGCGGCGGACGCCGACTGGGTCGTCAATCATGACCGTGCCGTCGTCTTCTGGGACGGCGACACCCGGGAAGTGGCGCCGGGGGTGACCCTGATCCGGTGTGGCGGGCACTTCGCCGGGGGCACGGTACTCCACTGGGCGGACGGGGCCGGTGGCGAAGGCGCGCTGCTGACCGGTGACATCATCATGGTCGGGGAGGATCGCCGCACCGCGGGGTTCATGTACAGCTTCCCCAACTACATCCCGCTCAACGCCCGAGCCGTCCGCCGACTGGGCGACATGGTCGAACCGTTCGCGTTCGAGCAGGTCTACGGCGGCTGGTTCGGTCGCAACATTCTGGCGGCCGGCAAGGACGCGGTGCGCTACTCGGTCCGCCGATATCTCCACGCCATCTCCGACCGTGGACAGTCCTAGCCCGGACGAGCGACCCCGGGGCGGCAGCCGGGGGGGCGCCCTGGCAGTGGACCTCCGCCGTGCCCGCGCGGCCCAGCGCCGGACCGAGCGGGCGGCCCGCCGCGCCGGGGCTGCCCCTACCCCGCGGCGATCGCGGTCGCGCGGGTTCCGGGTGGCCTGCGGCGACCGCGAGCCGCTCGACTGCGTGCGCGAGTGGTTCCGGCGCCACCACTGGTCGCCCTTCCCCTTCCAGGAAGCGGTGTGGCAGGCCTACCTGGCTGGCGAGAGCGGCCTGGTCCACGCGGCTACCGGCACCGGCAAGACCTACGCGGCCTGGCTCGGCCCCGTCCTCGAGTGGCTGCGGGACTATCCCGGGCGACCCCGCCGCAAGGCGGCAGCGCCCCCGCTCCGGGTCCTCTGGATCACGCCGCTCCGCGCCCTCGCCGGCGACACCGAGTCTGCCCTCCGGGCCCCGATCGAGGACTTCGGCCTGCCCTGGACGGTCGAGAGCCGGACCGGGGACACCCCAGCGCGCATCCGCGCCCGCCAGCGCGAGCGGCTCCCCACGGCGTTGGTCACGACGCCCGAGAGCCTGTCGCTGCTGCTCACCCGGGCCGATGCGGCGGAGCTGTTCGACCACCTCGAGCTGGTGGTGGTGGACGAGTGGCACGAGCTGATGGCGTCGAAGCGCGGCGTCCAGACCGAGCTCGATCTCGCCCGGCTCCGGCGGTTCCGCCCCGGCCTCCGCACCCTTGGCCTCTCCGCCACGCTGGGCAATCTGGACATCGCCCGCAATACGCTGCTAGGGCTCGACGCCGAGGGCCGGCCGCGCCCGGGCCGGCTGATGCAGGGTCACATTCCCAAGGCGCTGGAGGTCGACGCCCTGATCCCGGCCACGATGGAGCGGTTTCCCTGGTCGGGGCAGATGGGACTGCGGATGCTGCCCGAGGTCGTCGCGGCGATCGAGGAGGGCGAGAGCGCCCTGGTGTTCACCAACACCCGGGCCACCGCCGAGATCTGGTACCAGGCGCTGCTCGCCGCCCGTCCCGATTGGGCCGGCATCATGGCCCTCCATCACGGCTCGATGGACCGCGCCACCCGGGAATGGGTCGAGGACGGGCTCCGCGACGGCAAGCTGCGCTGCGTCGTCTGCACCTCCACCCTGGACCTGGGCGTCGATTTCACCCCGGTGGACCGGGTCCTCCAGGTGGGCAGCCCCAAGAGCGTCGGCCGGCTGATCCAGCGGGCCGGACGGAGCGGGCATCAGCCGGGCGCCCTCAGCCGGCTGACCTGTGTCCCCACCAATGCGCTCGAGCTGGTCGACGTGGCCGCGGCGAGAGTGGCCCTGGAAGCGGGCCGGGTCGAAGCCCGGAGCCCGGTCGAGCGGCCGCTGGACCTGCTGGCCCAGCACGCCGTCACCGTGGCGCTGGGGGGCGGCTTCCTGGCCGACGAGCTGTACGACGAGGTCCGGACCACCCATGCCTTTCGCGGGCTCACCCGCGGCGAGTGGTCGTGGGTGCTCGACTTCATCACCCACGGCGGCGACGCCCTCCAGGCCTACCCCGAGTATCGCAAGGTGGTCATCGAGGACGGCCGCTACGTGGTGACCAGCCGGATGGTGGCGATGCGCCACCGGCTCTCCATCGGCACCATCGTGAGCGAGAGCGCGATGAAGGTGCAATTCGTCCGCGGCCGCTCGCTGGGCACGGTGGAGGAGAACTTCATCGCCCGGCTCCGCCCGGGTGACCGGTTCACCTTCTCCGGCCGGACGCTCGAGTTCGTCCGGGTCCGCGGCATGGTGGCTTACGTCCGCAAATCGAGCCAGACCACCTCGGTGGTGCCGCACTGGTCCGGTACCCGGATGCCGATCTCGCCGACCCTGGCCGCCAGCATCCGCGACCGGCTGGACGAAGCCCGCACCGGCCGCTTCGTCGGTCCGGAAATGGCGGCCGTGCGCTCGATTCTGGAGCTGCAGGCGCGATGGTCGCGAATCCCCGCCAGTGACGAGCTCCTGGTCGAGCGGGTAAGAACCCGCGAGGGCTACCACCTCTTCTTCTATCCGATCGAAGGACGGCTGGTCCACGAGGGCCTGGCGGCGCTGTTCGCCTACCGGATCGCGGAGCTGGGGCCGATCTCGTTCACCCTGGCGGCCAACGACTACGGGCTGGAGCTGTTGTCCGCCGAGCCGGCCCCGATCGACGAGGCCGTCGAGGCCGGCCTGTTTTCACCTGCCCACCTGATCCACGACATTCCGGCCAGCCTCAACGCCGCCGAGCTCGCCCGTCGGCAGTTCCGTGAGATCGCCCGGGTCGCGGGCCTGATCTTCCAGGGCTACCCCGGGGTCAACAAGTCGGTCAAGCAGGTCCAGGCCTCGAGCGAGCTGCTGTACGACGTGTTCGCCCGGTACGATCCCGACAACCTGCTGCTGTTTCAGGCCCATCGCGAGGTGCTCGAGCGGCAGCTCGAGCAGAGCCGGCTGGGGCGGGCGCTCGAGCGGATCAGCGGCGGCCGGATCTCGGTGGTCGAGGTGGAGCGCCCGACTCCGCTCGCCTTCCCGCTGCTGGTCGACCGCGCCCGCGAGCAGGTCAGCTCCGAGAAGCTGGGCGACCGGATCCGGCGCATGGCGGCGCCGCTCGAGCGCGCGGCCGACGCCACCCGGTTCGCCCGGGGCGCCCATCGCGGCTTCCGGAGCGGCACGTGAGGCGGCCGTGAGCGACGCCGACGTCCGGCTGGGCGGCGAGCTGGTCCGTCTGCTGCCCGAGCGGGCCTTGTTCTGGCCCCGCGCCGCGACCCTGGTGGCCGCCGATTTTCACTGGGGCAAAGGCGCCACCTTCCGGGCGGCCGGCATCCCGATCCCGGTCGGCGGCACCGGTGACGACCTGGCTCGGCTCGACGCCGCGCTGGGCCGGACCTGCGCCCGCCGGCTGGTCATCCTGGGCGACCTGTTCCACGCCCGGGCCGGCCGGATCGCCAGCCAGACGCTGGCCGAGCTCCGCCGCTGGCGGGCCCGGCAGCCCGAGCTGGAAATGATGCTGGTCCGGGGCAACCACGACCGCCACGCGGGGGACCCGCCTGAAGACCTTCGGATCAACTGCGTCAACGCGCCCGCGTTCGTGCCCCCGTTCGTCCTCCGGCACGAGCCCTCGGCGTCGGCGGAGGGATACACCCTTGCCGGGCACCTGCATCCGGGCGTTGTGCTGACGGGCCCGGGTCTGCTGCGCGAGCGGCTCCCCTGCTTCTGGCTTACGCCGACCACGGCCGTCCTCCCGGCCTTCGGCAGCTTCACCGGCCTCGCGCCGGTGCCGGCCGAACCTGGCGA
>DATAOR010000082.1:0-2953 GCA_036265635.1 Gemmatimonadales bacterium
GCCACCGTAGCGGGGCTGACCGGCTCGCCGGTCACCTTCGTGTCCATCGCCACCGACGGCCAGAGCCCGACCCTGGCCATCGTGACTCAGCCGTCCACCTCGGTCGAGAGTGGCGCGGCCTTCCCGGTTCAGCCGGTGGTCCAGCTCAAGGATGCCGCCGGAAACGACGAGGCCCAGGCCGGGGTCTCGGTGACGGCCTCCCTGGCCAGTGGGACAGGGACCTTGGGTGGAACGGTGACCCGGGCGACGGATGCCAACGGCCGGGCCACCTTCACCAACCTCCAGATCACCGGCACCGCCGGCGTCTTCACCCTCCGGTTCGCCGCCTCCGGGGTGATTCCCGCCGTGTCCGGCCCCGTCACCCTCAGCGCCACGGGCGCCGCCGTCCTCCTGACCACCGCGCCGCCGCCCGCGGCGCTGGACGGCGAGGTGTTCGATCCCTCGGTCCAGCCGGTGGTCCAGGTCCGGGACGCCGGTGGGGCCGGCGTGGCCGGGGCGACCGTGACGGCCGCGATCAGCGCGGGCGGTGGGACCGTCGAGGGCACCACCACGGCGACGACGGACAACCAAGGCTTCGCCCGGTTCGGCGACCTCGGCATTCGGGGCCCCGGCGCGCAAACGCTGACCTTCAGCTCCGGTGCGGGCAGCGTGAGCTCCGGCGCCATCGCCATCGGCGCGTTGCCGGCGGAAGCGTCCACCGGCAAGTGGGGACCGGTGGTGCCTTGGGATATCGTGCCGCTGCACATGAGCCTGCTCCCGACCGGCAAGGTGATCGGCTGGGGCAAGTACGAGGACGGCGACGGCGCCAACGGCAGCATGGCCACCCGGCCCCGGGTCTGGGATCCGGCCAGCGGGCTCCCGCCCCAGGGGAACTCTCATGCCGTCCAGGCCGATACCATGCTGTTCTGCTCGGGCCACACCCTCATGGCGGACGGGCGCCTGATGGTCTCGGGCGGCCACAAGGACGATGACACCGGCATCGATGTCACCAACATCTTCGACCCGGTATCGGAGACCTGGACCCCCGGTCTGCCCAAGATGGCGTTCGGCCGGTGGTACCCGACCGTCACGACGCTGCCCGACGGCCGGTTGCTCACCATGGCGGGGCGCGACTCGGCCGCTCACGTCGTGTTCACCCCCGAGCTCTGGGATGGCAGCAAGTGGATCCAGCTGACCGGGGCCGGCGGCACGGTCAACATACCTTACTACCCCAGGAACTTCGTCGCGCCGAACGGCAAGATCTTCATGGCGGGCGAGCGGATCATGTCCCGCTGGTTCGATGTGAACGCTGCCGGCGTCGGTGGCGGCCCGGGCAAATGGAGTGACGGGCCACTGCACATCTGGCGGTTCAACCGCGACTACGGCACCGCAGCGATGTACGAGGCGGGGAAGATCCTCTACGCCGGCGGCGGCGGGAACAAGACCTGGGCCCAGACGCCCGACGCTCGCACGAGCACGCCGACGGCTACCGCCGAGAAGATCGATTTAACCCCCACGGGCACGGGCCAGTGGGCCAGCGCCGGCAGCATGGCATTCCCGCGGCGCCACACCAATTCGACCATCCTCCCGGATGGCACCGTGCTGGTGACCGGCGGAACCCGGGGCGGCGGCTTCGACGACATCAACGAGGCCGACGCCGTGAAGGCCGCCGAAGTCTGGAATCCCAGGACCAACGGCTGGACCACGCTGGCCTCGGCCAGCCGGATGCGGGTGTACCACTCGGTGTCCCTGCTGCTGCCCGACGGTACCGTGCTGCACGGGGCCAGCGGCAACGCCCTGACCGGCGGCGGCACACCCGTGGTGCAGCCCAACGAGAACAACCACGAGATCTTCTCGCCGCCCTATCTGTTCAAGGGCGCGCGACCCACCATCACCAGCCTGCCGGCCACGGTGAGCTACGGGCAGACGTTCTCGGTGCCCACGCCGAATGCCGCCCAGGTGGCGGACGTGCGCTGGATCCGGCTGGGCTCGGTCACGCACGCCTTCGACATGAGCCAGCGGGCCAATACCCTGGCTTTCAGCCGCACGGCATCCGGCGTGGACGTGACGGCGCCGGACAGCCCCAACCTGGCGCCGCCGGGGCCCTACCTGCTGTTCATTCTCAATCGAAACGGGATTCCGTCGGCGGGGAAGATCGTCCGGGTCCAGTAGCCCGGCCGGGATTCATCCGATGGAGGCGTCCGAGACGTCGTAGCCGTACTTGAGCAGGTCGTCGCGCAGCAGTTCGGTCAGCAGCCGCTGCTGCGCGACACTCAAGTCCTTCCGGTAGCGGTTGCTCATGTCGGTGATCCGGCTGGCGGTGACGTGGCGCTCGAAGGCCGGCGACCGCTCCAGCTCGGAAAATTCGACCACCCGTCGGCAGGCCTCCAGTGGCGTCTCGCAGAAATCCTCGTAGCGCACCTGCAGAAACCTCGCTGGATCGACGCCCGCCCGGGCGGCGTCGATCGCGCGGGTGTGGATCCGCCACTGGATGCCCGCCAGTGCGGCGAACGACCGGCCGCTGGCTTCCCAGGCCCCCTGGTCCTCGGGCGACAGCGGTCCGTAGCGCCAGCTGTACGGTCCGTACCAGCCCCGCCACTGCCACTCGTTGATGTGCAGGTACGAGCTGGCGACCGCCCGTCCGTCCCGGACGATGTGGATGAACTTGGCGTCGGGGAAGATCTCGTTCAGATAGCCGATCCGAGACCAGCCGGTGAGCTTGATCAGTATCCGATTGCGCCGCCGGCTGAGCATCCGGCCGAACGCCGTGTGCAGCTGCCGGCGAACCCGCGGGGTCACGTCGTCGGCCACCAGGTCGCGGCCGGGCTCGGCGAAGCCATAGGCGTGGCTGTACCAGAAGCCGTAGTTCTCACCCGGCTTGATCCGGCTGCCGAAGATCCGGCGGAGCAGCGGATGGTTCATCGCCGACACGGCCCAGCGGTTCCACTCCGGGTGGCTGGGGAACTCCTCCGCA
>DATAOR010000083.1:0-1691 GCA_036265635.1 Gemmatimonadales bacterium
GCGAGTGGTCAGGGCCCGACCGCGCCGCCGCCCCGAACGATCAACCCGATGGCCGCCAGCGCGCACACCACGCCGACGACCTGCCGGGCATTGAGCCGTTCGCCGAGCACCACCCGGGCAAGCAGGACCGTGCTGGCGGGATAGAGCGACGCCAGGGTCACCACCATGCTGAGCGGCCCGGTGCGGGCGGCCACCAGGTACAGCGCGTTGGCCGTCATGTCGAGCACCCCGCACAGCAGCGCGAGCCCGAGCAGCCCGGGGACCCGAAACGGCTGCCGGGAGGCGAGGGCGGCCACCCCGAACAGGGTGACCGACACGGTCCGCGAGACCAAAATCGGCCACATGCCGGCCTCGGGCCGGGTCCGCGCGAGCGAGAGCAGGAAGAGTCCGATCGCGACCCCTGAAACCAGCGCCATGCCTACCCCGGCGGGCAGCCTTCCTCGATGCCCGCCCGCCGTTCCACCGTCCTCACTCTGCTGGCTCACCAGCACGATGGCCCCCAGGCCCAGCAGGATGCCGCCGACCGCCAGGGCGCCGGGCCGCTCGCCCAGGCCGACCGAGACGAGCACCGGAATGACCACGGCACAGACCGCGGTGGTGGGCGCAACCACCGCCATGCGGCCGACGGCCAGAGCCCGGTACAGCAGGGCGACGCCGAGCCCGCCGGTCAACGCGGCCGAGACGCCCCAGAGAAGGTCGGACCGGATCGGTCTGGCCGGCGGCAGGACCGGCATGACCGCCGCCAGCAGCACCAGCCCGCTCAGCTGCGACAGGACGAGCACCGGCAGCGTGCTGGCCCGCCGGGTGGCGAGGCCCCCGGTGAAGTCGCCCGCCCCGTAGAGCAAGGCGGACGCGACGGCGAGCAGGTAAACCATGGCGTGGACCGGCTGTGGGCTGGCCGGCCCGGGGGTCCGCATGGGGACGGGCCGGCACCCGCCGCGCGGCGGGCCGGCGAATCATAACGAGGCCCGCCGGAGGTGCGGTCAGTCCGGCGGACGTCGGATGGTCGCGCGTACCGCGGTGGCCAGGGCGTCGATGGAGAACGGTTTCTGGAGATAGCTCGCACCCGGCTCGACCAGGCGGCGGCGCGCGACTTCCTCAGAGGAATAGGCCGAGGTGAACAGCACCGGTGTGGCCGGATGGCTCGAGGCGAGCTGCGCCGCCAGGTCGCGACCGCTCATGCCGGGCATGACCAGATCGGTCAGCACCAAGTCAGGTGGGGCCGCCTGCGAGGCGATCAGGTCGAGCGCCTCCCCCGCCGTCGCGGCCGGCCAGCAGGTGTAGCCGAGGGCCTGCAGCGAGCGGCAGACGAAGTCGCGAACCAGGTCCTCGTCCTCTACTACCAGAATGGTGCCCACCCCGTCCGCGGCGTGGATGAGGGTGGACGCGGGCGCGGGCCGGGAAGCCGGTTCCACCGCCGGAAAATAGACCTCCACCGTGGTGCCTCGGCCGGGGGCGCTGGTGAGCCGCACGGCGCCGTCGCTCTGCTCCACGATGCCCTGGACCATGGCCAGTCCGAGGCCGGTTCCCTGGCCGACCGGCTTGGTGGTGAAGAACGGCTCGAAGGCGCGGAGCCGGGTCCCCTCGTCCATTCCTACGCCGGTGTCGGTGACGACCAAAGCGACGTACGGTCCCGCAGGCAGCCGGCGGGCCGACGGTGCCGTCTCCGGCGGATGGGCAACCTGTCTGGT
>DATAOR010000084.1:0-7733 GCA_036265635.1 Gemmatimonadales bacterium
ACCCCTGCCTACCCCCGGGGTAGATTCCCTCCACCATGACCCAGATCACCATCGAGAAGACCGCCGAAGATTCGGCCTCCAAGTCGCTCCGAGTGACCGTCCCGGTCGACCGGGTGCGCGAGGCCGAGGCCAAGGCGCTCAAGTACTATGTCCAGCGGGCCCGGCTGCCCGGCTTCCGCCAGGGCAAGGCCCCGGCGGCGGTGGTCCGGAAACGGTTCGGCGATGCCATCCGCCAGAGCGTGCTGGAGGAAGTCATTCGCGAGGGCTGGGAGACCGCCCGCAGCGCCGAATCGCTCAAGCCGATCAACGATCCCTCCATCCGCAACGTCAAGTTCGAAGACGGGAGCCCCATCGAGTTCGACCTGCTGGTCGAGATCCGGCCCGAGCTGGTGCTGGAGCGGACCGGCGGCTTCAGGCTGGAGCGCCGGGTGGCGGCGGTGCCGGACAGCGCGGTGGACGAGCAGCTGGCCCGGCTCCAGGAGCAGAAGGCCGCCTGGATCCCGGTCGAAGGGGCCAAGCCATCGCCCGGGCAGATGGTCCGGGTCGAGGTGGCGCCACTGGACGAGGCGGGCGCGGGGGAAGCTCAGCCGTACGATCTGGTCCTCGGGCAGAATCAGGCCATCCCCGATCTCGAAGAGCGGATCATGACCTTGCTCCCGGGCGAGAGCACCGACAGCGAGGTCCGATTCCCCGACGACCATCCGGACGAGAGCCGCCGGGGGCAGGCCCGCCGGGTCCGGGTGACCCTGCACGACGTCAAGCGCCAGGAGCTGCCGGCGCTGGACGACGCCTTCGCCCGCGAGATCGGCGACTTCGAGAACGTCGACGCCCTGCGCGCGGCGGTGCGGCACGACCTCGAGCTCGAGGCCGCCCGCGAGGCCGACGCCCAGGTCCGCCAGGGCCTGATCCAGCAAATCGTGGACGCCAACAACGTCCAGGCCCCGGAGTCGCTGGTCCACCGGCTGATGCACGGCTACGCCGAGATGTACCGGGTGCCCCCCGAGCAGATGGCCCAGTTCGAGCAGCAGTTCCACGAGGTGGCGGCGACCCAGGTGCGGCGCGACCTGGTGCTGGACGCGGTGGTGGAGGCCCAGCAGCTCCAGGCCACCGAGGGCGAGCTGGACCAGCGGGTGGCCGAGCTGGCGGCTGCCCGCGGGATGGCGGCCGGCGAGCTCTACGGC
This sequence comes from Gemmatimonadales bacterium, assembly GCA_036265635.1. Classification (GTDB taxonomy): domain Bacteria; phylum Gemmatimonadota; class Gemmatimonadetes; order Gemmatimonadales; family GWC2-71-9; genus CAVVWJ01. Next base: position 1,182 of record DATAOR010000084.1, read on the forward strand.
AACCTGCAGAAGGCCAAGCGGCTGCCCGAGCTCGAGCGCGCCATCACCGAGGAGAAGGCCTTCGCCTGGCTCCTGCAGCAGTCCACACTCGACGAGGTGAAGTCCTGACGATGGCCACGCTCTATCCGCCCTACATCATCGAGCGCTCCAGCCGGGGCGAGCGGACCTACGATATCTTCTCGCGGCTGCTCATGGACCGGATCGTGTTCCTGGGTGCCCCGATCAACGACGACGTCGCCAACATCATCATCGCCCAGCTGCTGTTCCTCGAGGCCGACAACCCCGACAAGGACATCTACCTCTACATCAACTCGCCGGGCGGCGTGGTCTCGGCCGGGATGGCGATCTACGATACCATGCAGCATCTCCGCGCCCCGGTGAACACCATCTGCATGGGGATGGCCGCCTCGATGGGGTCGTTCCTGCTGGCGGCGGGGACCAAGAACAAGCGCAGCGCCCTGCCCCATTCGCGGATCATGATCCACCAGCCGTCGGGCGGCGCCCAGGGCACCGCGGCGGACATCGAGATCCAGGCCCGCGAGATCCTCTATCTCCGCAGCAAGATGAACGCGCTCTACGCCCAGCACACGGGCCAGCCGATCGAGACCATCGAGCGCGACATGGACCGGGACCGGTTCATGAGCGCCGAGGAGGCCAAGGCCTACGGCCTGATCGACAGCGTGTTCACGCCGCGGAAGGACCTGGTGCCCCACACGGACGGCAAGAAGAGCGAGACTTGACGCTGTAGGTGCCGGGGAACGACCTTTCCCGGGTCGGCTCAGCCCGGCACCCCTCACCTCCATACGCGACGCGGCTCCATGTCCAACGACAAGCATCTCCGCTGCTCGTTCTGCGGGAAATCGAAGGACTCGGTCCGGAAGTTCATCTCCGGTCCGTCGGTCTACATCTGCAACGAGTGCATCACCCTCTGCAACGAGATCCTGGCAGAGGATGAGGAGCGCGAGGTCGCGGACAGCATCACCCAGGTCCCGACCCCGGCGGAGATCAAGGACGTGCTCGACCAGTACGTCATCGGGCAGGAGCGGGCCAAGCGGACGCTGGCGGTGGCGGTCTACAACCACTACAAGCGGATCAACGCCACCAGCGGCCGGGACGGCGACGTCGAGCTGGACAAGTCGAACATCCTGCTGCTGGGCCCCACCGGCGTGGGCAAGACCCTGCTGGCCCAGACCCTGGCCCGGATCCTCGACGTCCCCTTCACCATCGCCGATGCCACCACCCTGACCGAGGCCGGCTACGTCGGCGAGGACGTGGAGAACATCCTGGTCCGGCTGCTCCAGGCCGGCGAGTTCAACGTCGCCGAGTGCGAGCGAGGCATCGTCTACATCGACGAGATCGACAAGATCGCCCGCAAGTCGGAGAACCCCAGCATCACCCGGGACGTCTCGGGCGAGGGCGTCCAGCAGGCCCTGCTCAAGATCCTCGAGGGCACCATCGCCTCGGTCCCGCCCCAGGGCGGCCGGAAGCATCCCCAGCAGGAATACATCCAGATCAACACCAAGGACATCCTGTTCATCTGCGGCGGCGCGTTCGACGGGCTCGAGAAGATCATCGAGGCCCGGACCGGGCGGCAGCAGATCGGCTTCGCCGGCGGCGCCCGCGCCGCGGTGGCGCCCCGGGACGCCCGCAACCCCTACGCCGAGGTCGAGCCCGACGACCTGCTCCGCTTCGGGCTGATCCCCGAGCTGGTGGGCCGGCTGCCGGTGGTGGTCTCGCTCGAGGCGCTCGACGAGGACGCCCTGATGCGGATCCTGGTCGAGCCCAAGAACGCCCTCACCAAGCAGTACAAGAAGCTGTTCGAGCTCGAGGACGTCGGTCTCACCTTCGATCCCGAGTCGCTCCGGGCGGTGGCCCAGAAGGCGCTCAAGCGGGGCACCGGGGCCCGCGGGCTGCGCTCGATCCTCGAGACCATGATGACCGACATCATGTACGACCTGCCCAACCGGGACGACGTCCGCGAGATCGTCATCACCAAGGAAGCGATCACCGAGGGGACTTCCCCGCTGATCGTGACCGAGCGCCCGCGCGCCAAGCGGGAGGCGTGAGCGACGCCGGGGCCCGGACGGCCAACCCGCTGGCCGCCCTCCCCGTCGAATTCGTCGGCTCGTTCCCCGATCCTCTGGTCCCGCTGGCACCGCCTCTCCCCGAGGTGGCCCTGGTCGGCCGATCGAACGTCGGCAAATCCAGCCTGCTCAATGCGCTGACCGGGCGGCCCGGGCTGGCCCGGGTTAGCGGCACGCCGGGCAAGACCACCCTGCTCAACGCCTTCCGGCTGCCTGGGCTGTACCTGGTCGACCTGCCCGGGTATGGCTTCGCCCGGGCCGGGAAGGCCGACCGGGCGGCCTATCGCCGGCTGGTGGACCGCTACCTGGTGGATCGCACGACGCTGGCGGGGGTGGTCTGGCTGCTGGACGTCCGCCACCCACCGTCGCGGGACGATCTCGCCATGCAGGCGCTGCTGGTCGAGAGCGGACGGCCGGTGCTGGTCGCCCTGACCAAGGGCGACAAGCTGACCCGCTCGGCCCGCGCCGGCCGCCCGGCCGAGCTCGGCGTGGCCCTGGGCTTGCATGAGGACCAGATCCAGCTGACCAGCAGCACCACCGGCCTCGGGATCGCCGAGCTCGCCACCAGCATCGTTCACGTCGTGGGAGGAACCGCATGAAGCTGCCCCGCCCGGTATGGTCGCTCGGCCTCGTGGGACTGGCGATGAGCGCCCCGAGCGTCGCGGCCCAGGTGGGCGCCGGGGCGGGGATTGCCCTGCCGGCCGGGGGATATGGCACGCTGACCCAGAGCGACCTGGCCCTCCGGATCCGGACGCCGGACGTCGAGGTCCGATTCGTCCCGCTCGACGCCCGGGTGACCCGGCTGCTGGCGCGGGACAGCTGGGAGTCGCTCCGATCGCTGGTGCAGTCACGCCGGGGAGCGATCGACTCGGTGGCCAACATGGCGGGCATTGCCCGGCCGGGGCTGGCGCTGGTGACGTTCTTCGGCCAACGGGTCAACGCCCGGTTCGAGCCCCAGACCCTGACCGTCATGGTGCGGAGCCGCGAGCTGCGCCCGCTGGGCATCGTGCCGTTCAGCGGCCGGTTCACCTCGCAGCAGATCAACGTCCGCGAGCAGGTCAGCGCGATCTTCCTGTTCGAGGAAGACCTCCCGGTCAACGACTCGTTCACGCTGGTCTACGGCGGGCAGACGTCGGACGACTGGCAGGGCAAGCAGCAGGCCCTCGATCGGGAGCGGGCCCGGGTGGACGCCCGTGTCCGGAGCGGCGCCGGGGGGGCCGGCCGTCGGGATTCGGTCCGGCCCGACAGCAGCCGCTAGCCCGACAGCACCCGCCCGCTAACCCGACAGGCATCCGCTAGCCCGACAGGCATCCGCTAGCCCGGGAGCTCCCCCTAGCCCGGCAGCACCCGCCAGCCCGGCAGCACCCGCTAAGAGGTCGCCAATCCGTTGGGCCCGCTGAATCGCTTACCCGAGCGAGCCGCCGACCTGGAAGCTGTCCAGCGCTCCTGCCGGCCGGTGACCCGACACCAGCATGGCGGTGGAAAGGGCGTCGGCCTCGAGGCCGGTGCGGGCGACCACGGTAGCCTGCACTAAAGCGGCGGCCGGGTAGCCCGTGGCGGGATCCATCACATGCCCTCGGACCGCCCGACCCCAGTGGATCACCGAGACCGTGTTGGCCGAGGTCGCCAGGGCGGCATCGCGCAGCCGAACCTGCCCGATGGTCCCGCCGGGCCGCGAGGGGTCTGCCACCGCCACCAGCCAGCCCGACTCACCCGGCGGCGCCCCCAGCGCCAGGCAGTCCCCGCTGACGTCCAGCAAGGCCCGACGGACACCGCCCTGCCGAAGCACGTGTGCCATCCGATCGAGCCCGTACCCGACGCCGATGCCGCCCAGGTCGAGCTGGGTCGCCCGGCCTCCCAGCGTCACTGACCCCGGGCCGACGGTGAGCGTGGCCGCCCGGACCGACGCCCGCGCCTCAGCCAATTCCGCGGCTGATGGTGGGGACCGGCGCTCGGTATGGAAGCCCCAGGCGCGCATCAGCGGCTCGACGGCGATGTTGAAGGCGCCGTCGGTGCCGGTCCGGAAGTGAGCGGCCGCGGTGAGCACCGCGGCGAGATCGGCGCCCACCTTCTGTGGTCCCCGGCCCGCCGTCCGGTTGAGCTCCGACAGCTCGCTGCGGTCGTCGAACCGCGACAGGACGCCCTCGACCCGCCGCAGCTCCGCCAGGGCTGCCTGGGCGATCTCGTAGCCCGCCATGTCGGACACCGCGAACAACTGGAGATGAACCGCCTGACCCATGGCCCAGGACCACCGCTCGATGAACCGCTCGGGCCCACGGCGGGCCGACCCGGCGGCCGCGGCGGCCAGACGGCCGGGCACCGTCGCCCCGGCCAGGGCCGCGGTCAACCCGCCAAGGAAGTCGCGCCGCTTCATGCCGGCCCTCGGCCAGTGAGCTCGCGGAGGACGAAGAAGGTCTGCAGGTAGAAGATCACGGCCATCGAGCCGCTCGACAGGGTCAGCAACCAGCTGAAGCGGGCGTCCACGTAGCGCATCAGCCACATGCAAGCGAACGACACCAGCAGCGCCAGGAACGGCTCCGCCACCAGGAACGCCCGCCAGCGTTCCGACGGCCGCTGACACAGCGCCAGGGCCGCCCCGCTGAACAGGAAGATGGCCGCCATGCTCAGCAGGTGGGTGTGGGTGATCGTCAGCATCTCGGCGTACGACTTGGGAAACTGCATGGCGGCCTCGGCCGCCGTGGAATCGGAGCCGCGGTAGCGCTCGGCGACGCCCACGGGGGTGAGGCCGGTGGTGTGGTGGACGAACAGCAGCGAAGTGGTGTACCCGACCGCCTGGACCACGGTGAGCCAGAGCCCCAGCAGCCGAAACACCCGCGGCGCCCGCCGCCAGGACAGTCCGGGGTCCACCGTCACTTGAGCCGGCCGCCGGCCCGCCAGGCGGCCAGCTGCCGCACTGCCAGCCGGACGCTGCGGGTCACCGCGTTGGAGCTGATGGTCGCGCCGGAGATGTTGCGGATGTCCTTGCCGACGGCCATCGGGTCCGCCGCGGTCTTGCCGCGGAACTGCCGGCGCCACGCGTCGCTGCCGACCTCGCCGCCCTGAGTCTCCCGGTAGACCAGGATGTCGACGTCGCGCATGATGCCCGCGCTGTCCACCGCCACCAGGTAGGTGATCGGTTGCTCCTTGCCTTTCACGTTCCGCACCTCGGCGAAGCCGAGCAGGGTGTCGGCGCGGGCGATGCGATACACCGTCTGCCCCTCGACCACGACCGTGTCGGCCCTGGTCCCGGGGCCATACACCCGGGCGATCGATTGGGCCACCTTCTGGGGCGGTGCGGCCTGGGCCCCGGCGGGCGCCGTTGCCAGACCCAGCGCCAGGAGAAGGCCGAGGGGGCCCGTGCTAGAACTGATAGCCCACCCCCAGGCTGAGCACCTCGTGCTGCCCCAGCCCGGCGCGATTGCGCCGGAGCTGGTAGTCGCCCTTGAAGACCACGTTGTACACCGGCAGATAGCTCAGGCCGAAGGTGGTGATCCGCCGGGCCAGGGCATCGTCGCGCACCACTCCGTCGGGCACGCCGGCCTGGGTGTTGTAGCGCTCGTGCCGGAGGAACGCGTTCAGCCGCTGGCTGGAGGCCGGCGCCAACCCGGCCAGCACGTTGTAGGCACCCTCCAGATATCCCCCCGCGATCCGGCTGCCGACCTGGCCGCCGTACGCCGCATTGATGGCGTCGGCGTCGGCGATGCTGACGTTGGCCACCACGCCCCGGAACATAAAGGGACCGGTATCGTAGCGGGCATCGGCCGCCACCAGCGCCACCGCGTTGTCGAACGAGCCGGAACCCAGCGCGGGGTCCTGCGCCGCACTGCCCCCGTACCAGAACGACCCGCCGATCCGCAGGCCCGGCCGGACCCACTCCAGCCGGCCGGTCAACGAGGGATTGGCGAAGCTGGCCTCGCGGCCTTCCTGCCGCCCTTCGCGAATGCCTTCCTCGGCCGAGAACCCGCTGGCTCGAAGGCCGTTGAGCAGATACACCCGGTAGTTGAGGCCGCTGCCGCCCGGCAGGGTGCCGACCAGACCGACGCCGATGTCGCGCCAGGTGGAGGGGATGACATCGTGATCGAAGTCGGGCCGCTCGACGCCGTTGAAGGTGGGCGGCTCGTGAGTCTCGTTGATGATGCCGATGGGCGGCAGGACCAGGCCGGCGCGAAGGGTGGCTGCCGGCGACAGCGAATAGTCGAGATAGAGCTGCTCCAAGGCCACCTCGCCCCCGGGCTCGCCACCCTCGACCTTGGCATCCTCGACCTCGAGCTCGGACCGGAAGGCCAGCTGCTCGCTGAAGCTGTGAGACAGGAACACGACGAATCGGGCGACGTTGACCTCGCCCGGGCTGTCGGGGCCCGAGGGATTGGTGTAGTGCACCTCTCCGTAGCCGCCGATGGTGGTGCGCTCGACCTCCGGCTCCGAATCGGGCTCCTGGTTGGTCGAGCCCTGCCCGGGCGTATCCGCG
>DATAOR010000085.1:0-9695 GCA_036265635.1 Gemmatimonadales bacterium
CATCGCGAGGAATTCGTCCCGGGACCAGCCGTAGTGGTGCACCGCCGCGTCGTTGACCGCCAGGAAGGCCAGGGTGTCGACGTCGAACATCCACATCGGCTGAGGATGAGCCTCGAAGGTCAGGCGCCCCCGGCGCTCGGCCTGGTCGGCCTCGCGCCGGAGCCGCAGGTTGGCGACCGCGAGGCCGGCACTGGCGGCCAGCTCGCCGGCCAGGCTCGAATCCGCCTGACTGAACCGGCGCCCGGTCTGGGCAGAGTGTCCCAGCGTGATGAGGCCCAGCGGGGCGGGGTCATGGCCCAGAGGGAGACGGAGCACCTCGGCCGGCGCGAGGGCGCAATAGAGCTTGAGATCCTCGTCGTCGGCGGCGATGGCCCGGAGCATGGCCTCGTCCACCGCCAGTCGCTGGTTCAGGGCCAGGCCGTCGAATGGGGGCCGGCGCCGGCCGTACCCGGCCAGGGCACGAACGACCAGATCGCGGGCGGGCTCCCGGTGCGCGCCGGCCACGTAGTGCAGCGTGCCGTCCGAGCCGGCGAGATGCACCGTGCCCCAATCGGCGAGGGACGGCACCAGCAGCCGGGCGAAGTCGCGAAAGGCAGCCTCGAAGTCCCGATCCGAGCTCAGCAGCAGCGAGGCCTGCTCCAGCAGGCTGTAGCGCCGGGCCAGCGCCTCGGCGTCGGCGGCGGTGATGGCGGCGCCCTCGGCCCGAGCCAGGCGCTGGCTCAGGCGAGCCACCAGGACCGCCACGGCGAGCGTGGCAAGCCCGACCGCGAGCAGGCTGACCACGTCGGGCGGGCTGAAGCGGAGCGGCAGGCCGGGCTGGGCGAAGAAGTGCAGGGCGTAGAGTGTGGCTACCACCACGCTCACGAGGGCGGGGCGGAGGCCGCCGACCAGGGCGGTGTAGATAACGGGCAGCAGAACGAGCGGGAAGGGCGACCGGAGGGCCAACCCATGCCGGCGGAGGACGTCGAGGAGCACCACGGTCGCGAGCGTGAGTAACGGCCCCCGCACCGATCTGGCGACATCCGCCCAGGGCAGGCCGCTCCAGCCCGACGGCCTCAGCCGGCCCAGGGATCGACCTTCCGGGAGGGTGACCGCAGCACCGCCCTGCGTCATGAGTCGACCCTGGATGGAAGGGTGGGGAGCACGACGGGACCACAACGCTTGAAGGTGCCTGCTGGTTTTTCACAGGTCTGTGATCCACCCCACACCGTCTTGCCCGTCGCGCGAGCGGACGATATGCTATGCCCGTCCCCGTCCCACCTTACGCCGCCCCGCCCGTCCGGTGCCGCCGGATGGCCACGCCGGGACTCGTCCCGCCGGTCAAAGGGAGCTCTCATGCCCGTGATGCGTCTGCTTCGGTCGTCTCTCGCCGCCACCGCGCTGGTGCTGGCGGCCCTGCCGCAACGTCTCGCCGCCCAGGCTCAGGCTACCACCGGTGTGATCCGGGGTACCGTTACCGACTCCGCCGGCGGGACGCTGGCGGGGGCCTCGATCACCCTTCGCAACGCCGAGACCAACGCCTCCCGGGTGCTCACCACCAACGAGCAGGGTGCCTACGTAGCGACGCTGCTCCGGGTGGGGACCTATGATGTGACGGCCCGTGCGCTGGGATTCACGGCCGCGGCCCGGACCGGAGTGGCGGTCCGGCTGGGCGAGACCCAGGAGGTCTCCTTCAAGCTGACGCCCCAAGCGGTGCAGCTGCAGGAGATCACGGTGGGCGGGGCAGAGCCGACGGTCGATGTGACCCAGTCCGAGGGCTCGACCCGGTTGGGGGTAGAGGCGGTGGAAGGCCTGCCCAACAACGGGCGGAACATCTTCAACTTCACGACCTTGACTCCCAACGTGGCCATCGTCCAGGGGCCCGACGGGGACGAAATCAGCATCGGGGGCCAGCGGGGCATTCACAACAACGTGTCGGTGGATGGGGCCGACTTCAACAACCCGTTCTTCGGCGAGCAGCGCGGCGGCCAGCGGCCCGCGTTCACCTTCAATCTGGACGCCGTCCAGGACTTCGTGGTGGTGGCCGACGGGGCCAATGCCGAGTTCGGCCGCTCGAGCGGCGGGTTCGTCAACGTGATCACCAAGTCGGGCACCAATGAGTTCCACGGCTCGGCCCACTACTTCGGCAAGTACGACGCGCTTTCGGCCGACTTCAGCCACACCTTTCCCAACGGCAGCACCTCAGGGTTCAGTCCCGACTTCAGGCAACACCAGTTCGGTGCCACCCTGGGCGGCCCGATCGTGCGTGACCGGGCATTCTTCTTCCTGGCGTACGACCAGCAGGAGTACAACGAGACCAAGCAGCGAAGCCGGCTGGACCTGATCGACCCGAGGTTGGTCGCATTCACCGATACCGCCTTCGGCGGGGTGCTGCAGAACGAGTTCGGCCCGATCGCCCGGACCAACGACGCCAACGCGCTGCTGGCCAAGCTCGACTTCCGGCTGGCCCCGAAGCACAACGCGACCCTCAAGTACAACTACACCCGGTCGAGCCAGCAGAACGGCACCTTCGATGTGGACACCTGGGGCCGGAGCGCCAACGCGCTGGAGAACGACCATTCGCACGCGGTCAACGGCAGCCTGACGTCCCTGTTCTCGTCGGCGCTGTCCAACGAGTTCCGTTTCCAGTGGGCCCGGGAGGACCGCCCGCGCCCCTATACCGGCGCGATCAACCCGGCGACCGGCCGCCCGTTCCCGGACACGGACATCGACTTCGCCGGGGGGTACCGGATCGGCATGCCGTTCTTCATCCCCCTCCGGACGGCGTACGACTACCGGTTCCAGGTGCTGGACAACGTCTCGCTGGTCAAGGGCAACCACCTCTTCAAGCTGGGCGCCGAGTGGAACCGCACCGGCGTGAACCAGACCTTCCTGGGCTTCGCCAACGGCCGCATGGCGTTCGGCTCGGTGGACGGCTTCCTCAACTACGTGGCCAACGGGAACGGCTACGTGGAGTGCTCGGACGGGAGCAACAACACCACCGGCGCCTGTCCGCCGGGCACCACGATCACGGGCCCCGTCGTGCTGTACCTCCAGCAGGCTGGCGTGCCGCCCACCACGGTCGAGGAGGCGGGCACCCAGACGATCATCCAGCACGAGCTGGCGCTGTTCCTCCAGGACAGCTGGAAGCCGAACAACAAGCTCACCCTGAATTACGGCCTCCGCTGGGAGGCCCAGATCGAGCCCGGCCTGATCACGCCGATCGATCAGCTGTTCTATGCTCCGTTCATCGGCCAGACGGTGACCACGGCGGCCGGGACGTTCAAGTTCCCCACCGACGGCACGATCCCGTCGGACTACAACATGTTTCAGCCTCGCCTCGGCATTGCGTATGACATGAAGGGCGATGGCAAGCAGGTGCTTCGGGCCAATGCCGGGCTCTACTACGCCCGGATTCCCGGACTCAACCTGGCGAGTGTCCGGAGCACCGACGGGTCGCGGGGCCAGACCCTGTTTCGCAACAGCGCCCTGACCGGCGTGCTGGGGGCGCCGCCCAACTACGGCGACCTGCTGGCATCACCCTCGGGCGGACCGTTCCAGCCGGAAGTGCACGTGTTCGCCGAGGACTTCGTCAACCCGCGCACCTTCACCGCCACGGTGGCGTTCGAGCGGGAGCTGCTTCCCGGCCTGGCCGGCTCGCTCAGCTACACCCACGCCCGCACCGACCACCTGACCCGGTTCTTCAACGCCAACGATCCGGTGTTCGGCAACGGCGACGGCCTCGGTCCGTGGTCCACCGGCCTAGACGGGGGCCCCAACGGCATCGGCCAGCTGTTCGTGGTCCAGAGCTCCGCCAAGTCGCGCTACAACGGCGTCACGGCGGAGCTGCGCCGGACGATCAATCCCCGGCTCCAGTTCCAGGTCAACTACACGCTGTCGTTCGACAAGTCGGATGACGACAACGAGCGCGATCCGTTCACCTTCCGCTACGCCCGGGCGGACGCGCTTCAGGCCGAGTACAACTGGAGTGATCGGGATCAGCGGCACCGCTTCAACGCCTGGCTGCTGGGGGTGCTGCCGGGGGACTTCTACCTGAACAACCGGGTCAGCGCCTACTCGGCCCAGCCGACCTCGGAAGTCTGCGCCGCGGACAATCGGGGCACCGGGGTACGGGTCACCACGCAACCGCAGCGGATCTGCCCCGATGGCCATGTGCTGAAGCGGAACACCATCCGGAAGGACAATGCGTTCTTCTCCTGGGACATCCGCCTCTCCCGTCCTTTCAACTTCGGTCGGCAAGGCACCTTCGAGGCGATCTTCGAAGTGTTCAACGTCACCAACAGCGACAACTTCCGTGATCCGTCCAGCGCGGGTGTCTTCCTGAGCTTCGACGGCACCCTTCGAAGCGGCCTGGGCGAGCCCCGTCAATTCCAGGTCGGCGGGCGCTACCTGTTCTGAGCTGGCCGCAGACCCGCAGGCAAGCACGGGCGCGCCGGCCGGCGCGCCCCTCGTCGTTCCTCCGCCCGGAGAACCGGGCAACCGGCCGATCGGTCAGAAGGTCAGCGCAAGCGCGACCCCGAAGGCCCGGTTGCGGACATCGGCCCCGTCGAGGACCGACCGGAGCCCGGCGGTGTACCGCGCCTCCAGGGCCAGGGCCGACTGGGGCCAGCGCACCTCGAGACCCCCGCCTACGACCATGCCCACGTCGAACCCCCGGAAGGCCGACAACGGGCTCTGATCACAGATGTCCCGGATCGGCGCGCTAGGCCGGATGACCTGCACGTCGCACCCGATCTGGAGCGACGGCGCCGGGCCCCCGAACACCATCGGCCGGAACCGCCCCCGCATGACGCCGGCCCGCAGCATGACCGGGAGCTCGATGTAGGCCAGCTCGATGTCCCGATCGGTCGTGCCGCCGCCCTCGGCGGGGGTCCGGCTCCGTCCGCCCTTCAGCGCGAACAGGACCTCGGTCCGGAGGAACAGCGGCGAGTGGATCGGCGCCTGGAGATATACCCCGGTCAGGGCGCCCTGCCGGCTTTCGACTCGCTCGGCGTCGGCCCCCACCAGATCGCTGCGCGAATAGCCGACCTCCGCGCCGACGGCGGCCCGGTGGCTGGAGGGCACCCGCTCCTGCGCCGGGAGCACCGCGGGAAGGAGGTCGAGCAGGAGGAACAGAAGGATGACGTACCGGCGCGACATGCCCGACGTCAATCCGGGTCGGACCGGCCCAGCGGGTCCATGACAGGGAGGCGCATCATCAGGCGCCCATCCCGCCGTCGGCCGTGAGCCGCAGGGGCACGGCCCGGCCGGGCCGGACGGGGCGTTCCCGCCGGTATTCCGGGCTCAGGTCACGCAGCGGAATACGCGGGCCGGCAAGACGTTGAGGGGCTCGAACTCCTGCCGCACGTGGCCGAAGACGCGGCGCAGCTCGGGCAGGACGGAGCGGGTGAACTGGTAGATCACCAGGACCCCACCCGGCCTCAGCAGCCGGCGCCAGCCGGTGATGAGGTCCAACCGGTCCGCCGGACTCAGCCCGCTGAGCGGAATGCCCGACACCAGCAGATCGACCGACCCGATCCCCCGCTCATGCAAGGCCGCACCGGCCTCGCCGGCCGAGCGGTGCAGCACGGTCAGCCGTCGGTCGGGGATCTCACTCCGGAGATGGACCACAAAGGTAGGGTTCATCTCGAACGCCACCATGGTCCCGTCCCCGCCGAGCCGCTCGAGGATCGGCGAGGTGAGGGTGCCCACCCCGGGTCCGGCCTCCACCACCACCCGGGTGGTGTCCCAGTCGACCTGGCGCAAGACCCGGGAGATCAGGAAGCGGCTGCTGGGGATGACCGATCCCAGCATCCGGGGGTGTCGAAGGAAGGTGCGACCGAACAGCAGAGCGGGCGGCAAAGGGCGGCGAGGCGCCGGGGCAAATGCCTCTTCGCCGTGTTCGTTAGTGGCCATCCATCTAAGTACAGCCGCCCGGCCGCCTCGGCAAGAGAGGCGGCTCACACCGGGGTTGGCCCGGCCCCCTCATATTGGCTTGGCTGCCGGCCCCAGGCAGGGGTCGGGCGGCCAGCGCCCACCAGCCGAGGCCTGTCGATGCAACCCATGGTCCTGGTCATCGAGCCGGAACCCATGCTCCGCCGGACGATGACCAAGTTTCTCCAAAGCTCGGGATATGGCACGACCGCGTGCCCCGACACGGACGCCGCCATCGGGGCGGTCCGGTCCGCCCCGCCCCAGCTGATCGTCCTGGCCGTCCGTGTCCTGGACGCCGACGCCCTGGCGGCCACCCGTCGGCTCCGGCAAGCGGTCAACGGCATCCCGATCCTCGGCGTGGCCGACGCCGCGGACCTGCCGGGCGGGGCTGTCCTGCCTGACCAGGTCCGCTTCCTGGCTCCGCCCTTCGACCTGCCGGACCTGCTGCGGGCGGTGCGCAGCTCCCTGAGGCAGAGTCAGGCCACGCCCACGCTGGAGCTGGAGGCCTGACCTTGAACCGTTCGTGACTCCGGTCACGGCCCCGCGCTGCTCACGCTCGCATCTGTCAGGCTCGTGATCCTCACGTGGCAGCCGATTGCGCCGCGGCGCTTAGTGGTGAACCCCTGAACTCCGCTCGGCCGCCCGAGGACTGCGGCCACTGTGGCGCCAGGCCGATGCGCAGCGTGCAGCCGTCGGCTCGGACCGTTCAAGCGATTGCATCGTCCGGCGGCCTTGCCGGCGAAGGGAAGGAGCGAGCAGCACCATGACCACCGCCATACAGCAACCGAACCGGACCGGACGCCGCTGGGAGGACATCGGCGAGCCCAGCCGGTTCGAGTGGGATCAGGGACCCGAGAATTTGAGCCCGCCCCCGGCCGATCGAACCGTGCGAACGGCTCGAGGCCTGGGCTGGTTCAGTATTGGCTTGGGGCTGGCCGAGGTTGCGGCGCCCCGCCGGATGGCCCGGCTGATCGGGGTGGAAGACGACGACACCCATCGCAACATCCTGTTTGCCTATGGGCTCCGGGAGATCGCCTCCGGTCTGGCCATTCTGGCCGGGGAGCGTCCCACCGGCGCCGTCTGGGCCCGGGTAGGAGGCGACCTGATGGATCTGGCCTTCCTGGGGCGGGCCATGGCCTCGGACCGGTCCGAGCGGGGCAAGGTCGCCCTGGCCACGGCAGCCGTCCTGGGCGTCACGGCCCTCGATGTGATGACTGGCCAACGGCTCAAGCAGCAGACCGATGGTGGCAAGGGCCTGAGCAGCGGCGCCATCGACGTTCGGCAGTCCATCACCATCGGCCGGCCTCCGGACGAGCTCTACCGATTCTGGCGGGACTTCCGCAACCTGCCGCAGTTCATGGAGCATGTGGAGAGCGTACAGGTGCTCGACGAACGCCGGTCGCACTGGAAGGCCAAGGCGCCGGCCGGGAGCTCGGTGGAGTGGGATGCCAGCATCGTCGAAGATCGGCCCAACGAGGCGATCGCGTGGCAGTCCGAGCCCCAGGCCGACGTGCCCAACCGGGGAACGGTCCGGTTCAAGCCCGCGCCGGGCAACCTGGGGACCGAAATCCACGTGTCGCTGCAGTACGATCCGCCGGGTGGGCGGCTCGGGGCGCTCGTGGCCAAGCTGTTCGGCGAAGAGCCGTCCCAGCAGGTCAAGAGCGACCTTCGCCGGCTCAAGCAGGTGATCGAGACCGGCGAGGTGGTCCACTCGGACGCCAGCATCCACCGGGGAATGCATCCGGCGCAGCCGTCTGCCGAGGCAGCCAAGCTCGGAGGTGACCGGTGAAGGCCAACTGCTGGCTGGGCAAGCGGAAGCTCGAGGTCCGCGAGGTTCCCGACCCGAAGATCCTGAACGGCCGCGATGCGATCGTCCGGATCACCTCGACCGCGATCTGCGGGTCCGACCTGCACATCTACAACGGCTTGATCCCGACGATGGAGAAGGGCGACATCCTGGGCCACGAGTTCATGGGCGAGGTGGTCGAGACCGGCCCGTCGGTCAAGAACCTCAAGGTCGGGGACCGGGTGGTGGTGCCCTTCACGATCGCCTGCGGAGCCTGCGCCAACTGCCAACGCGATCTCTGGTCACTGTGCGAGAACTCCAACCCCAATGCCTGGATCGCCGAGAAGCTGATGGGCCACTCGCCCGCCGGGCTGTTCGGCTACTCTCACATGCTCGGCGGGTTCGCGGGCGGGCAGGCGGAGTACGCCCGGGTCCCGTTCGCCGATGTCGGCCCGCTCAAGGTGCCCGAGGAGCTGACCGACGACCAGGTGCTGTTTCTCTCGGACATCTTCCCCACCGGCTACATGGGGGCGGAGATGTGCAACATCCAGCCTGGCGACGTGATCGCCGTCTGGGGCTGCGGGCCGGTGGGACAGTTCGCCATCGCCAGTGCGCGGCTGCTGGGGGCGGAGCGGATCATCGCAATCGACCGCTTCCCCTACCGCCTGCGGATGGCGGCCGAGAAGGCCGGCGCTACCGACGTCATCAACTACGAGGAAGAGAGCACGCTCGAGCGGATCAACGAAATCACCGCCGGCCGGGGGCCCGATGCCTGCATCGATGCGGTGGGGATGGAGGCCCACGGTCCGGCCGCGATCTACGCCTACGACCGGGCCAAGCAGGCGTTGATGCTGGAGACCGACCGGCCCATCGCCCTGCGCGAGGCGATCATGGCCTGCCGGCCGGGGGGCACCGTCTCGGTCATCGGGGTCTACGGCGGGCTGATCGACAAGTTCCCGATGGGCGCCCTGATGAACAAGAGCCTGACCATCCGCAGCGGCCAGACTCACATGCACCGGTACATGCGGCCGCTGTTGGACCGGATTCAGAAGGGCGAAATCGATCCCAGCTTCGTGATCACCCACCGGATGAAGCTGGCCGACGCCCCCAAGGGCTTCGAGATGTTCGTCAACAAGGTCGACAACTGCGAGAAGGTGGTGCTGTCGGCCTGAGGCCTCCGAGCCGAGGCCGAGACGGGGCACCGGGGCGACGCCTCCGGTGCCCCGTCGTCTTATTCCTTGGGCTCCCGGCGGGCCCGGGCAGGCGCGTGGGAGAGGTCCAGCCGCTGGTCCGCCTGGCGGTAGGCCGGATTGCGGAACCGGTACCAGCGAACCGTGTCGTGATAGACGTCGTGACGTCCCTTGGCCAGGACGCCGGCCAGGTCCAGCCGCCGCGCCGCCTCGAACAGGGCGCGGCCATGCTCCTCGAGCGTGAACACCTTGTACAGCGGGCCCGTGTCGCTGGGCAGCAGCTGGCCCAGCCGGGCCTTGCGCTCGCTCAGGGGAAGGCCCCGCAGATCCCGGCCATCGAGCCAAAGCAGATCCGCCGCGGCGAAGGCCAGGTACCCCCGGCCCTTGAGCAGGTCGCGGAAGATGGGCTTGCCTCGGGGGTCGAGCGACAGGATCTGGCCGTCGAGGATCGCCTCTCGGCCCTGGAGGACCCGCGCGATCCGGGCGCGCAGGTCGGCAAAGGCCTCATAATGCCCGTCCTGGCGCCCCTGAAACTCGCATCCGTCGGCTGAGGCCAGGAGCAGGGCTCGGAACCCGTCATAATCGGGCTCGAAGACCCAGTCGGCCCCATCGAACGGCTCGGTGCCCGGAATGATGGGGAGAGGGTGGATGTCGGGGAAGGTAGCGATCGTGGGCATGACGGCTCCCGGCCGCAACGCGGCCCAGAGCCCTCCCCACGAGGAGGGACGAAAGACGATGCCGGCGGCCCCGAGCCCCCGGAGGTGAATGGACTACGGATGTTACGGCACGGGACCGCGGGACACCAG
>DATAOR010000086.1:0-2112 GCA_036265635.1 Gemmatimonadales bacterium
CCGGGAAGAGCGATACGTTCGGAGTCCAGCCGGAAGAAAGCCGTGAGACCGGCCGCTGAAGCCTTCCGGCGCCTCCGCGCCTTCGCCACAGCCGCGGCTCTGACGGCCACCGTGTCCGGTGGCCTGCTCGCCCAGACGGGCGCGGCGCCCTCCTATCATGTCGTCCGCTCCATCCCGCTCGGCGGGAGCGGCCGGTGGGACTACATCACGCTGGACTCCGTGAAGCACCGGCTGTTCATCGCCCGGCAGACCCGGGTGATGGTGGTGAACCCCGAGTCCGGCAAACTGCTCGGTGAGGTTCCGGGGCTCGACGGCGCGCACGGCGTGGCCCTCGACTACGCGACGGGCCATGGCTTCGCCACGTCGGGCCGCGACGGCAGCGTGACGATGTTCGCTCTCGGAACCCTGCGGGTGCTCCGGCGGACCCCGGCCGGCGCGGGCGCCGATGCCGTGCTCTACGACCCCGCCTCCAGGCGCGTCTTCACCGACCATGGCGCTGGATCAGCGCACGCACCGGCTCTACACAGTGACGAGCCCGGCGTCGGACACCTTCTCACTGCTCGTGCTCGACCGCCGGTGACCAACCGGGCAGGAGGGATTCGCGCATGACGTCGCTCGATCTCATCCCGTTCGGGGCCGAGGCGCAGCGGGCTGTGGAGCGCCAGTGGCTCGCGGCGGTCCGCGACCATGCCCTTCCGGGCGGGGTCCGGACGGCCGTGCGAAGCTCCTGGGAGCGAAGTCTCGGCGCGGCCGTGCCGCCCGATCTGCGCGAGGCGCCGGTCGTCATGGACGCGAGCGCGCTGGTGGACGCGGTGGAGACCACCGACTGGCTCGACCTGGCCCGCGCCCGGATGGCAGAGCACGAGCAGTCTTTCGCCGGCGCCGGACACATCCTCACGCTGTTCGATCACGAGGCCCGGATGCTGTCCGCCGAGGGCGATCCCGCCGCCCTGGAAGGCCTCGCCGACATCAATTTCCGCCCGGGTGCGCTCTGGTCCGAACACGTCGTCGGCACCAACGGGCCCGGCACCGCCCTCGCCACCGGCAGCGCCGTGCACATCGTCGGCGCCGAGCATTTCTGCGCCCGCTGGCAGCGCTGGCACTGTGCCGCGGTCCCCATCCGCGAACTGTCCACCGGGCGGAGCCTCGGCGTGCTCGACGTCTCCGGGTTCCGGGACCAGGCGCACCCGCACACCCTGAACCTGGCCCTGGCCCTCGCGCTGGCGATCGAGCAGAGCGTTGCCGCGCGAGAGATCGAGCGCCGGTATCTCGTGGTCACGCGGCTTACGCATCTGAGTCAGCGCTATCCTGCCGACGGCGTCGTGGCGGTCGACCGGCGTGGACGGATCCTCCTCGCCTCGCCCGCGGCGCCGACGGAGTTGAGCCCGGGGCGGGAAGATCCCGCGCTCCGGGCGCTCGTCCCGGAACTCGTCGGCCGGACGCGCGACCCGCTCCCGCAGGAGGTCGCCCTCGCGGGCGACGCAGGTGGTGGTGCAAGGCGAGGAGTGTGGCACCCCGTCCTGGAGGGGCACACCGTGGTAGGAGGCTGCCTGGTGCTGGAGCATCGGGAGACGGGAGCCCGTCCGCGCGCCCGGAAGGCGCCGGGCCGGCTGGGCAGCCCCCGGCACACCTTCGCCGACATCGTCGGGGAGAGCCCGGCGTGCCGGTCCGCCCGCCAGGCCGCGCTCGCCGCGGCCGGGACCGACTTGCCGGTTCTGCTCCTGGGCGAGCCGGGCACGGGCGCGGAGCTGTTCGCCCAGGCGATTCACCAGGCGGGGAGCCGGCGGGACCGGCCGTTTCTCGCCGCCAACTGCGCGGCGTTGTCCCGCCGACAGATCGAGGCGGCAGGAGAGGGGACCCTCTTCCTCGCCGAGCTGGGCGACCTGCCGCCCGCGGCCCAGGCGACGCTCCTCCGCGCACTGGAGGAGGGCGAGGACGTGCGGATCATCGGCGCCACCAGCCGCGATCCGCCCGCCCTGCTCGCGAGCGGCTTTGCGCCCGCGCTGTACCGTGCGATCAGCGTGATGCGCGTCCAGCTCCACCCGCTCCGCGCCAGGCGGGAGGACCTCCCCGCGCTTGCCGGCCGGCTATTCGAGACGGTAGCGCGTGACC
>DATAOR010000087.1:0-6977 GCA_036265635.1 Gemmatimonadales bacterium
CGACTGGTCGGCCGGGGCGGCGCGGGAGGGGTGGTCACCTCCTCCAGCGGCAACCACGGCCAGGCCATCGCCTGGGCGGCCCAGCGGTTCGGTCTCCGGGCGGTGGTGGTCATGCCCGAGTCCACCCCGGCGGTCAAGGTCGAAGGCGTACGCCGGCACGGCGGCGAGGTGGTCCTGGCCGGCCGCACCCGGTCGGCCGAGCAGGGCGCCCGCGCCGCGGCCATCGCCCGGGACGAGCAGCTGGCGATGATCCCGCCGTTCGACCATCCCGACGTGATCGCGGGGCAGGGCACCATCGGCCTCGAGATCCTGGAGCAGCGCCCCGACGTCCGCACCGTGCTGGTGCCGGTGAGCGGCGGCGGGCTCATCTCCGGCATCGCGGTCGCCATCGCCGCGCTGGCGCCCGAGGTCGAGGTGATCGGGGTCGAGCCGGCCGGCGCGGCCAAGCTGTCGGCCGCGCTGGCCGCCGGCGAGCCGACCACCCTGGAGCAGGCCGAGAGCATGGCCGACGGCCTGCTGTCCCGCTCGGTCGGCACCCTCACCTTCGAGCTGCTCCGGCAGACCGTCCGGCGGGCCGTCACCGTCACCGAGGACGAGATCGCCGAGGGCGTCCGCCACCTGTACCGCCACGCCGAGCTGCGGGCCGAGCCGTCCGGCGCCGTGGCCGTCGCCGCCCTGCTGGCCGGGCGGGTCGCGCCCACCGGCCCGACCGTGGCCGTGGTGAGCGGCGGCAACGTGGACCCCCACCTCCACCAACGTCTGGTAGGCTGAATGCCGCTCGCCCCCAAGATCCTCGTCGCCGACGACGACCAGGCGCTGTCCCGCACCCTCTCCTGGATCCTCAAGGAGAACGGCTACGAGGTGCTGACCGTCCCCGGCGGCGAGCACCTGTTCGACCACCTCCAGGCCGAGGCGTTCGACCTGCTGCTGCTCGACATCATGATGCCCAAGGTGGACGGGCTGCAGCTGCTCCAGCGGGTCAAGTCCGATCCCAAGTTCAAGGACCTCCCGGTGCTGATGATCTCCTCCATGCCGCCGGAGGAGGCCACCGTCCGCTCGCTCGGCCTGGGCGCCGCGGACTTCATTCCCAAGCCGTTCCGGGTCCGGGAGCTGCTGGCCCGGGTTAAGGCGCACCTCCGGGTGGGCCGCGAGCTCAACCAGGCCCGGGCCGAGGCCCGCTCGCGGTCGGAGATGATGGACATCATGCAGGAGGTGACCGCCTCGCTCAAGCCGGAGGAGATCTACCAGATCCTGGTCCGGCGGGTGGCCCACGGGCTCAACATCTCCCGCTGCTCGATCGTCATCGCCAGTCCGGAGGAGGCGACCGGGACGGTGGTGGCCGCCTACGAGAACCCGATGCTCCACAACATGCCGGTGGACCTCACCAAGTACCCCGAGATCCGGCGGGCGCTGGTCACCGGCGAGGTCGTGCTGATCCGGGACGCCACCACCGACCCGCTGTACGACCAGGTCCGGGCCGGCTGGTCCAACGGCCACCAGGTCCAGACCCGCTCGGCCATCGCCCTGCGGTTCTCGCTGCGCGACCGGCCGGCCGGGGTGTTCTTCCTCCGGACCACCAGCGAGGACGCCCCGCTCAACGAGCAGGACGTCGCCTTCGCCGACCAGGTCATCACCGCGGCGGTGGCGGCGCTGGAGAAGGCCTACGACCTGGAGAACGCGGTCATGGGCCAGGAGCAGATGCGCCACCTGGCCGAGACCGACGCGCTGACCAACTGCTTCAACCGGCGCGCCCTGATGGAGAAGCTGGAGCAGGAGATGGATCGCGCCGCCCGGTACGCCACCATGCTGACCGGGATGATGATCGACATCGACAACTTCAAGCAGATCAACGATACCCACGGCCACCTGGTGGGCGACCGGGTGCTCAAGCAGCTGGCCAACCTGCTCAAGCGGGAGCAGCGGTCGGTGGACGTGGTGGCCCGCTACGGCGGCGAGGAGTTCGTCGTCCTCCTGCCCGAGACCACCGCGCTCGAGTCGCGCAACTTCGCCGAGCGGATCCTCCGGCGGGTCGCCACCCACGACTTCGGGGAGGCCGGCAAGCCGGTCCGGGTCACCATCAGCATCGGGATCGCCTCCTATCCCGACGAGCGGGTGACCGACGGGGAGTCGCTGCTCAAGCTGGCCGACAGCCATCTGTACCGGGCCAAGACCGACGGCCGCAACCGCTTCCGCGACTGAGCCCAGCCGAGCCCCGGGTGAGCCTCCGCCGCTGTCCCCGCTGTCAGACCACCTATCCGATCCCGGCCCGGTATTGCGTCAAGGACGGGTCGCCCCTGGTGGACGTCGAGGCCACCGCCACCTTCGCGCCCCCCGCCCGTCCGCCGATCCGGCCGTTCCCGCCGCCACGGCCCGCCCCGGCGCCGCCCCCGACGGCGCTCGACGAGCTGGCGCTGCCCGGCGACGAGCACGACCGCTACGCCACCCTGAGCGGCAAGCTGCTGGACGGGCGCTACCAGGTGGGGCCCCGGCTGGGCGAAGGCGGGATGTCGTACGTGTACCGGGCCCAGGACACCGAGACCGGGCAGCGGGTGGCGGTCAAGATCCTGCTGCCGCGGCTGTCGCGCGATCCGTCGGCGGTCGAGCGGCTCCGGCGCGAGGCCGGCATCGCCATGAAGCTGCAGCACCCCAACGTCTGCCCCATCCTCCGGATGGGCGAGACCGACCGGACCATCTACCTGGTGATGCCGTATCTCGAGGGTGAGCCGCTGAGCGAGCACGAGAGCCGGCGCGGCCCCATGAGCGTGGCGGAAGGGATCCCGCTCCTGCTCCAGATGACCGGCGGGCTGGGGCACGCCCACGAGCTCAACATCATCCACCGCGACCTCAAGCCCGAGAACGTCATGCTGGTGCCCGACGGGATCGACGAGCACCGGAACGCCAAGTTCAAGGCGGTGGTGATGGATTTCGGGCTGGCCAAGGAACGCCGGGCGGCGCCCGAGATGGCCAAGCTCACGGCCACCGGCATCGTGCTGGGGACGCCCGAGTTCATGAGCCCCGAGCAGATCCGGGGCAAGCCGCTCGACGGCCGGAGCGACGTGTACGCCCTCGGCATCCTGGCCTTCGAGATGTTCACCGGGCAGCTGCCCTTCGCGGGGAAGACGGCCCAGGAGACGATGATCGCGCGGCTCAAGGGCTCGCCGGCCAAGCTGCGCGATCTCAAGCCCGACCTGCCGGCCAAGCTCGAGGCGGTGATCCTCAAGTGCCTGGCCATCGACCCCGCCGAGCGATACCAGAACATGGAAGAGCTGGGGTTCGCCTTCGAGGGCGTGGTGAGCACGGGGGTGTTCGGGCGGCTGTTCCGGCGGTAGCGTCCGGTCTCTAGAAGCTTGCCGGCCGGAGCTCGCCCGCCGGAGCTCGCCGGCCGGAGCTCGATGGTCGAAGCTCGCCGGGCTGGGCGCCGTCGAGCGATCCCTCTCCCTCTCCCTCTTCGGTCGGCTTCCTGTCCCATGCACCGCTCGAGCCTGCTCCTCGCCCTGCTCGCCCTCGGTCCGGTCGCGGACCCGGCGCCGCCCTCGCCCCCGTTCGAGTTCGTCCAGGCGGCCCTGGCCCGGCACCGGATCGTGTTCCTGGGCGACATCCACCCGCTGGCCGAGCCCAAGCTGCTGGTCTCGCGGCTGATCGAGGGCCAGGTGCCGGACGCCTCGATCGATCTCCTGGCGCTCGAGGTGGCCTCCGATCAGCAGGAGGTGATCGACCGCTACCTCGCCGGCGTGCCGGAGGACACCACCATCCTGGTGGACAACCCCCGCACCCTCCGGGCCCACTGGGGCGCCAGCCACGAGTACCTGGGCATCTACCGCTCGGTGTACCGGTGGAATGCCGCCCACCCGGACCAGCCGGTGCACCTGCTCGCCGCCGACATCCGCGGCTGGCCGATGTCGCCCCTCACCGAGCACATGGCCACCGGCGGCTTCGTCAACCGCGACATCTGGATGGCGGCGGCGTTCCGGAAGGCGGTGGCCCGACATCCCGACTGGCGGACCCTGATCTTCATGGGCGGCTATCACGGGCTCAAGGGGGTCGGGGGCGATGTCAGGCTGGGCAAGGCCCACGACCGGTTCGACCGCTGGTTCGCCGGCTACCTGACCGACGACAGCCTCGACGTCTACACCATCCTGACCGATGCCCGCCAGGACGGCGGCCACGGCGCCACCCGGGTCTACGACCTGCTGGCCGCCGGTGCCCGGGGCGCCGGCTTCGCCACCGCGCTCGATACCGCCACGGACTCGGTCCGGGAGCCGCTGTACGACGTCGAGCAGGAGGGATACAGCCTGGAGTTCTGGCCGTCGCGGTTCCCGCTTCGCCTGGCGGCCGACGCGATGGTCGTCCTGCCCGAGAGCCGGCCGATCACCCCGATCCGATAGGGTCACGGCGGCCCCTCCGTTTGCCAATCATGCAGACCCGCCCGGGCCGGTCTGCCACTGGCCGGCCCCGACTCGGTCAAACTGACCGACAATCCCGCCTCCGCACCGGCACGGCGGCTGCACCTGGCCCTCGCACGAGCGGCTTGGAGCCGCCGGTTTATGAAGCCATCGTTCAACCCAGTCCGAGTGGAGGTCTGTACCATGTTCGTCACCACGACCCGCCGCCAGCAGGAGCCCCTGTCCAGCCTCCGGCGCCTGAACTCCATCCTCGACGAGGCGTTCGGCAGCTGGTCCATGCAGAGCCAGGAGAACGGCGCCCTGACGGCGGCCTGGATCCCGGTCTGCGACGTGTTCGAGGACAAGGATGCGGTCAAGATCGTCGCCGAGGTCCCGGGCGTGACCCCCGAGGACGTCAAGATCTCGCTGGAGAACAACCTGCTCACCATCCGCGGCGAGAAGCGGCAGCAGGCCGAGGAGAAGAACGAGCGGGTCCACCGGTACGAGCGGACCTACGGCGCGTTCGAGCGGGCCTTCGCCCTGCCGACCACGGTGGATCCGGAGAAGATCGCCGCCAACTACGCCAACGGCGTGCTCACCGTGACCATTCCCAAGGCGGAGCGGGCCCGGCCCCGGGAGATCCCGGTCAAGGTCAGCTGACCCGATCGCCACGACAGCCCCGGCACCCCCGGGGCTGTCGCTTGTTCGGGACCCGGTGTCCGTACTGTTACGGATACGGTCCGGAGGGATGCGGATTGTCACGGCCGCCTGCGGCATATAGCGTTGACAGGTGCTTCCCACCCTCCCGTTCCATGTAGTTGGCGTTTCCCACCATACCGCCGGCGTCGGGGTACGCGAGCTGCTCGCGTTCAGCCCGGACGAGCTGGCGTCGCTCCTGGCCACCGAGCATGCCGCCGGCCGCACGGCCCTGCTGCTGTCCACCTGCAATCGCTGCGAGTTGTACTGGAGCGGGACGCACGACTACGAGAGCTGGTTCCGCCGGCTCGCGGAGGCGCGCGGCATCGCCCTGTCGTCGGAGCTGGTCCAGCTCGACGGCGAGGCCGCGGTCCGCCACATCTTCACCGTGACCGCCGGGCTCGATTCGCAGATTCTGGGCGAGACCGAGATCCTGGGTCAGGTGCGCCGGGCCTACGACGCCGCTCGCGCTGCCGGCACCACCGATCGCCAGATGGACGCGGTCTTCTCGGCCGCGCTGGCGACCGGGCGGCGGGTCCGGCGGGATACGGTGGTCGGCCGCCATCCTGCCTCGGTCAGCTCGTCCGCGGTGGAGCTGGCCGCCTCGGAAGGCCGGGGCGGCCTGGCCGGGCGGTCCGTGGTCGTGCTGGGCGCCGGGGAGGCGGCCGAGGGCGTGCTCCGCGCGCTCCACCTGCACGGCGCCGATCAGGTGGCCCTGGTCAACCGCAGCATCGACCGGGCCGAGGCGCTGGCCACCGCTTGGGCCGCGTCCGCCCACGGCTGGGAGGAGCTGCCCGGCCTGCTCGGCCGCGCCGACCTGCTGTTCGTGGCCACCAGCGCGTCCCACCCGGTGGTCGGCGCCGCTCAGCTGGCCGAGGCGGTGGCCCCGCGGCGCCGCGGCGGCCCCCTGGTGGTGATGGATCTCTCGGTCCCCCGGAACGTCGAGCCCGCCGCCCGGGCGGTGCGGGGGGTCCGGCTGTACGACCTGGACGATCTGCAGCGGCTCTGCTGTCCCGCCGCCGGGACGCCGGCCCTGGCCCTGCGCGACGCCGAGCGGCTGCTCGAGGAGGAGCTGGCCCGGCTCAACCATGACCTGCGCGGCCGCGCGGCCGCGCCCCAGCTGGCCGAGCTCCACCGTCACGGCGCCGAGGTGGCCGAGCAGGAGGCGGCCTGGGCCCTGGCCCAGCTGGACGATCTGTCGGAGCGCGAGCAGCGGGTGGTCAAGGAGATGGCGGAGCGGCTGGTGCGGCGGGTGCTGTATCCGGTGAGCCGGTCGATCCGGCAGTAGCGGGGCGGGGAGCGGCCGGCGTCGCGATCCCTGGCTGAGAAAGAGCGGGGGCCCTCATCGAGAGGGCCCCCGCTGTCGTTCCGGAGCGCACGGCAGGCCTGTTCCGCCCGGCGGCGGCGTTTCGTTCCTGGTGCCGCCTCCCGCTCCCGGCCTGCCGCCCGCGGCCTGCCGCCTATCGCTCCCGGCCTGCCCTATCGCTCCCGGCCGGCCGCCGCGGGCTCCCGCAGCGCCACCGAGGCCGGGGCGGCCTCCCCGACCGGATGGAGAATCTGGCGACACTGCGGATTGACGCAGCCGGGGCAACGGGTGCGGTAGAGCGGCCCGTACGGCCGGCCCGACGCCAGGTGCTCCCGGACCACGTCGGCCAGGGCATCGATGAAGTCGGGCCGGTCGTTGAGCGCGGGGGTCCGCTTGTAGTTGGTGATCCCGACCCGGTGCGCCACCTCGCCGTACTCGCGGTCGAGCTCGGACAGGGTCTCGATGTGGTCGCTGGTGAAGGCGATCGGCACGACCAGCAGATCCTTCTGCCCCCGCTGGCCCAGCCGCTTGATCACCCGCTCGGTGCTGGGCCCCAGCCATCGGACCGGCCCCACCTCCGACTGGTAGGCCAG
>DATAOR010000088.1:0-12813 GCA_036265635.1 Gemmatimonadales bacterium
CGGTCGGCTGGATCCTCGGGCCCGTGGCCGGCGGGCAGCGCCTGACGATCGTCGCCGAGGGTGTGGCGACTCCGCTGGAGCTGCTGGCGACGGCCTCGGCCGCGGCGGCCGCCAAGGTCTCGCTGACGCCGCTTCCCGGCAGCGCGCCGGCCGGCCACGCCCTCGCCCGGCCGGTCGAGGCCGTGACGGTGGACCGTTTCGGCAATCCGGTGGCCGGCGCGATGGTGACGTTCAGAGCCACGGCGGGGAAGGTCACGCCGACCCGCGTCCGGGCAGGATCGAACGGCCGCGCGGCGGCGCACTGGGTGCTCGGGAACAGGCCGGGATCTCAGCGACTGGAGGCCGCGGTGGCGGGGCTGCCTGCCCGGGCCACGACTACGATCAAGGCGGTGCGGTAGGGCGTTACACGGACGCGGTGGTGCCAACGCAGGGCAGGTGGCGGGAGGCTGTGCGGCTCGGTCGGAGCCGCCCCGTTCAATCTCCCGGGACCCGGGCCGCGCCCGGGCTGGTAATGCGGTGGCGCGGCGCGAGGAACTGCCGCGCCCAGCACTCGAGCGAGAGCACCGACCACAGCCGGTGGGCCACCTCGCGGCTCTGCCGCGCCCGGTCGCGCTCGCGGCGGACGGCCCGGATCTGGTCGGGCGTCAGCAGTCCGTGCCGCTCGATCTCGCTGTCCAGCAGCCACTGGCCCGCCAGGTCCGACAGGACCGCGCCCATGGCGCCGTGGACGTCGAGCCGCTGGATGGCCTTCTTCCGGTTCCGCATCGCCTCGGGCAGCAGCTCGGCTCCCGCCTCGCGCAGGACCCACTTCTGCCGGCGCCAGCCCGACTTGAGCCAGCCCGGCACCGTGAGACTGGTGGCGATCATGTCGGGATCGAGGAACGGAGAGTGGAACGCGGCCCCGGTGGTCTCGTACTGGGGCTCGAGGTAGTTGAACGAATGCATCCGCTGGATGGTGGCGCGGATGAACTCGTTGACCTCCGGACTCCAGTAGACCCCCGACCGGCTGGCGCCCGGGACCTCGAGTGCCTCGGGCGGCGTCCGGCCATACACGGCCGCCTTGAAGGCGCGTCCGACGTAGGTGCTCGGCGGAACGGATGCCTGCGACAGCTGGAACAGCTCGCGGAGCGGCGTGGTCAGCATCGGCAGCTTCTCGGCCAGACCGACCAGGCGGTGCCGCGGCATCCCCCCGAACAGCACGTCCGCGCCGTGGCCGCCGAAGACCACCGACGTCGCCCGCCCGGCCTCCCCCAGCACCCGCATCTGCAGCATGGCCTCTTCGCGGCCGCCGCAGTCCTCGGTCAGCCATACCAGGCGCGGCAGCTCCACCGGAATGACCGACGGATCGAACAGATACTCGTGGTGCTCGGTACCGAACTCTGTCGCGGTCTGGCGGGCGCCGACGATCTCCCAGTCGGCCTCGCCCGAGCCCACCGTGAACGAGGAGACCCGCACCTCCGGCGCCACCCGGCGGATGGCGGCGAGGACCAGCGCGGCGTCGAGACCGCCGCCCAGGGTGATGCCGACGTGGGCGTAGCCATGCACCTGCCGGTGCACGGTCTCGAGCAGCGCTTCGCGGACCACCGCGACGTGCTGCTCCCGCGACCGGTCGGCTACCACGGCGGCCGGCTTCCAGTAGGTCGAGACGCTGGCGTTGCTGTCGCGATACTCGAGCACGTGACCACCCTGCAGCGAGCGGGCCCGGGCCAGGAAGCTGCGGCCGCCGAGCGGATACTTGGTGGCGAGGTAGTGCTGAATGGCGGTGCGGTCCGGCTCGATCGGCAGGTCGTCCAGCGCCAGCAGCGACTTGTACTCGCTGGCGAAGGCGAAGCGGCCCCGGAGCACGGTGTAGTAGAGCGTCTTGTAGGCGACCTGGTCCACCGCGAGGATGATGCGTCCCGGTCCGTCGCAGAGCGCGATGGCGAAGGTGCCACGGAGCGCCGCGATCGCCTCGGCGCCCACCCGGGCGAACCGGTCGGCGAAGCCGGTGGCGTCGCCCTGCACGTGCCAGTCGGTGGCGACGGGACACGAGCCCTCGACCTCGAACGCCCGGTGCGAGGCCTGGCCGAGGTAGACCCCCCGTGCCGGGCTCCAGACCCGCTGGCAGGGCCCCCGGTGCGCCACGGCCCGACCCATCGTCTCCACCTCGGCGAGCGACCCCTCGCCGACGATGCCGAAGATTGCACCCATCAGGCGGCCCCGGGGGCGACGAAGGTGTAATGCGCCGGTGACCGCGCAGATGCCACGCCGGTGGAGGTCTCGATGCCCATCCGGAGCGGTTGCAAAAAGCGAGAGGTCAGGTTTCCCCCAATACCTTGATGATCACCCGTTTCCGCCGCTGGCCGTCCCACTCACCGTAGAACACCCGCTGCCACGGTCCCAAGTCGAGCCGTCCGGCGGTGATGGGGACGACGACCTCGTGGCCGATCGTGAGGCTCCGGAGGTGAGCCGCGGCGTTGTCTTCGCCGGTCTCGTTGTGCCGGTAGCGCGACGGGTCCCACGGCGCGATGGTATCCTCCAGCCAATGGAGAATGTCGTGCCACAATCCCGACTCGTGATCGTTGACGAACACGGAGGCGCTGATGTGCATGGCCGAGACCAGGACATAGCCTTCCCGGATCCGGCTGACCTCGACCTGGGCCTCCACCTGATCGGTGATGTCGATGAGTTCCTGGCGCTTCCGGGTCTCGAACCAGAGGTAGTGGGTATGGGTGGGCACGGCGGCTCCGGGTCTCGTGGCTTGGGGGGAACGGCGGAGAGCGGGTGGCGGCGGCGGCCGCCGGGCGTTTCGTCCGCGGCCGATCGTCGCACGGCGCGCGGTACGGCCAGGAACTGGGGCGAAGCCGGGGTCTAGCTCAGCGCAGCAAGTCCTCCAGCCGGACCGCGGTCTCGGTCTTGTCATCGCGATACTTCACGATGACCGGTGCATACAAGGCGATCCCCGCGGCGGCCCCGGGCCCGCGGCGTACCGGCCGGGTGCCCGGCACCACGACCGCACCGGCCGGGATCTCGAGCGGCCGATCACCCTCGCGGCGATAGGCCCGGTCGTGGACCAGATCGAACACCACCGTGCCGCCGGTCAGGAGGGTGCCTGGGGCGAGCACGGCCCGCTCACGAACGACCGTGCCTTCATACACTCCGCAGTTGCCGCCTACCAGGACCTCGTCTTCGATGATCACCGGCAGGGCGCCGGCCGGCTCGAGCACCCCGCCGATCTGCGCGGCCGCGGAGAGGTGGACCCGGCGTCCGATCTGGGCGCACGACCCGACCAGGGCGTGCGAGTCCACCATCGTCCCCTCGCCGACGTACGCGCCGACGTTGATGTACATCGGGGGCATGCAGATGACCCCGGGTCCGACATAGCAGCCGTCTCGGATGGCCGAGCCGCCCGGGACGATCCGCAGCCCATCGGCCGCGCTCAGGCGGCGTAGCGGAAAGGTGTCCTTGTCGTAGAACGGAAACGGTCCCCCGCTCGCCGCCGGCTCGATCCGGCCGAGCCGGAACCCCAGCAGGATGCCGGCCTTGACCCAGGCGTTGGCCCGCCACACTCCGTCGGGGCCTCGCTCGGCAGCCCGGATGGCGCCGGTGTTGAGCCCGGCCTTCAGCTCGACGAAGGCGGCCCGGGCGGCTGCCTCGTCCGCCGGGTCGACCGAACCGGTAAAGCGGGCCAGCCGGGCTTCGAGCGATGCCGGCTCAGGGGACATGGGCACCAGCGCCGACGAGGGCGGCGCGAAGGGCCTGGCGGGTGCCGTCGCCCGCGGGCAGCAGCGGCAGCCGCAGGACGTCGCGGATCTTTCCCTGCAGCGCCAGGCCGGCCTTCACCGGAGACGGGTTGGTCTCCAGGAAGTTGGCCTCCATCAGCGGCAGCAGGCGATAGTGGAGCCGGCGGGCCGTAGCCAGATCGCCGGCCCTGGCGGCGCGGACCAGGTCCGTCATCGGGCCCGGCACCTCGTTGGACGTGACCGAGATCAACCCATCGCCGCCGGCGGCTCCGATCGAGAACGCCAGCCAATCGTCGCCGGAAAGGACGGCAAAGTCGGGCGACCGCCGGGCCAGCAGGCTCATGATCTGGCCCAGGTCGCCGCTGGCCTCCTTGATCGCCACGATCCTGGGATGCTGAGCCAGGGCCAGGGCGGTATCGGGCCGCAGGTTGACCGCGGCGCGCCCGGGCACGTTGTAGAGGCAGACGGGGCGGCTCGACGCCTCGGCCACGGCCAGAAAATGGCGGCGGAGACCTTCCTGGCTGGGTTTGTTGTAGTACGGTGTCGCCGTGAGGATGGCATCCACGCCCAGCTGGCACATCCGGCAGGTCTCGGCCACGGCGCGGGCGGTGTCGTTGCTGGTGGCTCCCGCCATCACGGGCACCCGGCCACGAGCGGTGGTCACCACGGTGCGCACCACCTCGTCGCGCTCGGCCTCGCTCATGGTCTGGGCTTCGCCGGTCGAGCCGCAGGGCACCAGGAAGTCGATCCCTTCGCCGATCTGCCATTCCACCAGGGCCTCGAGTGCCGGCAGGTCGAGCGCGCCGCTCTCGGTGAACGGCGTGACCAACGCGGTGCCGCAGCCCTCGATCGGCCTCATCGGACGGCTCCGAACAGCATGTCCTCCACGGTGTGGACGCCGGATCGGCCCGGCAGCCACTCCGCCGCGGCCAGGGCGCCGGCCGCGAAGACGTCGCGGCTTCGGGCCTCGTGCACCAGCGTCAGCCGCTCGTAGGCGCCGTCGTAGGCCACGAGGTGGGTGCCGGGAGTCGCGCCGGCGCGGATCGAGGTGATCGGAAAGGCACGACCGGGGTCGGCGCCGGTGAGGCCGGCCTGTAGCTGGCGGGCCGTGCCCGAGGGGGCGTCGAGCTTGCCGGCGTGATGCTCTTCCAGCACGAAGGCGTCGAACCCCTCGCGCCCGGCCAGCCGGCGGGCCAGGTCGTGCGCCGCCCGGAGGAACAGGTGGACCCCCAGCGAGAAGTTGGCCGCATGCAGCAGACTGCCGTTGTGCCGGGCCACCAGCTCGCGGAGGCGAGGCAGGGCGTCGCCCCATCCGGTGGTCCCGGTCACCGTGGGGACGCCGGCTTCGATCAATCGCTCGATGTTCCGGGCGGCGGCGTCGGGCCGGGTGAACTCGACCGCGACCTCGGCGCCCGCCAGCCGCGCCGGCGTGAGCGCCTGGCCCTCGGCGTTCTCGGCGCCCGCGATGACGGCGTGAATCACGTGGCCCCGCGCCTCGGCCAGCCGTGCAACGGCCCGGCCCATCTTGCCTCCGCCGACGATCGCGATACGCATGGCGGTCACTGGGCCGGGCCGAAGAATTCCTGATGCAGCCGCCGCACCACGCCCGGCCCGTCCTGCGCCCGCACTACGAACGTCACGTTGATGGCCGAGGCGCCCTGCGAGATGACCTCGACGTTGGCCGGCTGGACCGCACGAAACAGCCGGGCCGCCAGGCCGGGGGTCGTCCGGAGCCCGATTCCGACGACGGCGACCAGGGCCCGGTCGCGCTCGGTCCAGACCTCGCCCAGCTCGCTCAGGTCGCGCACGACCGGTCCGAGCCGGCTGTCGTCCTCGACGGTCAGGGAGACGCTGACCTCACCGCTGGCCAGGACATCCACCACCACCTCGTGACGCTCGAACACCTCGAACATGGCCCGAAGAAACCCGTAGGCGCCCAGCATCCGGGGCGCCCGGACGTTGATCACGGTGATGCCGTGCTTCCAGCTGATCGAGCGGACCGGTGAATCGCCCAGCCGCTCCAGCTCGGCCGAGGCCTCGATGGTGGTGCCGGGATCGTCCGGCCGGCTCGAATTGAGCACGACGATGGGAATGCCGGCCCGGACCAGCGGCTGGGCGGTGGCCGGGTGGAGGACCTTGGCGCCGAAGGTGGCCAGCTCGGCGGCCTCCTCGTAGCTGGCGAACCGGAGGGTCCGGGCCTCGGGCACGATCCGAGGGTCGGCGGTCATCAGGCCGTTCACGTCGGTCCAGATCTCCACCCGCGAGACCGCCAGAGCCGCGCCCAGCAGGGCGGCCGTGAAATCGGATCCGCCGCGGCCCAGCGTGGTGGGTGTGCCGTCCGCGGTGGCGCCGATGAAGCCTTGGGTCACCGGCACCCGGCCCGCCTCGACCAGTGGCCGGATGCACTCGCGGGCCCGGGCAGTGAACGCCTGCATCTGCGGGGTCGCGCGGCCATACCGGCCGTCGGTGATCAGGATGGGCCGGATGTCTACCCACGCCGGCGCCAGGCCGGCATCGTCCAGCGCGGCGGCCACCAGCCGGCTGCTCCACAGCTCCCCCCGCCCGGCCAGGGCATCCAGCTCCGCGGGCCGCAGGGGACGCCCACGGGCCGCGGCCAAATCTGCCCGCAGCGCGGCGGCGTCGTCCGCGATGCTCTCCATGGCCTGCTCGGCGGACGGTCCCAGCGCCTCGGCCGTGGTCGCGTGGCGCTCGACCAGCGCGGCCATGGCGGCATCGAGCGCGGCCCGGTCGTCCCGCTCCACCATGGCCGACAGCCCGAGGAGCGCGTCGGTGACCCGGGCCAGCGCACTGACCACGACCACCGGTCCCTCGCTCCGTCGCGCCCCCACGACCTCGGTCAGCCGGCGGATCGCCGACGAGTCCGCCACCGAGGTGCCGCCGAACTTGGCGACGATCATGCCGGCCGGTCCACCCGGCCTTCCGCCACCACCAGCTCGGCGATCTGGACCGCCTGACCGGCGGCGCCCCGGACGGTATTGTGACCGAGGAGGACCAGCCGGACGTCGAGAATGGGGCAGGGACGGACCCGCCCGACCGTCACCGCCATGCCGCGGCCACGGTCGAGATCGAGCCGCGGCTGGGGGCGGTCGGGGCGCGAGTCCACCTCGACCGGTGGCGATGGCGACGACGGCAGGCAGGCCACCCGAGGGCTGGGCGTGAACTCGCGCAGCGCCGCGATCACGTCCTCCGCCGTCGCCCGTCGCCGGAAGCCGATCGAGACCGTCTCCAGGTGCCCCTCGATCGTGGCCACCCGGTTGGCGTGGGCGCTGACCGCGAACTCGGCCGGCACCACCCCATCCGGCCCGAGCGCACCGAGGATCTTCCGGCTTTCGCGCTCGATCTTCTCCTCTTCGCCGCCGATGAACGGCACCACGTTGCCCAGGATGTCGAGCGAGGCCACACCCGGATAGCCGGCGCCGGAGACCGCCTGCATGGTCGACACGAACAGCCGCTCGATCCCGAAGGCCTGGTGCAAGGGGGCCAGGGCCAGCACCAGCGCGGCGGTGGAGCAGTTGGGATTGGCCAGGATGGCACCGGACCAGCCCCGGGCCGGCTGCTGCCGGTCGACCAGGGCGAGGTGCTCGAGGTTGGCCTCGGGCACCAGCAGCGGGACGTCGGGATCCATCCGGTGGTTGCGGGTGTTGGTGACGACGTACCGGCCGGCCGCGGCGAAGGCCTGCTCGATCGGTCCGGCCACCTCGGCGTCCAGGGCGCTGAAGGCCACCGGTCCCTCGAGCGGCGGCTCACACGGCTGGACGGTGAGCGCCGCGATCCGATCGGGCAGGGCGACCGGTTCCCGCCAGCGGGCCACTTCACCGTAGCGGCGGCCGGCGCTGGCGCTCGACGCAGCCACGGCCGCGATCTCGAACCATGGGTGGTCGGCCAGGAGCCTGATGAACTTCTGGCCCACCGTGCCGGTAGCGCCCAGCACGCTGACGGGGATCTTGGCGGTCACGAGACCTCGCGGGCCAGCAGGTCGATGGCCAGACGGGCGTACAGCTCGACGCCGCGCCTGAGCTCGGTCTTCCGGATGTGCTCCTGCGCGGTATGCGCCACCCGGATGGTCCCGGGCCCGAGCTGATAGCCCTCGCCCCAGCCGCTCAGGAAGGGAAGATCACTGGCGTAGCTCACGACGGTGGTGTCCCATCCGGCCGGCGCCCGCCCGCCCTTGTGGCTGGGCAGCTCGACCGGAAACGAGACCGACACGCCCGGGGCCGCCAGCGTCCGGATGCCGGCCTTGAGGCCGTCGGTCGGGCCGACGGTGCGGATCAGGATCTGCGCGCTCGCCTCGGGCGCCATCACGTTGGGGGCGACGCCGCCGCAGATCAGGCCGACGTTGAGGGTAGAGGGCCCCAGCAGTGGATCGGTCGGCAGCGGCATCTCCCGGATCCGCTCGATGGTGTCGAGCAGCGAGGCGATCGCGCTGTGCCCCTCCTCGGGGTAGGCGGAGTGGGCGGCGCGGCCGGCGGCCTGGAGGTCCACCCGCAGGGTGCCCTTCTGCCCGATCGAGAGCCGGTTCTCGGTCGGCTCGCCGTTGATCAGGAAGCGTCCCCTCGGCTCGAGGTCGGCGGCGGCAAGAGCGCCGTCCGAGCCGTTTTCCTCGCCGACCACGAAGAGCAGGCCGATCCGTCGCTCCCCGGTGGCGGCCAGCCGCTCGGCGGCGGCCACCATTGCGGCGGCGAGGCCCTTGGCGTCGCAGCTGCCCCGGCCCCTGATGGCGTCGTCGTCTTCGGACAGCGGGACGTAGGGCGGCACGCAGTCCAGGTGGGTGGAGAACACCAGCTCGGGCGGCTCGCGATAGGCCAGCAGGTTGTCGCGGCCCGGCGAGACCCGCTGCCGGACGGTCCGATATCCCGCGCGGTCCAGCGTGCCGGCCAGCAGCTCGGTGGCCGGCCCCTCCGACCCTGTCGGGGTATCGAGCGCCACCAGCGCGCGGGTGAGCTCCAGGGCGTCGGCCAATGGGTCCATGGGTCCTAGCGCCCCGAATGCAAGCGCCCCGCCGGCGTGAGGCGCGGCAGGGCTCGGTTGGCGATGAGAGGCGGAACCGCCTTCCGCCACATACTATTGATCCCAGGCGCAAGTTAGGGAATGCGACTACCCTCGGCAAGGTGGTTGGGCGTGCGGCAGAACGGCAGGGGCCGGCAGCGAGGCCGCGGCGCGCGGCTCGGCGGCGCGCGGCTCGGCGGCGCGCTGCTCGGCGTGGCGGTGCTGGTGTCGGGCTGCGACGACACCTTTCTCAGCATCTCGAGCGATGGCCGGCTCGAGATCTCGATCACCACGTCCGGCGATGGGTCGGACCAGGACGGCTTCACCATCGTGGTGGACGGCGGCGCGCCGGCGCGGGTGGGGCCGGAAGGCACCGTCACGCTGACTGGGCTGACGCCGGGCTCCCACCGGGTTCAGCTGACCGGCTTGGCGGATGCCTGCCGGGTGGACGGCGCCAATCCGCGGACCGTGGAAGTCGGCGGCGACGGCCGGGCGGCGGTGCAGTTCGCGGTGGTGTGCGACGGATCGGGGGGCCGGCGCAGCCAACCCACTCCTCAGCCCACTGGTCCCGTCAGCTCCGCCCTGGCCGCCCGCTGGCCCTCTCCCACATCCACCAAGGCCAGGATCGCCGCCCCGACGGCGAAGAACCCGATCACGCTGAGAATCGCGTTCCGGCTCGATCCGGTCGCCGCGATCGTGCCGGCGAAGATCAGCGGACCGAAGATGCCGGCGAACTTCTCGAACACGCTGAAGAACCCGAAGAACTCACCGCTCTTGTGCCGCGGGACCATGCTGGCGAACAGGGACCGGCTCAGGGCCTGGGTCCCGCCCTGGACCATGCCCACCAGGCCGGCCAGGATGTAGAACTGCGTCGCGGTCCGCATGTAGTACCCCAGGACGCTGATCACGGTATACGCCAGCAGCCCGAGGAAGAGCGCTCGCTTGGCCCCGATCCTCGACGCAACCATGCCGAAGAGAAACGAGCACGGAATCCCGACGAACTGGACCAGCAGGATCGCCCCGATCAGGGCGCTCTGCCCGATGCCCAGCTCGGTGCCGTAGGCGGTCGCCATCTTGATGATGGTCTGGATGCCGTCGTTGTAGATCAGGAAGGCGAGCAGCATCAGAAACGCCTGGCGGTACCCGCGCAGCTCGCGGAACGTCTCGCCCAGGCGGCTGAAGGCGGCCCACACCGGGCGCTCGCCGGGGCGCTCGTCGGCCTCCAGCCGGCGAGGCGGCTCGGGCACCCGCCGGAACAACGGGAGCGAGAACGCCAGCCACCATACGGCGACGCTGAGGAACGCCAGTCGGACCGGGAGGGTGGCCTGGGCCGGCGTCAGGTCGGGGCCGGCCGGCAGGCCGAACCAGGCCGGCCGCTGAATCCAGGCCAGGTTGAGCGCCAGCAGCAGGCCGCCGCCCACGTAGCCAAGGGCGTAGCCGGCGGTCGAGACGCGATCGATCTCGTCCGGCGCCGCGATGTGGGGCAGCAGCGCCTCGTAGAACACGAACCCGCCGGCCACGCCGATCAGCGCGACGACGAACAGCCAGCTGGCGAGCGTCAGGTCGCCCCGTTCGACCCAGAACAGGCCGGCCACCGCCGCCGCGCCCACCAGCGTGAACCCGGCGATGAACCGTTTCTTGTTCCCGCCATAGTCCGATACCGCGCCCAACACCGGCGATACCAGCGCAATCACCAGCAGCGCGACCGAGTTCACGGTGGCCAGCCGCTGGGTGGCGCCGCCCTCCGGCAGCCCGGCTCCGGCCACCTTGACGAAGTAGATCGGAAAGACCGCCACCATGATCGTGGTCTGCATGGCGGAAGCGGCCCAGTCGTACATGGCCCAGGCGCGGACTTCGGGCCGCTGGAGACCCAGCCGGTCGAGCAGGGATGGTCGTGGCATAGGCTGAAGATGCCCGGGCGGGGCCCCGGAGCAACCCTGGTGCCTGTCGCGGCTCCGGTGCCGTCGGCAGGATCTCAGCCTCGCCTTGGCGTCGCCGGCGGCATGGTGCCGGTCGCGGACCGGCCGCAGCCCGGGCCGGCGGCCGCTAGGCCGCGGCGCGCTGCTCTCGCGCGCTCCGCGCCAGCGACAGCCCCACGGCCCCGGTCAGCGTCCCCAGGATCACCGCCAGGCTGACGACGGTGGACACGTGCAGCCAGCCGCTCACCACCATCTTCCCGCCCACGAAGACGAGGATCAGGGCCACACCCGGCTTGAGGTAGGCGAACCGGTCCATCATGCCCGCCAGCACGAAGAACAGGGCCCGCAATCCCAGGATGGCAAACACGTTCGAGCTGTAGACCAGGAACGGATCACGGGTCACCGCGAAGATGGCGGGGATGCTGTCGATGGCGAACACCAGGTCGGACCACTCGACCACCAGCAGCACCAGCACCAGCGGGGTGGCCAGGCGGCGCCCCGCGGAAGTGCGGGTGGTGAAGCTGGTCCCGTCGTACGAGTCGGCGAACGGCAGGATCCGGCGGGCCAGGCGGACAACGGGGTTCCTTTCCAGCTCGATCCGGCTATCGCCCTGGAACAGCATCTTGATCCCGGTCAGGACCAGGATGCCTCCGAAGACATAGATGATCCAGTCGAACCGGGCCAGCAGCAGGGCGCCGAGCAGGATCATGATGAACCGCATCACGATCGCCCCCAGAATGCCCCACTTGAGCACCTTGGGTTGGGCCTCGGCCGGCACCCCGAAGTAGCTGAAGATGAGAATGAAGACGAACAGGTTGTCGACGCTGAGGGACAGCTCGATCAGGTAGCCGGTGTAGTACTCCAGCGCGTGCTGGCTGCCTTCCTTCCACCAGAGGAATCCGCCGAACAGCAGCGCCAAGGCGATGAGCCCGAGACTCCAGCTCATCGCCTCCTTGAACGACAGCACGTGCGACCGCCGGTTCAGTACCCCGAGGTCGAGGAACAGCAGCCCCGCGACCACGACGGAGAAGCCGAGCCAGACGGCCAACCCGTGCTGGCCCACCTCAGGCTGCCGGGACGGCCATCGCCTCGAGCCGAGCCACCCGCTCCTCGATTGGCGGGTGAGTGCTGAACAGGCCCATCATGCGGCCACCGTGGGCAGCCAGCGGGTTGACCTGGGCCAGCGGGGCCGCGGCCGGAGCCACTTCCATCGGGATCCGGTGGGCCAGCGCGTCCAGCCGGCGAAGGGCATTGGCCAGCGGCAACGGGCGGCCGAGGATCTCGGCGCCGACCCGGTCGGCCTCGTATTCGCGCTGGCGCGAGACCGCGAACTGGATCAGCATCGCGCTGATAGGGGCCAGAAAGATCAGGCCGAGCTGGGCCATGGGGTGGCCGTCGTCGTCGCCCCGGCCGCCACCATACATCACCAGCCACGGCAGGTTGCTGATGGCGCCGGCCACCCCGGCCGCGATGGTGGTGATCAGCATGTCCCGATTCTTGACGTGGGCCAGCTCATGGGCGATCACCCCTTCGAGCTCGTCCTGCGGCATGTACTTGAGGATGCCGGTGGTCACCGCCACGACCGCGTGCTCCGGATTGCGCCCGGTGGCGAACGCGTTGGGCTGCTCGTGCGGCGCGACCGCGACGACGGGCATCGGCAGGCCGGCCCGCTGGCGCAGCCGGTCCACCAGCCGGTACAGCTCCGGCGCCTGCTCCTCGGTCACGATCTGCGCCCGGTACATCCGCAGCACCATCTTGTCCGAGAAGAAGTACATCACGAAGTTGAACGCGCTGCCCACCACCAGGGCGAGCACCAGACCTTGCGAGCCTCCCAGCAGCTGGCCGGCGAGCAGAAACAGGCCCATCAGGCCGGCCATCAGGACCATCGTCTTGATGTTGTTCATACACTCCTCATGCGACATGATGGGGTCCAAAGAAAAAGAGCGAGACCCCGTCCGCTCCGCTTTCGCGTGGACGAAGGTCTCGCTCTGATGCCGGGAGATCGAGTCTCCCTCACCCCGGCTGGACCGTGCCCGAACGTGTTCGGACAGTCTTGACGATCCAGTCGTCCGCGTCGCGGCGGATAAGCTACTCCCCGTCTAGCACCGGGAAATCTAGGGGACTACCGCCGTGGCGTCAAGCGACCACGATACAACAACTTGCGA
>DATAOR010000089.1:0-2000 GCA_036265635.1 Gemmatimonadales bacterium
TCTAGGATGACAAGTGTCTCATGCAAGGACCGTGCTTCGATCGAGCCAGAGCGAGGTGCAGTCTCTTCTTTGGGCCTGGTTCAAAATCCGCCTTTCCAGGGTAACAGTTCGACTCTTCCGCAGTCACGGCGCGGACCATCCCCATGCCTGGGCCGGCCGGGCGCTCGGATCGGTCGCGATCAGCCCGCGGATCACGCGGGGCGGGCGAAGCGCGTGAAGCCCAGCAGCTCCAGCCAGTGCCCGTGCGCCGCGCCGGTCAGGAACTCCGCAGGCGTCCGGCCCCGCCGCTCCGGCCGCTCACTCCGCTCCAGCACGCGGTGGTTCAGGTAGAACCGGAGCAACTCCAGGTAGTCGGGGCCCAGATGGCGCCGCAGGCTGAAGTAGGTCCGCAGGCGGCTATTGAGGTTCTCCACCAGCGAGCTGGCCCGCACCGTCCCCGCGACCAGCGCATCGATCGCCCGGCACGCCGCGTGGTACCAGCCGCGGAGCTGGGACCGCACCGCGGCTCCCTCGACCCAGCGCCGCGGGTCGCGCTCGTCACGGCACCGGGCGTTCAGCAGGCGACGCAGGACCTCCGGCGAGCCCCCCCACGCCATCGCCATCCGACCCAGCTCCTCGTCGAGCGCCCGGGCGAAGCCCAGCAGGTCATCGCGGCGGCTCTTCAGCAGGCGGTAGAGCGGCCCCAGCCGGTGCGGGCACGAGGCGACCCGGGGCCGCAGTTCGTCCAGGATGAAGTCATATAACATCAGGCGATCCGCGTGGCCCGGCCCGGCCAGGGCCAGCACGTCCCGCCGGAGCCACTCCCCCAGCAGCCGGACGTCGTCCGCCAAGGCGATGGCCGCGTCGCAGGCGGCGCGGGCCCGCCGCAGTCGCTGGGCCACGCCGTGAGTGGGCCGGCCCTGCCGTCGCTGTCGACCCCGCTCCCGCTCGAGCCGCGCACAGGCATCGATGGCCTCATAGGCCCGATTCTCCAGGTAGGTGACCGCCGGCTCGAGACCGTGGACCAGGTGGAAGGCATCGCCGCGACAGGGGACCTCGGGCAACGCCGCGGCTTGACCGGCGCGGAGGCCGGTGCCGAAGTCGGCGACGATGGCCTCGGGGGCGAAGCCGCGCTCGACCGATTCGAGCAGCCGCACCCCCCAGGTGTCGGCGTCGCGGTGCTCCTCCTGGCTCAGCAGATAGCAGAAGGTCGAGGCGGTATCGACGCCCACCAGGACCGGTCGGCCGGCCTGGAAGATCTCGTCATGGGCCCCGACGCGGACGGCGGCCGGGTCGTACGAGGCGTTGATCTCCCGGGCCCGAGTGACGGCGGCCTGGACCGTGTTATGGACGGTGCCCAGCGAGGTCTCGGTGTCGAAGAGGTCGCGGAGCAGGGCGAGGACGCCGCGGTAAGGGCTGTGGCAGGACAGGACCAGGGCGAGGATCAATTGCCGGAGCCAGGACCGGGTGACCGGCAGATGGAAG
This sequence comes from Gemmatimonadales bacterium, assembly GCA_036265635.1. Lineage (GTDB taxonomy): Bacteria > Gemmatimonadota > Gemmatimonadetes > Gemmatimonadales > GWC2-71-9 > CAVVWJ01. The sequence goes on from DATAOR010000089.1 coordinate 1,465, forward strand.
AGGACCTCCTCAGCCGATGGAGGCGGGTCGAAGGCGTGCTCCAGGGCGAGCCGGGCGGTGTCGGCTTGGCGATAGAGGAACTGGCGGCTGACCTGATGTTCGCGGGCCGGCCGGGCGACGGGTTGCGAGCCGGCGAGGACCTGGAGGGCCAGCCCCTGCCGCTGCTCGGGCGAGAGTCGCTGGGCGGGACAGAGCGGGGCGACGGCGACCGGGAGTGGATCGGCTTGCGGGGCGGGGACGAGGGACGTAGTCCGGCCCGACATGTCTGCTTCCTCCGTGTGATGGCGTTGGCTTGGAACCCCGGCGCCAGCATGGAGGAAGCAGGCATTCGAGAGAAGCCCCGACCGGCCTCGCGAGTGTTACCCGACTTTGAACCAGGCCGTATTTCCCGATGTGATGGGCTGAGCCAGGTCTCGGCGACTCATCCCGGGCGTCGAGGGCTGGCGAGGATCCGGGCTGCCTCGGCCGGGCTCCTACGGAATGCGGGTGACCCTCCCGGGTACTGCCACGATCGTCGTGATGAGGCCTTGGGTTCG
>DATAOR010000090.1:0-2214 GCA_036265635.1 Gemmatimonadales bacterium
CAGCGTGACCGGCTGGTTCATCACCCCTACGACGACTTCGGCGCCACCGTGCTCCGGCTGCTGGACACCGCCGCCGACGATCCGGCCGTAATCTCCATCCGGATGACGCTCTATCGGACCGGGGAGCAGTCGCCGGTCGTGGATGCGCTGCTTCGGGCCGCGGCCGCCGGGAAGGAGGTCGTCGCGTTCGTCGAGCTGAAGGCCAGCTTCGACGAGGCCCGCAACATCGCCTGGGTCCGCCGGCTCGAGGCCGCGGGGGCGCAGGTGGTCTACGGCGTGGTCGGACTGAAGAATCACGCGAAGGTGCTGCTGGTGGCCCGGCGGGAGCAGGGCGAAGTTCGCCGGTACGCCCATATCGGGACCGGGAACTACAACGTGACCACGGCGCGCTTCTACACCGATCTTGGGCTCCTCACCGTCGACCCGGCCATCGCCGACGACCTGGCGGACCTCTTCAACCAGCTGACCGGAAGCTCGCGTGCGCCTGGCGCCGAGCTCCGCCGTCTGCTGGTGGCACCCGAGCACCTCCGCACCGGGATCCTGGAGCGGATCGAACGGGAAGCCGCCCACGCCCGGGCCGGGCGGGCGGCGGCGGTGCGGGCCAAGCTCAACGGCCTCGACGACGCCGAAGTAGTCCGGGCGCTGTACCAGGCCTCCCGAGCCGGGGTCGAGATCGACCTGGTGGTCCGCGGCCTCTGCACCCTGATGCCGGGTGTCCCTGACCAGTCGGATCGCATCCGGGTGCGGAGCCTGGTAGGCCGCTGGCTGGAGCACGGCCGGATCTATCACTTCACCAACGGTGGCGACGAGGAGTTCTATCTGGCGTCGGCCGACTGGCGATCACGCAATCTGCGCCGGCGGGTCGAGGTGGCGGTCCCGGTGCTCGACCCCGCCTGCCGGGAGATCCTGCGGCGAGTGCTGGCAGACGAGCTGGCCGACCCGTCTGCCTGGCTGCTCGCCCCCGACGGCAGCTATCAGCAGGCCGCGAGGCTCGCCGTAGGCGACCCTGCCACCGCCCAGGCCCGGGCCATGGCCGGCACACCCCGCAGCGACGAGGAGGTTGTATGGGCCGGATGACCCCTGGCCGATCGGGCCGTCTCCTGCTGGCCACCATCCCCCTTCTGGCCGGTCCGGTGATGGCCCAGAGCCGGCCGGCCGGCCCGGCGGGCGATACCACCGTCACGCCCGGGGCGCACTATGCCGCCGGCGGCCTCCACCGCTGGCTGTTCGGCAGTCATTACCGCGACCTCTGGACCACCCCGGTACCGGTGCCCGTGCTGGACCTGCATGAGTTCGCCGGCGGGCTTCGTCCGACCGAGAAAGGGGGCGGGAAACAGACCCGCTCCCTCCGGTTCACCGGGGCCGACGGCCGGGAGTATGCCTTTCGCTCGCTCGACAAGGACCCATCCCCGCTGCTGCCGGAGGAGCTCCGGCATACCGTGGCGCAACGGGTCTTCCAGGACCAGATCAGCGCCGGCCACCCCGGTGCCCCGCTGGTAGTGGCCCCGATTCTCGAGGCCGCGGGTGTGCTGCACGCGGAGCCGCGCCTGGTCGTCCTGCCCGACGATGCGACCCTGGGGCAGTTCCGGGCAGAGTTCGGTGGCATGCTGGGGATGATCGAGGAGCGCCAGACCGACGACGGCCCGGGCTTCGCCGGCGCCAGCAAGATCATCGGCACCGATGACCTGTTCCGCCGGCTGGAAAAGCACCAGGAGGAGCGGGTGGACGACCACGCCTTCCTCGCCGCCCGTCTGGTGGACGTGCTGCTGGGCGACTGGGACCGGCATCAGGACCAGTGGCGCTGGGCCCGCCTCGGGCGCGAAGCCTCTGCGCCCTGGACGCCGATTCCGCGCGACCGTGACCAGGCCTTCGCCCGGTTCGACGGGCTGCTGCTGGGGCTCGCCCGCCTGTCCGCCCCGCAACTGGTCGCGTTTTCGCCGTCCTATCCGAGCATGGTAGGTCTAACCTGGAATGCGCGGGTGCTCGACCGCCGGTTGCTCAGCGGGCTGGACTGGCCCGTCTGGGACTCGACCGCGAGGGCGCTCCAGGGCCGGATCACCGATCGGGTGATCGATCAGGCCGCCGCCGCGCTGCCCGAGCCGTGGCGAGCGCGGAACGCGTCCACCTTGACGGACGCGCTGCGCCGGCGGCGTGACCAGCTGCCCGAGGCGGCGCGCCGCTTCTACCGCATGCTCGCCGCCGAGGTCGAGGTCC
>DATAOR010000091.1:0-34724 GCA_036265635.1 Gemmatimonadales bacterium
GCTGGCCGTGGTGGACGTACTCCTGCTGGCGGGGCTCTACACCCTCCGGGTGCTGGCCGGAATCGCCGCCGCCCACGTCCGGTTCTCCACCTGGCTGCTGGCCTTCGCCATGTTCCTGTTCCTCAGCCTGGCGTTCCTCAAACGGTTCACCGAGGTGAGCGCGATGGACCCGTCGGCCACCGACCCGGTCCGGCGGCGCGGTTACCTCCGGGGCGACCGTGAGTGGCTCGGCGCCATGGGCGGGGCCAGCGGGTACCTGTCGGTTCTGGTGCTGGCCCTCTACATCAACAGCGAGCAGGTGGTGGCGCTCTACCGCCGCCCGCTGGCGCTTTGGCTCGCCTGCCCCCTCCTGCTGTTCTGGACCAGCCGGATGTGGCTCCTGGCGCACCGGGGCCAGGTGCACGACGATCCGATCGTGGCCACCGTGCGCGACCCCGCCAGCTGGCTGGTTGGCGGCCTGGTCGGGCTGGTGCTGTACCTGGCGGTGTAGGGTGCCATCCTATCGCTCCTGGGGCCGCTATCCGGCCGGGGCCGCCGCGGCCGTCGTGCCCGTGGTCTGGCGGTCGGACACCGCGCCGCTTCTGCGGGGGAAGGGACCGGTGCTGGCCTATGCCTGCGGCCGGAGCTACGGCGACAGTTGCCTCAACGACGGCGCAACGCTGCTCGACGTTCGCCGGCTCGACCGGCTGATCGCCTTCGACCGGGCGAACGGGCGTCTCCGCTGCGAGGCCGGAGTCACCTTGGCGGAGATCCTGGCCCTGGTGGTCCCGCGAGGCTGGTTCCTGCCGGTCCTGCCCGGCACCCGCTGGGTCTCGGTCGGCGGCGCCATTGCCAACGACATCCACGGCAAGAACCACCACCGCGCCGGGACCTTCGGCCGGCACGTCACCTCACTGGAGCTGGCCCGCTCGAGCGGCGAGCGGATCGAGTGCGGTCCGGCGGATCCGCTGTTTCAGGCCACCGTCGGCGGCCTCGGCCTCACCGGTCTGATCCTCTCGGCCGAGCTGCAGCTCCGGCGGGTCCCCGGCGCCGGGATCGCGGTGGAGCAGGTCCGGTTTGGCTCGCTCGACGGCTTCTTCGAGCTCGCCGCCGACGATCACGCCTGGGAGTACACGGTGGCCTGGGTGGATTGCCTGGCCGGCGGATCCCGACTGGGCCGGGGCATCTATCTCCGGGGCGAGCACGTGGCCTTGGACGAGCCGATCCCGGACGTGCTGGATGCGACCCGACTCCACGTTCCCGCCAGCCCCCCGGCCAGCCTGGTCAACGGCCTCACCGCGCGCGCCTTCAACGCCGCCTACTTTCGCCGGCAGCTGCGCCGGCAGCAGCGGACGACGGTCGCGTACCCCGGGTACTTCTTCCCGCTCGACGCGGTGTCCGACTGGCCCCGGCTGTACGGGCCGCGCGGGTTCCTCCAATACCAGTGCGTGGTGCCCGATCAGCCCGACGGCGGTCCGATCCGGAGCATTCTGGCCCGGATCAGCCGATCGGGCGAAGCGGCCTCCCTGGCGGTGCTCAAGCGGTTCGGCGACGTTCCCTCGCCCGGATGGCTCTCGTTTCCGCGCGCCGGCCTCACCCTGGCGGTCGATTTCGCCCACCGGGGCCCCGCCACGCTCGCCCTGCTCGAGGACCTCGATGCCATCGTGCGTGAAGCCGGCGGGGCGGTCTACCCCGCCAAGGACGCGCGGATGAGCCCGCGGAGCTTCGCGGCGTTCTTCCCCGCGGCCGAGCGGCTGGAGGCCGTCCGCGATCCCCGGTTCTCGTCCACCTTCTGGCGGCGGGTCCGTGCCGCCTGAGCCCGGCCGGCGCGTGCTGGTGGTCGGCGCCACCTCGGCCATCGCCACCGAGGCCGCGCGCTGCTACGCCGCAGCCGGTGCCCGGATGTTCCTCACCGGCCGTCACACCGATCGGCTCGAGGCGGTCGCGGCCGATCTCCGGGTCCGGGGCGCCCAGGTCGTCACCGCGGTGCTCGACGCCACCGACCGTGCCGCTACGGCCCGGGTGGTGGATGCAGCCTGGGCGGCCTATGACGGCCTGGATGTCGCGCTGATCGCCCACGGCGTCCTGCCCGACCAGGCCCGCTGCCAGGCCGCAGCCGACGAGGCACTGGCCGCGCTCGACGTCAACCTGCTGTCGGTGGTGGCCCTACTCACCCCGCTGGCCAACCGGTTCGAGGCGGCCCGGCACGGGACCATCGCCGTCATCACGTCCGTGGCGGGAGACCGCGGCCGCCAGAGCAACTACGTCTACGGCACCGCCAAGGGCGGCCTGGACCGGTTCCTCGAGGGGCTCCGGAACCGCCTGTTCCGGGCCGGCGTCGCGGTGGTCACCCTCAAACCCGGCTTCGTCGATACCCCGATGACGGCCGGCCTCCACCAGGGGCCGCTGTTCGTGAGTGCGCGCCGGGCCGGCAGGGCCGTCTACCAGGCGATCGAACGCCGCCGCCCTGTCGCCTACATTCCCTGGTTCTGGCGACCGATCATGCTGGTCGTCCGGATACTGCCCGAAGGCGTGTTCAAGCGGCTGCGCCTGTAACGGGGGCTGCCGCGCCCGCGAACCACTCACCAGGAACCTCATGCGTCCGCTGATGCTTCCGGCTGCCGGTCTGGCCTGCCTCGTCGTCCTGTCCGCCCAGACGTCCCCCTCGCCCGCCACCCGGGTCGCCCGCGCGCTGGACGCCAAGGTGCTGCGAGCCAACCTCGAGTTCCTGGCGGACGACGCCCTCGAAGGCCGTGCCCCCGGGACCCGTGGCGGCCGGACCGCCGCGCGGTTCATCGCATCTCAGTTCGATCGTCTCGGGCTGGAGCCGGCCGGGGACAGCGGCTCATGGTATCAGCGGGTGCCGATCATCGCGCTCACCCCGTCGCCCACGCTGACGGCCACGGGCGGGGCGGCCTCGCTCGAATGGAAGAAGGACTACGTGATGTGGTCCATGCGGAACGATTCACTGGTTCAGACCAGGGGCGACGTCGTGTTCGCCGGCTACGGCATCGTGGCGCCCGAGCTGGGCTGGAACGACTACGCGGGGCTCGACGCCAAGGGCAAGATCGTGGTGGTGCTGGTGAACGATCCCGGCCTCCGCGATTCGACCATCTTCCGGGGCAAGATCCTGACCTATTACGGGCGATGGACCTACAAGATCGAAGAGGCCCAGCGTCAGGGTGCCGCCGGGATCCTCATGGTCCACACCGACGAGAGCGCCACCTATCCCTGGACCACGGTCCTGTCCGGCTGGGTCGGCCCCCAGGTCCGGCTCGAGGCCGCGCCCGGCTCCCTCCGGGTGGCGGGCTGGCTCCAGCACGACGCCGCGGCGCGGCTGTTCCAGGCCGGCGGCCAGAATCTCGATACCCTGTCGGCCGCCGCCTTCCACCGGGGCTTCGCGCCCGTGCCGCTCAAGCTTCAGCTCGACGCCACGGTCCGGAGCACCATCCGACGGTCGGAGACGGAGAACGTGCTCGGCCGCTGGCCCGGCAGGGGGCCTCGGGCCAAGGAAGTGGTCCTGATCGGCGGGCACTACGATCACTTCGGCATCGGCGCGCCGGTGGACGGCGACTCGATCTACAACGGCGCCGAGGACAATGCTTCCGGCACGGCCGGCGTCCTGGCGACCGCGGAGGCGTTCGCGGGGACCGGGGTTCATCCAGGTCGGTCGATCGTGTTCGTCGCCTTCGCGGCCGAGGAATCGGGCCTGCTGGGTTCCCAGGCGCTGGCGGCCAACCCCCCGTTCCCCCTTCGGGACGTCGCCGCCATCCTCAACCTGGACGTGCTCAACCTGTATGGGCGGACCCGGGACTTTTCGGCCTTGGGGCTCGATCAATCGTCCCTCGGTCAGGCGATCAGCCAGGCGGCTGCTGCGGAAGGGCTCAAGGTCACCTCCAACCAGGATGCGCTGATCCGAGGGGCCTATTTCCGATCGGACCACTTCTCGCTCGCCCGAGCCGGCGTCCCCGGGACCAGCCTGGAGAGCGGCCTGGACTTCGTCGGCCGTCCGGCGGGGTGGGGCAAGGAGCAGCAGGATCTTTACGTCGCCAAGCGATACCACCAGCCCAGCGACCAGATGCAGCCCTGGTTCAACTATGACGGCGCTCTGCAACAGCTTCGCGTCATCGTCCGTACAGCCATGCTGGTGTCGGCTTCGCCGTCTCAGCCTAAGTGGAACAGGAGCTCCGAGTTCCGCGAGGCGGGCGAGCGTCGTGTGAGCAGGGACTCGCAGTAGGGCATCCCGGGCGATCGGTCCGCCGGTCGCCCTACCATCCCCGAACCGTCCCACCTATCTTCCCGGCCGTTTACGCCCTGACAGCCCTCCCCAGGAGCGTTTCTGGATCTGCCCCATCAGCACCGGATTCCGCTGGCCTGGCTGCTCGAGAACGCCGGGCCGTCGATCCGCTACCGCGCCCTGACCGAGCTGGCGCCCGCGGGGTATGCCTCGCCGGACACCATCGCGGCGGCCCTGACGGCCGTGGTGGAATCGAAGACTGCGCTGGCGGTCGCCAAGAAGCAGAAGGATACCGGCGTCTGGGGCGGCAACATGCTCGGCCTGGCGGCCTCGGCGGCCCAGGGCATCAAGGATATCGGCACCATCCCGCAGTACCGCCGGCTGCTCCAGTTGGGCTGGCCGCGGGCCAGCCGCCCGTTCAAGTTGGGCGACCGGGTGCTCTTCCGGCTGCTGAGCCGGGACGAGGACCCCGCTCTGCTGTTCGAGTTCCAGAAGGTGAGCAAGTCGGACGAGATGGCGGAAGCGTGGGCCCGGGAAACGATGCGGGAAGCGGCCTCGGCAGCGCTGGCCGAGGCGGGGTATGCCGATGACCCGCGCCTGCGGGGGGCGGGCCACAAGATCGCCAACGCCGTCTCGCAGTTCCTCCGGAGTCCCCTGGCGGAGAAGCCGTTCATCAAGTCGGGCAGCCAGACCGTGCTCCATCCCGAGGCCCACCCGCCGAGCTGGTACTCCGTCGCCATGCTCTCGTTCATGCCCAATCTCCAGCGGGAGCGGGCGGGGTTCACGGAGCGGCTGGGACACTACCTGGCGCAGCCGGCGCCCAAGAAGGCGTTCGTCATCCAGGTGGGCAAGCGGACGGTCAAACCGCAGTACCTGCTGCTGGGCGACCCGATCGATGCCGATGCCAAGGGGCAGCCGGCCGATATTCCGTTGGCGCTGCACTACATCGAGCTGATGGCCCGGATGGGGGCGCTGCCCTGGGCGCCGATCGCGACCCGGGCGCTGGCCCGCCTGCTGGGCGAATGCGACGACGTCGGGATCTGGCGGCCCAAGAACCTGAGGTCGCAACCCAAGGCCGTGAACAAGATTACATACCACTACTACCCGCTCCACCTCGATGCCAAGACGGCCGAAGGCCGGGAGGTGGACGTCACCTTCCGACTGGCCCTGGTGGCCAAGCTGCTGGGATGGTCGCTGGACTACGTCTGATGGGCTGATCGGCCGCGACAGGCATTGCCGAACACGAGGTAGTACCTCACACTACTCAGCATGACTCGCCTCAACCTCACCCACTTCGGCTTCACGCCGACCGAGAGCCTGGTGTACGAGGTACTCCTCACGGGGGGGCCCGGGACGGGGTACGCCATCGCGCGAACCGCCGGGCTCGCCCGCGCCAACGCCTACAGCGCGCTGGAGGGGCTGGTGGCCAAGGGCGCGGCCCGGGTCGATGCCGCCGGGCGCCCCAAGCGCTACCGGCCCGAAGCCCCGGCCGCCCTGATCGCCCGGATCTCGACCGACCACGGCCTCGCGCTCGAGCGGCTGAGCAGTGACCTCGACTCGGTCACGGTGCCCGCAACGCCCACCCTGGTCGAGGTCGAGTCCGGCCGGGCCGTGCTTCAGCTGATCACCCACGACGTGGCCCGGGCCACCGCCTCGGTGGCGCTGCTGGCACCGCCCGACGCCTTCCCCCTGCTCGCTCCGGCACTGCGCCGCCCGTACTCGGCCGGGCTGCCGCTCCTGCTCTGCGCCACCGGACCGGTGGAGCTGGGCTTTGCCGTGGTCGAGGTGGTCCGGGCCGACCGCCCCTGGCCCGGCATGCCGATCATCAGTGTGGTGGACGACAGAAGCGCCCTCATGGCCGCCCGCGAGGGCAGCGACGTCCGGGGCCACTGGAGCACGGCACCGGCCTTCGTGGCCGGCGCTCGGCTGGCGCTGGACCACTTCCGCGACGGCTCATGACCAACGACGCACCAGACGACGCCCTGGTCAAGCTGCAGCGCGAATATCTGGCCGAGTTACCCGACCGGCTGGAGGAGCTGCGGGCCGACATTGCGGCGTTCCGGGCCCTCCGGCCCGAGGCGGCCGCCTCGCTCAAGATGCGGTTCCATCGCCTGGCCGGCTCGGGCGGCTCCTATGGCTTTCCCCAGATCAGCCTGGTGGCCCGGGAGATGGAGCAGTGGATGGCCACCAAGCCCGTGCCGGGGGAGGCTCCCCGGCTGGACGCTGCGGTGGACCGACTCGCCGGCCTGTTCCGCCAGGCCCAGGCCGCCCTCGGCAATCCGCCGAACGCCGCCGGAGCGCAGTTGCGGGCCACCCTGATCCTCCCGGCCACCGACGAAGTCCGCCAGCTGGCCGCGGCCATCGAGTCGCTCGGGTATGACGTCCGGCTGGGCCGCCGGGACGATGACCCCGCCGACACGCCCGCCGCCGAGCGCCCCGATCTGCTGGTGGTCGGCGCGGCCGCGGGCGAAGGCGATCCGTCGGCGGTGGCCTCGATCTGGACCGGCCGGGTGGTCCGCCCGCGCGCGGTTGTCCTGATCGAGACGCTGCGGGCGGTCGATCGCCTCCGGGCGATCGCGTCGGGCGTGGACGCGGTGATTGCGGTCGAGCGGATGCTCGAGGATCTGCCGCGCTACGCCCGCACGCTGGCGCAGGCCGGAGCGCCGCCGTCGAGCGTGCTCCTAGTCGAGCACGATGCCGACCGGGCCGCGGCCATGGCCGGGCGGCTGGAAGAGGCCAACATCCGGGTCGTGCGTTGCGCGCTGGCCCAGTCGGTCCAGGAGCTGCTCGACCGCGAGGTGCCGGATCTGTTGCTGCTGGCGACCAGCCTGCCCGACGGGGTCGGGGCCACGGTGGCCCGGATAGTCCGCGACGATCCGCGGTTCCGGATGATGCCGATCGTGTTCGTCGGGCCGGATCAGGTGAACGAGCGGGTAGCCGCGCTCCAGGCCGGCGCCGACGACTATCTGGCGGCCCCGCCGGATCCCGAGCTGCTGCTGCAGACCGTGGTGGTTCGGGCCGAGCGGGGACGGCGGCTGCGCGAGCTGCTGCTGCGCGACCCGCTGACCGGCCTGCTCAACAACGGCACCCTGCTGGGCGAGCTCGAGTTCGCGGTGGAGTACGGCCAGCGGCACGGCGGGGCCCTCTCGTTTCTGGTGTTCGACTTTGACCGCTTCCACGAGGTGAACGAGCGGTTCGGCCATCTGGTGGGCGATCAGGTGCTGCGGCACATCGCCAACGTGTTCCGCGCCAATGTCCGGGCCAGCGACCTGATCGGCCGGTTCGGGGCCGAGGAGTTTGCCATGGTGCTGCGGGGAGTCGGAGCGGACGGCGCCGCGGTGGTGGCGGCCAAGCTCCGCCGGGTGCTGGGCGAGCAGTCGGCCAATACCGCCGAGGGGGTGATCATCCCGCTCCACGTGACCGTCGGCTGGGCCTGCTTCCCCGGCCACGGCTCCAGCGCGGGCGAGCTGGTCCATGTGGCGGTCCGGGCGATGCAGCGCGAGCGGAGCGAGCGGCTCTAGCGGCCGAGGCGGGGACGGCCCGGCGCCGGGTGGCTGAACGCAAGACGGGGGGCGTGCTGACAAGCACGCCCCCCGTTCGCGCGCCGCCGGCACCAGCCGATGGCGCGCGACCGCCGGTCCGGCCTAGTGGCGGAATCCGGCCGACAGCGGCATCACGTCCCGTGGGTTCTTCTCGTCACCGAACAGCAGACGACCCTCGCGGAAGGTGGCCCCCCGGAGTGTGAGGGCGAGGACCTCCCCCAGCTCCGAGACCAGGTGCACCTCGACCTTGTCGCGCACTTCCTGCGGCAGGTCCTCGAGGTCGGGCTCGTTCTCCTTGGGGAGACTGATCCGGTTGATGCCAGCCCGGACCGCGCCCAGCACCTTCTCCTTGACCCCGCCGATCGGCAGCACCCGGCCGCGCAGCGTGATCTCACCGGTCATGGCGATGTCGTGGCGCACCGGCCGCCCCGACAGGGTGCTGACCACGGCCGACGCCATGGTCACGCCCGCGGACGGGCCGTCCTTGGGGATGGCGCCGGCCGGTACGTGGATGTGGATGTCCCGGTCGAACATCTCGTCCTGGATCTGCAGGCCGGCCGCGTGGGACCGGGCGTAGGTCCAGGCCGCGCGGGCCGACTCCTTCATGACGTCGCCCAGCTGGCCGGTGAGGACCAGCTCGCCCTTGCCGCGCATGGTGCTGGCCTCGACGAACATGATGTCGCCTCCGGTCGGGGTGTAGTACATACCCGTGGCCACCCCGACCTCGTCGTGCCGGGCCGCCTTCTCCGGATGCACCTTGGGCCGGCCGAGCAGGTCGTCGACCATCTCCCGGTCCACCGTGATCTGGCTGGCCTCGCCGGCCGCGATCTTTCGGGCCACCTTCCGGGCCAGCCGGCCGATCTCCCGCTCGAGCTGCCGGACGCCCGATTCCCGGGTGTAGCTGGTGATGACCTCGGCCAGCGCGTCCTCGGTGATGGTGAGCGTCTCCGGGCTCACCCCGTTGTCGGCGAACTGCCGGGGGATGAGGTACTTCCGGGCAATCTCCTGCTTCTCCCGCTCGGTGTAGCCGGCGAAGTCCACCACCTCCATCCGGTCGAGCAGCGGGCCGGGGATGTTCTGGATGAAATTCGCCGTGGCGATGAACAGCACCTCGCTCAGGTCGAACGGCACGCCGAGGTAGTGGTCCACGAACGTGTCGTTCTGGGCCGGGTCGAGCACCTCCAGCAGCGCGCTCGCCGGATCGCCCTGGAACGAGACGCCCAGCTTGTCCACCTCGTCCAGCAGGAACACCGGGTTCTTGGTCCCGGCCTGCTTCATCCCCTGGATGATCCGCCCGGGCATGGCCCCGACGTAGGTTCGCCGGTGGCCCCGGATGTCGGCCTCGTCGCGGGCGCCGCCGAGCGAGATGCGAACGTACTTCCGTCCCATTGCCCGGGCGATGCTCTTGGCCACCGAGGTCTTGCCCACGCCGGGAGGTCCGACGAACAGGAGGATCGGTCCGCGAGCCCGGTCGTCGTCGTTGCCCTTCACGGCGGTGTTGGGCGCCGGCACCGTGGCCGTGGCCGCGGGGATGTCGGTGGACTCACCCGATGCCACCGCCTCCGCCTTCCGCTCGGCCTTGTCCTCGGCCGGCTCGGCCGCGGCATCCTGCTGCATCCGGAGCTGGCGTACGGCCAGGAACTCGAGCACCCGGTCCTTCACGTCGCCCAGCGCGTAGTGATCCTCGTCGAGGATCTGCTGCGCCTCGGGCAGGGCGAGGTGCTCCTTGCTGCGGATGTTCCAGGGCAGCTCCACGATGTTCTCGAGGAAGGTGCGGATGACCTGGCTCTCCATCGACTCGCGCCCGATCCGGCTCAGCCGGCCCAGCTCCCGGTCCACTTCCTTCCGGGCATCGGCGGGAAGGTCGAGCGCCTGGAGCTTCTCGCGCAGCTCCTGGAGGTCGTCCCGCTCGTCGCCCTCGCCCAGCTCGCGCTGGATGGTCTTGAGCTGCTCGCGGAGGAACATCTCCCGCTGCCGCTCGCCCAGCTCCTCCTGGACCTGGGACTTGATGTCCTCCTGGGCATCGAGCACGCCGATCTGACGCTGGATGTGGACCAGCACCCGGCGCAGCCGCTCCTCGACGCTCAGCGTCTTGAGCAGGAGCTGCCGCTGGGCGGGGTTGATGTCGATGTAGCCCGCCACCAGGTCGGCGAATCGCCCGGCCTCGTTCACCCCGGCCAGGACCTGCTGCACCACCTCGTCCGGCAGGCCGGACTTCTGGCCCAGCTCGGCCGCCCGGGCCCGGGCCTCGCGGTGGAGCCCGACGAACGCCGGATCGTCGGCGTTGAGCGGCAGCATCTCGTCGGCCTCGCGGACGACGGCCTGGAGGTACCCCTCGCGCTCGCTGTAGTGGATGGCGATACCGCGCTGCTCGCCGTGCAGCAGCAGTTGCATGCCCGACAGCCCGCGCTGGAGCTGCCCGATCTTGGCGATCGTGCCGATGGTGTACAGGACGTCGGGATTGACGCTCTCGACGTTCTGCCGCTGGGAAACCGCGAAGACGAGCCGGTCGGGCGTGGCCAGCGCCGCCTCGATGGCCCGCAGGGTCGCGGGGCGCCCGGCGCCGATCGGCGCGGTGACGCCAGGAAACAGTACCACCTCACGCAGAGGCAGGACTGGCAACGTCAAACGTTCAGCCATGATGTGAACTACTCCTTCCAACCCCGTTGAGTCGGGGAAAAAGTCGGACCCACGCCAGATCGTGGCGGCAAACGCACCGACCGTGCCACTCCAGCGTACAGGATCCGGTTGTGCTATCAAACAACTTATGTCCCGAATCGGTTTCCGGCGCAGGGCTGACGCGGCAGAAGCCGCCGGGGAGGCGGGCCAGGCGCTGCCATAATGACGGGGACAGGGCCCCGCGGGCCGGCTCAGGCTTCGATTTCAGTTGCCGCTGGCCGCGCACGGGTACAGATTGGGTGCCATGTTCGGCGGCCCACCACCTCGTGCAGGCTTCCCCCGTCCGCCGGCTTCACCGACCGGCCTCCTCGCCGATGACCGACTTCGCCGATAAGCCGCTGCCGGCCCGGCTGGCCGAGGCGTTGGGCGACGCCTATACCATCGAGGGCGAGGTGGGACGGGGCGGCATGGGCGTGGTCTATCGGGCCCGCGACGAGCGGCTCCAGCGTCGGGTGGCCATCAAGGTCCTGCCCCCCGAGCTCGCGTTCCAGAAGGACATCCGCGAGCGGTTCACCCGGGAGGCCCAGACGGCCGCCCGGCTGTCCCATCCCAACATCGTCCCCATCCACACGGTCGGCGAAGGCCAGGGCCTGGTCTATTTCGTCATGGGCTATGTGGACGGCGAGTCGGTGGCCGCCCGGATCCGCCGCCGCGGCAAGCTGCCGGTCGACGAGGCTCGCCGGATCATGATGGAGGCGGCCGACGCGCTCAGCGCCGCCCACGCCCTGTCCATCATCCACCGCGACATCAAGCCCGACAACATCCTGCTGGAGGGCCCCCGGGGCCGGGTCATGGTGACCGATTTCGGCATCGCCAAGGCCCTCTCGTCCACCTCGGGCGCCACGTTGACCGGGGCGGGCGTGGCCATCGGAACCCCCGCCTTCATGAGCCCGGAGCAGGCCGCCGGGGAGCGGGAGATCGACGGCCGGTCGGATGTCTACAGCCTGGGCGTCGTCAGCTACCAGATGCTCACCGGCGAGTTGCCCTTCACGGCGCCGACGGTGGCGGGCATCCTGATGAAGCAGATCACCGAGCCCGCCCCCGATCTGCGCGCGCGCCGCCCCGATGTTCCGGAGGATCTGGCGCTGGCGGTGAGCCGCTGCCTGGAAAAGGACCCCGAGAACCGGTGGCCCAGCGCCGACGCCCTGCGTCGCTCGCTGGAGAGCCGGACGGTGAGCGGCTACCGGCCCACCGGCCTCACCTTCAAGGGCCAGCGCCCCCCCGCCCCGCTGTCGCCCCGCCCACTGGGGGGCCCGCGGCCGCGGACCGAGCCGGTCGGGTCCGGCTGGCGGGATCCGGGCGGCCGACCCGGGGCAGGTCAGCGGCCGCTGCCCGCCTCGCGTGGGGACGCCGCGCTGCGCCGCCGTGACCTGAGGGATCGCAACGACAAGGACGTGGTGCCCGACACCGGCGAGCCGCGGATCGTACAGAAAGCCCGGGCCCAGTTTGCCAGCTGGGCCGCGGTATCGCTGGGCTGCCTGGGGATCAATGTCGCGACCGGCATTACCGATCCCTGGTTCCTGTTCCCCATGTTCGGCATGGGGATCGGCGTCTTCCGCAACTACGCCCAGCTGTGGCAGGCCGGCTATAGCTGGCGGGACGTGCTGACCCGGCCCCCGGCGCCGGACGCCGTGGAGACTACCCTGGTCAAGGGCACCCGGACGCTGGCCCGGCAGCTGCCCCCGCCGCGGGCGGACGAGTTCGGCAGCCATCTCGGCGCCATCCAGCAGGTCCAGAGCGACCGGCAGGCGATCCTCAAGCTGCTCGACCGGCTGCCCCCGTCGGAGCGGAAGCTGCTGCCCGAGGTGCAACAGACCGTCAACGGGCTGTACGAGCGGGCCACCGACCTGGCCCGCACCCTCCACGCCCTCGACAGCAGCATGAACTCCGGCGAGCTGGCCCAGATCGAGGAGCGGCTGGCCTCGCTCAGCCGCGAGCCGGACGACCCCGAGCGCGCCCGCCGGCTGGGGCTGCTCCAGCGCCAGCGGCAGGCCATTGTGGACATTCAGGGCCGCCGGGCCCAGGTGGCGAGCCACCTCGAGTCGTGCGTCCTGGCCATGCAGAACGTCCGGTTCGACCTGCTCCGGCTCCGTTCTGCCGGCGTCGCCGCGGTGCTGGGCGACCTGACCCAGGCGACCCAACAGGCCAAGGCGCTGTCGCGGGACGTGGACAACGCCATCGCCGCGGCGGGGGAGATCCGCGAGGCGATGCGGCCTTAGTCTCCGCGGTCGGTGCCGGCCTCCCGCGCCTTTCGGCGCGCGCCACGCCGTGGTATTGTAGCGTCGTCGCCACCGGAGCCCATCGGCCCTGCCTCTCCTTCGGGGGAGGCATCGCTGTTGTAGGGCACCATTTCTCTAGGAGGAAGCGCATGCGTCGTGATGGAAGGTTCCTGGGCTCGCGGGGCTGGCTGGCGCTGGGCCTGGCGGCGATGGTGGCGGCCTGCGGCAAGGGAGGCGAGGCAGGCAAGAGCGCCGGGGCCGACAGCACGGGCGGGAACGCCGCGGGCGGCGCGGTACCGGTCATCGCCATCATCCGGGCGGCAGACTGGATCGGCAGCGAGTGGAGCGAGGATGCCCTCAAGGTGGGCCTCGACGAGAGCGACCTCCAGCAGGGCAAGGACTACGAGTTCAAGGTCTCGAGCGCCCAGGGCGACCTGGCCACCCTGCCCAGCCTGCTCGACGCCGCGGTCGATGCCAAGGCCAAGGTGATCGTCACCCTGCAGGACGAGACCCTGCAGGCCGCGGTCCAACGGGTGAAGACGGTGCCGATCGTGTTCAACATCCTGTCCGACCCGTTCGCCGCCGGGGCAGGCACCACCGACTCCAACCACCTCGCCAACATTACCGGCGTCTATTCGCCCGGCTTCGGCGACCCCGAGCAGACCAAGCGGGTCGAGCTGATCAAGCGGGTGGCCCCGAAGGCGAGGCGGGTGGGGATCCTGTTCACCCCGGCCGAGCCGCTGTCGGTGAGCCTCAAGGACAAGATGACGGCCGCCGCGAAGAAGGCGGGCCTCACCGTGGAGGCGGTGCCCGTCAACAACACGAGCGAGGGCACCGAGGCGGCCACGGCCCTGGTCGGGAAGAAGGTGGATGCGATCGAGATCTACGGCAACGCGGCCCACGGCGCATTCGAGAGCATCATCAAGGTGGCCCAGGACGCCAAGGTACCGGTGTTCTCGCCCTCGCCCTTCGAGATTCTCAAGGGTGCCACGGCCGCCTTCTATCCGGACTTCCAGCAGGGCGGAGTCGAAGCCGGCAAGATGATCGGCCGGATCCTCAAGGGCGACAGTCCGGGGGCGATCCCGTTCTATCGCCTGACCGCCACCAAGGAAGAGCTGGGGAAGGGCGCCGCCGCCTCCCAGTGAAGAGGCTCAGCGCGCACGGGGAAGCGGCCTCGTGCGCCTGACCGGCCGGCTCAGAACGCGGCGATCTCGACGATGGCTTCCTCGAGATCGTCCACCTGGGGGAGGATGACGTCCTCCAGCTCGGGCGCGTAGGCCACGAAGGTGTCGGTCGAGGCCACCCGGCGGACCGGCGCGTCGAGATGGGCAAACAGCTCGTCCGCCATCCGGGCCGCGATCTCGGCCCCGTATCCCCACGACAGCGAGTCCTCGTAGGCCACGATCACCCGGTTGGTCTTCCGCACCGAGGTCTCGATCGTCTCCCAGTCCACCGGCGAGAGCGACCGCAGGTCGATCACCTCCGTGCTCACGCCGTGCTGCTCCTCGGCCCGCTTGGCGGCCCAGAGCGTGCGCTGGACCAGCGCGCCGTAGGTGACCACGGTGAGGTCGGTGCCGGGACGGACCACCTTGGCCTTGCCCAGCGGAATCATGAAGTTGGGCCCGGGATTGGGCGCCTTGTTGTAGGTCTGGCGGTAGAGATGCTTGTGCTCGAGGAAGAGCACCGGATCGTCGGACCGGATGGCGGTCCGAAGCAGGCCATTGGCATCGAGTGCGGTGGCGGGACAGACGACCCGCAGGCCGGGAATGCCGGTGAAGACCGCGGCACCCGTCTGCGAGTGATAGACCGAGCCGCCCTTGAGGTAGCCGCCGTAGGTCACCCGGACGACCACCGGAGCCGAGAAGGCGTTGTTCGACCGCCAGCGCATCAGGGCCAGCTCGTTCCGGAGCTGCATGTAGGCCGGCCAGATGTAGTCGAAGAACTGAATCTCGACCACCGGCTTGAGCCCGCGGGTGGCCAGACCGATGGCCCGCCCGATGATGTTGGCCTCGGCCAGTGGTGAGTTGTACACCCGATGGGTGCCGAAGGCGCGCTGCAGCCCCCAGGTCACCTTGAACACCCCGCCCTTCCCCTTCACCGCCGGCAGGTTCTCCTCCCGACTGCAGTCGGCCACGTCCTCGCCGAAGAGGACGATCCGCGGGTCCCGGGTCATCTCGTCCCGGAGACAGAGGTTGAGCAGGTCCACCATGGTGGTGGGATCACCGACGAAGCGGGGATCCTCCTCGGTGTCGAACTGCTCGGAGGTCGGGTCCACGTCGGGCGAATAGACGTAGCGGTAGATCGTGTCGCTGGCCGGCTGCGGCGAGGCCAGGGCGACATCGGACGCCACCTGGACCTCCTCGGCCACCTGCTTGACGATCTGGTCGAGCTCGGCTTGCGTGGCGATGCCCTGCTCGAGCAGGTAGGCCGGGAACCGGTTGAGCGGATCGCGCTCGGCGTCCGCCTGGCGCTCGGCGGGCGGACGGTACTGGACCTCGTCGTCCGACAGCGAGTGGCTGTAGGGCCGGATGACCTTGGCGTGGACCAAGGCTGGGCCCTTCCGGGCCCGGGTGTAGTCCGCCGCCTTCATCAGCGTGTCGTACGAGGCCAGCACGTCGCAGCCGTCGACTTCCTGGATGAACAGGCCGGGAAAGCCGGTGAGCAGCCGCGAGATGGACCCGCCGGGGGTGTTGACCTCGACCGGGACGGAGATGGCGTAGCCGTTGTCCTCGACCAGGAACACCACCGGCAGCTTGAGATTGGTGGCGGTGTTGAGCGCCTCCCAGAATTCGCCTTCGCTGGTGGTGCCGTCGCCGGTGGTGCAGAGCACCACCTCGTCGGGGTGGATCCGCTCGTCCCGGTCGGGAATGCCCTCGATGGCGGAGTAGCGGAGCCAGGCCTCGGCGCAGCCGACGGCCTGGAGGAACTGGGTGCCGGTCGGGCTGGAGGCGCTGACGATGTTGAGCGCCTGGTGGCCCCAGTGGGACGGCATCTGGCGGCCGCCGGAGTTGGGGTCGTCGGCCGCGCCGACGGCGGACAGCAGCTGCTCGGTGGCCGTCATGCCCAGGCCGAGACAGAGGGCCCGGTCGCGATAGTAGGTGTAGAACCAGTCGTAGGCGGGACGGAACACCCGCGAGGCAGCCACCAGCACGCCCTCGTGGCCGGCGCCGGAGATCTGGAAGAAGATCTTGTTCTGCCGCTTGAGCTGGATCTCCTTGTCGTCGATCCGTCGCGCCAGGAGCATGATGCGATACATCTCGAGCAGGTCCGCCTTCTCCAGCTTGGCGGACGCTCGGGCGCGGGGGGAGGTGCGAGTGGCCATCGGGCTCGGGGGCAAGGGTCGCGGTCGGCTGCGGACTGGCGACCCGTAAGATAGCTCCCCCGGCGTCGGTCTCGGGAGGTTGCCGGGCCGCCCTTCCCCTCCACCGTCTCGACCTCCGCCGGCACCCGATCGAGATCGTTGAACCGCACCGCCTTGGGCGCGTTGCCGGCTTGGTGGGGTCAGCTCATTTAGCCTGAAATACGACCCGGCCACCGACGACGGTGGCCCGGACCGAGGCTCGCTCGATCGCCTCGGGCGGGATCCGGGTCAGGTCCTGGTCCAGCAGAACCAGGTCCGCCTTGAAGCCCGGAGCCAGCCGACCCCGGGTGCGCTCGGCGAAAACGCCGTAGGCGTTTCCCGCCGTATAGGCCCGGAGTGCCTCCTCCACCGTGATCTTCTGGGCTGGGATCCAGCCGCCCGGGTTCTTGCCGTCCAGGGTTCGTCGGGTCACCGCCGCGTAGATGCCGAGGATCGGGTCGATAGGCGCCACCGTCCAGTCCGAGCCGAACGCCAGGTGGGCGTGGCGGTCGAGCAGGGAGCGGAAGGCGTAGGTGGTCTGAATCCGCTTCGGCCCGATCCGCTTCTCGGCCCAGCGGCCGTCGTCGATGGCATGGTAGGGCTGCATCGAGGCGATCACCCCCAAGCGGGCCAGCCGATCGATGTCCTGCCGCCGCAGGTGCTGGGCGTGCTCGATCCGGAACCGCCGGTCGCGCGGGCCGTGGGCCCGGGCCAGGCTGTCGTAGATGTCGAGGATCAGCCCGTTGGCCCGCTCGCCGATGGCATGCACCGCCACCTGCAGTCCGGCCGAATCGGCCGCGCCGATCCAGGTCCTGAGCGAATCCTCCGGCGTCACCAGCACACCGGAGGTGGAGGGATCGTCGTTATACGGGGCATAGAACAGCGCGGTGGTGGACCCGAGCGAGCCGTCCACGAAGCCCTTGACCCCGCCGATCCAGACCCAATCGTCACCCCGGCCCAGCCGCGCGAGGGTGTCCGCCACGGTCCGCCAGGTGCTCAGCGGGAAGTAGAGCGCGGCGCGGGCGGTCAGCGCCCCGGCGGCCTTGGCCCGGAGGTAGGTGCCCAGGTCGGCCGGGTCCACACTCACGTGAGCGAAGGCCGTGACGCCCTTGCTGGCGGCGAAGGCGAGCGCCCGGCGCAGGGCGGCGTCGCGGGCCGCCTCGCTCGGCGCCGGCACCGCGCGCTGGACCGGATCCATCGCCCCATCCTTGAGGACACCGGTCGGCTCCCCGCTCCGGTCCCGGACGATGACGCCCCCCGGAATATCGCGCGTCGCGCGGGAGACGCCGGCGGCCTTGAGCGCCAGGCTGTTGGCCAGCGCCATGTGCCCGTCGAGCCGATACAGCAGCACCGGGTTGTCGGGAGTGACGGAATCGATCCATTGCCGTCGCGGGAGCGGCGCGCCGGGCCAGCGCTCGTGGTCCCAGTCGCCCCCCAGAATCCATTCGCCTGGTTGCCGCTCGAGGGTATAGGCCTTGAGCCGGGCGATGAACTCCTGCGGCGAGTTGGCCGGCCGGAGGTCCACGCTGGCAAGCTGGAAGCCGCCGTCGATGAAGTGGAGATGGCCGTCCATGAAGCCCGGGGTCACCATCGCCCGGCCGTTGGCCAGCACCCGGGTGGCCGGCCCGACCAGGCGGGCGATCTCGGCACTGTCGCCCACGGCCGCGACGGTATCGCCCCCCACCGCCAGCGCCGAGGCCCAGGGTCGGGCCGAGTCGCCGGTCCAGATCCGGCCATAGACCACCAGGCTCGCGGCCCGGGGGGCCGGCGGACGCTGACAGGCGGCCGACGCGGCCGAGCACCAGAGCAGGAGGACGACGGCGATCGAGCGCAGTAGCATGGGGGGCTCAGCGAAGGTTGGTGAGTCGGCGGATGGCCTCGAGCTTCTCCAGGGCGCTGCCGCCGGAGGCGGCGGGCGCGACCGAGAAGAGGTCACGGATATCGAGCAGGATCTCGAGCATCAGCTGGTCGCGCATGTAGCCGTTGTCGAGCTCGAGCATCCGGCCGGTCTCGCCGGCGGCCTTGGCCCGCTCGTACGACTCACGGTAGATGGTCTCGAGATTGGCCAGGATGCGGTCACGCGGGCGCATGGGTCCTCCAGGAAGTCGGCTCAAGTATAGCGCGCCCGGCCACGGGCGGTGGGCTATACTTCGGCAGCGGCTGGGGCCTTCCGCTCCGGCTCCAGTCTCTGCTACGAGTCCGCCATGACCCTCCACGGAACGACCGTTCTCTTCTTCGCCGGCCCGCTGTACGAGGACCTCGAGCTCTGGTACCCCAAGATCCGGCTGGAGGAGGAGGGCGCCCGGACGGTGGTGGCCGGCACCGGCGAGCGGACCTATCAGGGCAAGCGCGGCTATCCGCTGACCGTCGACGCCACGGTGGACGATCTCCGGGCCGACGACTTCGACGGCCTGGTGATCCCCGGCGGCTACGCGCCGGACATCATGCGCCGCTCGGCCAAGCTGCTCCAGCTCACCCGCGAGATCTACGAGGCCGAGAAGCCGGTGGCCTTCATCTGCCACGCCGGCTGGGTGCCGATCTCGGCCGGGATCGTGCGGGGGAAGCGGGGCACCAGCGTCGGCGCCATCAAGGACGACCTGGTCAACGCCGGGCTCCTCTGGGAGGACAGCCCGGTGGTGGTGGACGGCAACCTGATCTCGAGCCGCACCCCGGCCGATCTGCCGCAGTTCATGCGGGCGCTGATCCGGGCGCTGGCCGCCGCCCGGCCCGAGCCCTCGCCCGCCCGGGCCGGCTCGGCCGGCGCCGCCCCGGCCGGGGCGGCGCGACGCTAGCATGTCGCTGGCCGACGCGCAGCGCCGGGTGGATGCCTGGATCAGCCAGTACGAGAAGGGCTACTTCCACCCGCTGACCAACCTGGCCCGGCTGGCGGAGGAAGTCGGCGAGCTGGCGCGGGAAATCAACCACCGGTTCGGCGAGAAGACCAAGAAGCCGACCGAAGCCGACGGCGATCTGGCCATGGAGATGGCGGACATCCTGTTCGTGCTCATCTGCATGGCCAACCGGGAAGGGATCGATCTCGGGGCGGAGTTCGAGCGGATGATGATCAAGGTGGAAACGCGGGACCGGGACCGGTGGACCCGGAAGGCCGGCGGAGCCGGCTGAGTCCAGCGGGGGCAGTCGTCGGGTCGGCCTATTCCCACGCCTCGGGCGCGGATTCCAGCTCTTCCAGCAGCACCAGATAACTCTCCCACCGGTCTGGGGCGATCGCGCCCGAGTCGATCCCCTCGCGGACCCGGCAGCCCGGCTCGGTCCGGTGGCGGCAGTCGGCGTAGCGGCAGTCGTCCAGGAACGGGCGGAACTCAGGGAAGCAGCTGTCGAGCTGACCTGGGTCGATGCCCCACAGGCCGACCTCGCTGAACCCCGGCGTGTCCACCAGATAGCCCCCGCCCTCGAGCGGAATCATCACGGCCGACACCGTGGTGTGCTTTCCCCGCCGGACTTTGGCGCTGAGCTCGCCGATGCGCAGCTTGAGCCCGGGCTGCACCCGGTTGAGCAGGCTGGACTTCCCAGCGCCCGATGGCCCGGTCACCACCGTCACCCGTCCCGCCAGTGCCAGGCTCAGGTCGGCGATGCCCTCGCCCGTGGCCGCGCTGACGGCATGGACCATATAGCCGGCCCGCCGGCAGCGCTCGATCAGCCCGAGGCCGGGCTCGAGGTCGATCTTGTTGACCACCACCGCGGCGGCGATCTCGTTGGCTTCGGCGACCACGAGCAGGCGATCGATCAGCTGGGGGATGGGCGGGGGGTTGGTCGACGCGGTGACGACGAAGACCTGGTCCACGTTGGCCGCTACGGGCCGGGTGCCGCGGCCCTCGGGCACCCGGCGCTCGAGCAGGGCGGTCCGGGGCTCCACCCCGACGATGGCGTGCAGCTGGGCGACCGGATCGGGCTCCAGCCGGACCCGGTCGCCCACCACGACCCGGGCCGTGTCCCGCTTGGCCCGGCCGGCCAGCACGGCGCGGATCTCCCCGCCGTCGGTGGCCACCCGATAGACCGCGCCGTCGCGCTCGAGCACGGTGCCGAGCCGCGCCGTCACCAGGGCGCCGGCGCCCGGGCGATGGCCTCGTCGAGCGCCGCCTTGACGTCGTAGAGCGAGAGCGCCTTGAGCCGCTCCTCGGCCTCGGCCCCGGTCCGGCCCCAGGCCAGGCTTTCGGTCTCGACGTGTCCCACCGGCCGGTCGCCGGCAGGAGACCAGCGGACGAACAGCAGCGCCGCGCCGTACAGGCCGCGCAGGTCCGGTTCCTCGTCGACGTACACGGCCACCGAGTAGGCCTGGCCGTCGCTCCCGCCGAAGGCTGCCGCCCGCTCGTGCTTGGCCATGTACCCGCCCAGGGTCAGCTCGCTCACCGTCGGGGCCGCGATTCCTTCATCAGATTGCCGAGCATAAAGGCGATGTTGGCCGGCCGCTCGGCCAGCCGCCGCATCAGGTAAGGATACCACTGGGTGCCGAACGGGATGTAGACCCGGACCCGGTAGCCGGCCTGCCGGAGCGCCTCCTGCAGGTCACGGCGGACTCCGTACAGCATCTGGAACTCGAACTGGTCGCTGGCAATCCCGTGCCGCCCGGCGAAATCCCTGGCATGGGCGATCATGGCCTCGTCGTGGGTCGCCAGGGCCGGATAGCGGCCGGCTGCCAGCAACCGCTCCATCAGCCGGAGGTAGTTGCGGTCCACGTCGGCCTTGTCGGGGAAGGCGATCTCGGGCGGCTCCAGATAGGCGCCCTTGCAGAGCCGGACCCGGGCCTTGAGGGCGATGAGATCCTCGATGTCCTGCTCGGACCGCCGCAGCATCGACTGGATCACCACCCCGCAGTGCCGGCCGAACCGGTCGTACAGCCGGTGGCGGTGGAAGTCGAGGGTCCGCTGGGTGTAGTCCGACCCCTCCATGTCGAGCCGGACGAAGCCGTCGAGGGCGACCGCCTTCTCCAGGATGGCCGTCATGTTGGCCTCGGCCAGGCCCTGGTCGATGTCGAGGCCCATCTGGGTCAGCTTGACCGAGACATTGACCTCGGTGCCGCTGGCGGCCATCCGCTCGAGCATCCGGAGGTACTGGTCCCGGGCGGCCGTGGCCTCGGCCTCCACCGTCACGCTCTCGCCCAGCAGGTCGAGGGAGGCGGTGATCCCCCGCCGGCTCAACTCGCGGGCGGCTTCGACGCCGCTGTCGATCGACTCGCCGGCCACGAACCGGGAGGCGGCCCGCCGGGCGAGACCGTTGCGGCGCACGAAATTGAAGATGCCCTGTCGCTCGCTGAGCCAGAGCAGACCCTGTCGCATGATCACCGGCGATGTCCTGTCGAGAGCCTGAGGGGGCGGCGGTCACTGCAAACGAGGACGAAGGTAGCCGGGGCGGGCGGGCGGGAGTAGAGGCGGGCGGGCCGGTGAATCTTTATGCAACCCCGTGACTGGCGTCACCTTACACCGCCAGGCACGGGCCGCGGGACTGTGTGTCGCTCGCCACGGACGGGCCGGCCCGGGCGGGGAATCTTCGATGATGCCTTCGCCCCGCCGCCGCGCCCCGGTGGCTCCTCACGAGTCGGCCCAGGCAGCCGGCCTGCGCTACGTGACGGACGCCTCCCCGGGCATCCGGCGGAAGCGCGCCGGGGCAGGCTTCCGCTACGTCGACGCGGATGGGAGGGCGGTCCGCGACCGGGCCACCCTGGATAGGATCCGGAGCCTGGCCATTCCGCCGGCCTACACCGAAGTCTGGATCTGCCCATCCCCCACCGGACACATCCAGGCCACCGGGCGCGATGCCCGGGGTAGGAAGCAGTATCGCTACCACCCGAAATGGCGCGAGGTCCGGGACGAGACCAAGTTCGGCCGGATGCTGGCCTTCAGCGCGGCGCTGCCGGGGCTCCGCCGGCAGGTCGAGCGCGACCTGGCCCGTCCCGGACTGCCGAGGGAGAAGGTGCTGGCGACGGTCGTCCGGCTGCTGGAGTGCACCGGGATCCGGGTCGGCAACGAGGAGTACGCCAAGGCCAACCAGTCGTTCGGATTGACCACGCTGCGCACCCGCCACGTCGAGATCTCGGGCTCCACCCTTCGCTTCGAGTTTCGCGGCAAGAGCGGCAAGCTCCACCAGGTGGCCCTGAGCGACCGGCGGCTGGCCCGTATCCTGGCCCGCTGTCAGGCCTTGCCCGGAGCCGAGCTGTTCCAGTACCTGGACGAGGAGGGCAACCGGGTGGCCATCGGGTCGGGCGACGTGAACGATTATCTCCGGCAGATCACCGGGGAGGAGTTCACCGCCAAGGACTTCCGCACCTGGGCGGGAACACTCCAGGCCGTGGCCGCGTTGGAGGCGGCCGGCCCCGCCGATACCGCGCGCGAGGCCAAGGCGGCCGTCCTGCAGGCGATCGACCAGGTGGCCGACCGTCTCAACAACACTCGCGCCGTGTGCCGCAAGTACTACATCCACCCGGCCGTGCTCGAGCGGTACGAGGCGGGCACCCTGCACCAGGCGCTGGGCAACGGTCGCATGAAGGCGTCGGCCGCGCCGGACCTGGGGCCGGACGAGCAGGCGCTGGTGCGCCTGCTCAAGGCCCTTGCCTGAGTCAGCCGGGAACCGGCGCTACAGCCTCAGCCCGTACCCCCCGGTGCCGCCCGTGCCGCCTGTCCCGCCCGTCCCCCCGGTCCCGCCGGAGCTGGCCCCGGCGGCGGTCACGGTGACCGTGCCGGACATCGCGAGCCCGTGAATGGTGCAGTGATAGGGAAAGGTCCCCGCGGCCGTGAAGGCGCGCTCGAAGCTGCCCGAGCTCTGGCTGGGAGAAGCGGGCCCGTCGTCGAAGGTGACATTGTGGGTCACCGCCCCTGCGGCCCACTGCCAGGTGACGGTCGTCCCGGCGGCCACACTCAGACTGGCCGGGCTGAACGAGTTGTTCCGCACGCTCACGGTGTTGCCACTGCTGGTCGGGGGCGGCCCGGTGGTGTCCGACCCCCCGTCGCCGCCACAGGCCGCCAGGCCGATCATGAGCAGGCCGCCGAGCCAGGTCCTTCCGCGCATCGTTTCCCCCTGCCGGTCCCAACGTTGGTGGTGTCCCGATCGTGTGACGCCGAACGTTCATGCATAGCGCGGCGGCCCGACCGAGTCTTGCACTTCCGGAACCGATTTGTGCGACCCGATCCGACGCCGCATCTTGGAACGAGGCACCAGATCCGGGACGACCCATGGCCACCATGACCATCGAAGGCTTCACCCTGCGCGAGGGCCGGCATCCGGCGGGCAGCAGTCTGCCCTGGCACCGGCACGCGGGGCCCACCATCTGCTTCGTCTATGCCGGCGGGTTCACCGAGCGATTCGCCGGCGCCACCCTGGAGTGCGTCCCCGGCACCCTCAAGATCACCCCGGGGGAGGAGCCGCATGCCAACCGGTTCGGCCGGGATGACACTCACGGCCTGCTGGTGGAAGCGGTCCCGGAGGCGGTGGATCGGCTGGGCCGGCACGGCGAGGTGTTGCGGGACCGGGCCAGCTATCGCGACGAGCACCTGGCGGTCCTGGCCTGGCGGCTCTCGGCCGAGCTGCGGCGGTCCGACAGTGCGGCGCCGCTGGCGGTGGCCGGGCTCCTCCTCGAGCTGGTGGCGGGTACGGCCCGGGGCCGCGAGCTTCGGCTCCGCGGAACGGTCCCGCGCTGGCTGCGCGAGGCCCGAGACTACCTGCATGATCGGGGACGGGTGGACGGGCTGGGCGAGCTGGCGGCGGCGGTGGGGGTGCATCCGGTGACGCTGGCCCGAGGCTTCCGCAAGACCTACGGCTGCAGTGTAGGAGCTTATCTCCGATGGCTCCGCCTGGCGCGGGCGGCCCGGCAGCTGGTCGAGACCGACGCCGCGCTGGCCGAGATCGCGCTGACGGCGGGATTCGCCGACCAGAGCCACTTCTCCAACGCGTTCCGGCGGGAGACCGGTCTCGCCCCCTCGGCGTTCCGCCGGGCCGCCCGGGGCTGAGCCGCGGGCTAGCGCGCCTCGGCCGCGCCGGCCACCGAACTGCCACCCTCGGCGTTGTCGACGGCCCGCGCCAGCGCCGCCACCTCGATATCGTAGTGCGACCCGTGCCATGCCGGCACGCCCTCCCGTAACACGATGGCCTGCGGCGACTGGTGCACCACCCCCAGCCGCCGGGCCAGGTCGCGGGCCAGCGGCCGGTGCTTGATGACATCCACCAGGTAGACCGGGATCGAGCGGACCCGGCGAAAGGCGAGCATCTCCTCGTAGGCGAAGCTGCTGGTGGGGCAGATCGGGCTGTGCTTGTACAGCACGGCGATCGGGGCGGCGAGGAGGACCGCGACGTCGGCGTCGGTGACGATCTGATGCATCCCGGAACCTATACCGGCGTCCGACGGTGAGGCTACGTGAGCCGCATGCGGTCGAGCAGACGGCGGAACCTCGGGTCGTCGCGCAGGCCGTCCAGGGTCGGCTCCACGTTGAGATATGCCAGCCAGCCGCGCCGCTCCTGGTAGGCCCGCTCCAGCCAGCCGAAGGCGGCGTCGGTGTCGCCCAGGGCGGCGGCGAGGATCGCCAGGGCGACCGGGGTGACGTAGTGCTCCCGGCGCCGGCGCTCGAGTTCCGCCAGCAGGCGCCGCGCCTCCTCCGGCCGCCCCTGCGCCACCGCGACGGCCCCGAGTCCCGCCTCGGCGAGCGCCGGGCTGCCGGAGATGGCAATGGCCTCACGGAAAGCCGCCGCCGCCTCGTCCAGTTGCCCCCGCTGGAGGTGGGCCAGGCCGAGCAGCCGGTGGGTCTCCTCCGCCCCGGGGTCCATGGTCAAGGCCCGGCGAAGCTGGTCGAGCGCCAGCTCGGGCTGCCGGGCATAGTACAGCAGCCAGCCCATCGTCCGGCGGATGGAAACCGACGCCGGGTCGAGCGCGATCGCCTGGCGCGCCTCGGACAGGGCCAGCTGGGTCCGCCCCATGGCGATCTGGAACCAGGCGTGCCACTGCCGCGCCACCGGATAGCGGGGGTTGAGCTCCAGCGCCCGGCGGAAGTGCCGGGCGGCCAGCGGCCAGTCCCAGTCGTAGACGAAGATGACCCACGCCAGCGACGTGTGGGCCTCCGCGAGGGAGTCGTCGAGCAGGAGGGCGCGCTGGGCCTCGGTCCGGGCCCGCTCGAGGCCCTCGCGGACCGGGGCGCCGCGGTAATCGAGCTGCAGGGCGTAGGAGTCGGCCAGGCCGGTGTACGCCAGAGCGTAGTCCGGATCCTCGGCGATGGCGGCCTCGAAGAACCGGATGCCTTCGGCGATGGAGTCCTGGGTCCGCCGGTTCCAGGCATGCCGGCCCTTAAGGTACAGGTGGTAGGCCTTGAAGTTGGCGGTGTAGCGCACCGGCACCGGGTCGCCCAGGTCGTGCAGCAGGGTCGCCCGGAGGGTATCGACGATGGTCCGGGCGATCTCGTCCTGGATGGCGAACACGTCGGCCAGCTCCCGATCGTAGCGCTCGGACCAGAGCGTCCGGCCGTCGCGCACGCTGGTGAGTCGGGCGGTGATCCGGAGCCGGTTGCCGGCGCGACGGACCGAGCCCTCCAGCACGGTGCTGACGCCCAGCCGCGCCCCCAGGGCGCGGACGTCCGACCGCTCGCCCTTGAGGGCGAACACGGAGGTCCGGGAGGCCACCTCGAGCCCTTCGACCTGGGTCAGGGCGGTGATCAGCTCCTCGGTGATGCCGTCGCTGAAATACTCGTTGTCCGGATCGGCGCTGGCATTGACGAACGGGATCACGGCCACGGCGCGCAGCCCGGCCGGCTCCCCCTGGTCCACCGCCGGCGCGTCGAGCGCGGCCACGAAGGCGTCCAGGTCGGCAAACCGGTCGCCCGGCGCCTTGGCCAGCGCCCGGTCGAGCGCCCGCTCCACCGCGAGCGGGACGTTGGGGCGGTGGGTCCGGATCGGCGCCGGGGTCTCGATGGCGTGCCGGGCCATGGTCGCCCGGGCGCCGCCCCCGGCGAACGGGGGCGCCCCCGCCAGCATCTCGTACAGCACGCACGCCAGGCTGTACTGGTCGGCCCGGCCATCGACCCCCGACTCGGCGCTGGCCTGCTCGGGACTCATGTAGGCCGGCGTCCCGACTGCAAGCCCGCAGTCGGTGACGTAGGGGTCGCCGCCGGCGGCCGACAGGGCGGTCGCGATCCCGAAATCGGCGATCACCGGCTCGCCGCTCTGGAGCAGGATGTTCTCGGGCTTGATGTCGCGGTGAATGACTTCGAGCCGGTGGGCGTAGGCCAGGGCGGCCGCCACGGCTCGGGTCAGGCGGAGCGCCTCGTCCACCGGCAGGCGGCCTTCGCGCGCCAGCCGGTCGCGCAGGGTCTCGCAGCCGGCGTAGGGCATGACGAACCAGAGCAGGCCGTCACATTCGCCGGAATCGTGGAGCGGCAGGATCCGGGGGTGGGACAGCCGGGCGGCGATCCTGATCTCCCGGAGGAAGCGCTGCGGCTCGTACCCGGTGGGCTCGGGGCGGAGCACCTTGATGGCCACCTTGCGCCCGTGCTTCAGGTCCTCGGCCAGATAGACCGTCGCGGCACCGCCGCGGCCGATCTCCTCCTCGAGCCGATAGCGCTCCTCGAGCGCGGCCTGCAGTCTGGTGGCGACGTCGGGCACAGCCTGGAAGGGAATCGCCTGGCCGGTCCGAAGCAAGCCGGCCGTCAGCGGGCGGGGAGCTGGCCGACGAATCGTCGGATGGCGCCGAAGTAGGCGGCCGAGTCGCGCTCGAAGGCGTCGCCATGGCCGCCCGCCAGGGCGACGAATGTCTTGGGCGGCGGCGCCGCCTGGTACAGCCGGCGGCCGTGGGCCAAGGGGACCACCTCGTCGGCCCGGGCGTGGAGGAACAGCTTGGGCAGGGTCAGCCGCGGCATCCGGTCGAGCGAGGGGTAGCGGCTCCGGGCGATCCAGCGCACCGGGACCCAGGGATAGGCCTCTTGGGCCCGGGCCAGGACCGACGTCAGGGCTCCCTCCAGGATCAGCCCGGCCGCCGGCACCCGCGTCGCCAGCTCCACCGCCACGGCCGAGCCGAGCGAATGGCCGAACAGCACGATCCGGCCGGGCGGCACCCGCCGGGTCTCGGTCAGATAGCGCCAGGCGGCGCCCGCGTCGCGATAGAGCCCCTCCTCGCTCGGAGTGCCGCCGCTGGCGCCGTAACCCCGATAGTCGAACGCCAGCAGGTTGAGACCCGTGCCGAGCAGTCCGGCGTAGTGCGCGGGCCGGCCGGCGTCCGACAGGTTGCCGTAGTTGCCGTGGCAGATCAGCAGCCAGTGGCCGGTGGTATCGGGGGGACGCATGACCCAGGCGACCAGCCGGACGCCGTCCTCGGTGGCAAACTCGACCGTCTCGGGACGGAGGCCCAGGCTGGCAGGCGGCGGACTCAGCCCGCGGGGGCCCGGGGCGTACACCAGCCGGGTCTCGTTGAGACGAAGCAGCAGCAGAATGGCGAGATAGCCGACCAGCGCGGCCGCCCCGAGGCCAAGGACCACGCGGCGAGCCGGCCGGTCAGGCCGGGTAATAGCGGCCGCCCTGCAGGATCAGCGAGATCAGCCCGCCCGCCGGAGAGAACCGGGCTCCGTGGACGTCCTCGAGATCGCGCAGGGTATCCACCACCTTCTGGGCGCCGAGGTCGTCGATCAGCCGGAGCGGACCTCCCCGGAAGGCCGGGAAGCCGAAGCCGAACAGGGCGCCGATGTCGCCGTCGCGAGGGCTCCGGACGGCGCCGTCCTCCAGCGCCATCGCCGCTTCGTTGAGCAGGGCGAAGACCAGCCGGCGCTCGATCACGGTCACGTCGGCGTTCTCGATCGGGCGGACCCCGATCAGCCCGTAGACCGAGTCGTCGACCCCGGCCTTGTGCCCGTCGTGGTACCGGTAGAAGCCTCGGCCGTTCTTCCGGCCCAGCCGGCCGTCGGCCAGGAGCCGGGCCAGGGTCTCGGGCGGCCGCAGCCGGTCGCCGAAGGCGGCGTGCATCACGCTGCCCGCCTTCTGGGCCACGTCGAGCCCGACCTCGTCGAGCAGGGCGATCGGCCCCACCGGAAAGCCCCAGGCCGTCATGGTGCGGTCCACCACCTCGATCGGCACGCCCTCGGCCAGCAGGACGGCCGCCTCGTTGAGGTAGGGCGACAGGATCCGGTTGACCCAGAAGCCGGGCCGGTCGGCCACCACGATGACGGTCTTGCCCATTCGGCGGCCGAACCGCACCGCGGTGATGACGGCCTCGGGGTCGGTCGCCTCGGTGGGGATCACCTCGAGCAGCGGCATCTTCTCCACCGGCGAGAAGAAGTGCATCCCCAGGACCCGGTCGGGCCGCCGGGCCTCGGCGGCGATGTCGTGAATCGGGATGGTCGAGGTGTTGCTGGCGAAGATCGCCTCGGGCCGGGTCACCGCCTCGACTTCGGCCAGCACCTGCCGCTTGAGCGCGAGGTCCTCGAACACCGCCTCGATGACGAGATCGGCCCGGGCGAAGCCGCGGTAGTCGGCCCCGCCCGAGAGCAGCGCGCTCAGCCGCTCGTACTGTGACCGGGTAAGCCGCCGTCGCTGGTACCGCTCGGCCAGCACCTTGCCGGCCAGCTTGAGTCCCTTACCCACCCGGGTCAGGTCGGCATCCTTGAGCCGGGTGTCCACCTCGACGTGGAGCGCGGCGGTGCCGGCGATGCCGGCGCCCATGAAGCCGGCGCCCACGATCCCCAGCCGGCGGACCTGCCGCGGCACCGCGCTGCCGGGCGGGATGCCGTCGTCCTTCTTGAGCGCGCTGGTGGCGAAGAAGACCTGGACCAGCTTGCGGGACACCTCGCCCACCGCCAGCTCGCCGAAGGCGTGGTGCTCGGCGGCGAGCCCGGCGGTGATGCCCTGCTCCAGTCCGATCCGCACCGCCTCGAGCGCCCGCAGCGGGGCCGGGTAGTGCCCGCCCGACTTGGCCTGGACCTGCCGCTCGGCGGCGCGATAGACCAGCCGGCGGCCCGCGGCGGTGCGATCGAGCGCCAGGTCGGACAGCCCGCCGCGGGCCTTCCGCTTCGGCACGCCCTCGCGGGCCAAGCGGTCCGCCGCGGTGACGGCGGCCAGCCGGAGGATGGAGGGCGGCACCAGCTCGTCCACCAGGCCAAGCCGGAGCGCCTTGCCGCTGCGCTCGCTCTTGCCCGTGAGGATCATGTCGAGCGCCGCCCGGGCGCCGATCAGCCGCGGCAGCCGCTGGCAGCCGCCGGCCCCGGGGATGAGCCCGAGCTGCACCTCTGGCAGGCCGAGCTGGGTCTTCGGGTGATCGGTGGCGATGCGATAGTGGCAGGCCAGGGCCAGCTCGAGCCCGCCGCCGAGACAGGCGCCGTGGATGGCGGCCACCACCGGCGTCGGCAGGGTCTCGACCCGGTTCACCATCTCCTGCCCCTCGAAGCTCAGCCGCTCGGCCGCGCTCTCGGTGGTGAGGGCGGTGAACTCCTCGATGTCGGCCCCGGCGATGAAGCTGTCGGGCTTGCCCGAGATCAGCACCGCCGCCCGGATGGTGGTGTCGTCGCGCAGCCGGATCAGCAGGGCCTCGAACTCCACCTTCACCGCATCGGTCAGCTTGTTGACCGGCTCGCCCGGCAGGTCGAACGTGACGACCGCGATCCCGTTCTCGACGGCGGTGGTGAAGGCCGACACTAGTCGCGCTCCAGCACGAGCGCGGAGCCCATGCCGCCCTGGGCGCAGATCGAGATCAGCCCGAACTGGACGTCGCGCCGGACCATCTCGTGGGCCAGCGTGGTGACCAGCCGGGCCCCGGTGGCCCCGAACGGATGGCCGATGGCGATCGATCCGCCCATCACGTTGGTCCGCTCCCAGTCCACCTCGCCGACCGGCCCGGCCAGCCCGAGCCGCTCGGCCCAGGCGGCGGAGCCCCAGGCCTGGACGTTGCTCAGCACCTGCGAGGCGAACGCCTCGTGGATCTCCACCAGTCCCAGGTCCGACCAGGCAATGGCCGCCCGCTCCAGCGCCCGAGGCACGGCGTAGACCGGGCCCATGAGCAGCTGCCAGCCGGGGTCCACCGCGGCGACGGCATAGCTCCGGAGGAAAGCCAGCGGCTGATACCCCAACGCCACCGCCTTGTCCTCGGCCATGAGCAGGACGGCGGCGGCGCCGTCGGTGAGCGGCGAGGCGTTGCCGGCGGTGACCGTGCCGTAACGGCGGTCGAACACCGGCCGGAGCTGGGCCAGGGCCTCGAGCGAGCTGTCGGCCCGGATCCCGTTGTCGGCGGTGACGATCTCGTCCATGCCCGGACCGCCGAACCACGGCGCGATCTCGGCCGTGAGCCGGCCGTCGTCGGTGGCGGCGGCGGCGCGCTGGTGACTCTGCAGGGCCAGCCGGTCCTGGGCGTCGCGGCTGATGCCGTTCTCCTTGGCCATCTTCTCGGCCGACTGGCCCATGGTCTCGCCGGTGGACGGCTCCGCCACCGCCGGGGTCACCGGCACCAGGTCCTTCGGGCGGGTCCGCGCCAGGGTGCCCAGCCGGCGGCCCATGGTCTTGGCCTTGCCGGCCTCGACCAGGATCTGGCTGAAGCGGCGTGAGTGGAGCACCGGGATGTCCGACAGCGACTCGACGCCGCCGGCCAGGACCACGTCGGCGTGACCCAGGGCGATCTGGTCCGCCGCGTTGGTGATCGCCTGGGCGGCCGAGGCGCAGGCGCGGTTGAGGGAGTAGGCCGGGACACTGGGCAGGAGCTGCGGCAGGAGACTGACTTCGCGGGCGACGTTGGGGACCCGGACCGAGGGCACCACCTGGCCGAAGATCACCTCGTCCACCTCCCGGCCGTCGAGCTCGGTCCGGACCAGCAGCTCGCGGGCGGCGTGCCGGGCCAGCCCGGTGGCGGACACCTCGCGGAACACCGTCCCGCTCTTGGCGAAGGGAGTGCGCAGGCCGGCCACGATGGCCACTCGCCGTCCGGGCCGGGAATCGTGCATGGGAACCTATCGGGGCAACGGGAGAAGCGTCTCGACCGGGGTGATGGTACTATTCACTCGCGACAGGCTACCACACTTGCCACCGCGCGCCAGCGCTCGGCATCGATCGGCTCGAGCGCTTCGCGGCCGTGCAGGATCCTGAGCGGGGCGACCAGCCGAGCCAGCTCGCCCGGGCGCAGCAGGTGATCCTCCGAGGTGGGTCCCCAGCCCAGCTCGCGCTGGCCGGTCAGAAACGACTCCATCATCAGCAGGCCACCAGGTGCCACCAGCTCGCGGAGCTCGGGCATGCGTGCCCGGTCAAGATAATTGAAGACCAGAACCGCATCAAAAGCGCCCAGCTCGGGCCAGGGCCCCTCGAGATCGACGTTGCGCCAGTCCACCGTGACCTGGTGGGTCGCGGCCAGCTCGCGGGCGGTGGCGAGCCTGGCCTCGTCGTGGTCGAGCGCGACCACCGCCGCGCCCCGCAGCGCCGCCGCCAGCGCGTGCCGTCCCTCGCCGCAGGCCAGGTCGAGCACCCGGGCGCCGGGCACGATCCGATGAGCGTGCCAGAGAAACCAGGTGCTGGGACGGGACAGGCGCGGAACGGGGGACAGGGTCACGGCGGTCGATCCTCGGTACGGGCCGGGCTGGACCAGATGGTCGCGGAGCCGGCCGACCTCCTGGTGATCGGTGGGGGCATCACCGGCGCGGGGGTGGCCCGCGACGCGGCGATGCGCGGTCTCCGGACCGTGCTGGTGGAGCAGCACGACTTCGGCTCCGGCACCAGCTCGCGCTCGAGCCGGCTGGTGCACGGCGGACTCCGCTACCTCGAGACCGGCGACCTCCACCTGGTGCTCGAGGCCAACCGCGAACGCCGGGTGCTGCTCCGGATCGCGCCCCACCTGGTCTGGCCGCTGCCCTTCGTGTTCCCGGTCCACCGCGGCGACCGGGTGCCGCTCTGGCGGCTGGCCGTGGGCATGTGGCTGTACGATGCCCTCGCGCTGTTCCGCAATGTGCGGATGCACCGCATGCTGGGCAAGCGCACGCTGCTCGAGGCCGAGCCGATGGTGCGCGAGCGCGGGCTGGTGGGCGGCGCCCGGTTCTACGACGCCCAGTGCGACGATGCCCGGCTGACGCTGGCGACGGTGCGCTCGGCGGTCTACCACGGCGCCCAGGTGGCGAACTATACCGCGGTGCGGGCGCTGGAGCGGACCGCCGGCCGGGTGGTCGGCGCGCAGCTCGAGGACCGGCTCACCGGGGCCCGGGCCACCCTGCGGGCCAGCGTGGTGGTCAACGCCACCGGGCCCTGGGCCGACCGGGTCCGCGGCCTGGAGGACGCCGGGGCCACGCCCCTGCTCCAGCCCACCAAGGGCATCCATATCGTGGTGGACCGGACCCGGCTGGCCCACCGCGAGGGGATCATCTTCACCAGCCCGATCGACGGCCGGGTGCTGTTCATCCTGCCCTGGAACGAGCTGTCCTACATCGGGACGACCGACACCGACACCGGCGAGCCACCCGACCAGCTCACCGTCTCGGCCGAGGACATCGTCTACCTGCTGCGCTCGGCCAACGCCCTGTTTCCCAACGCCCGGCTCGGGCTGGAGGACGTGCGCGCCTCCTGGGCCGGTCTCCGGCCCCTGCTGGCCGACAAGGGCGGGCAGCGGGAGTCGAGTCGGTCGCGCGAGCACGTGGTGGTGCAGGGCTCGGGCGGGATGATCACCGTGGCCGGCGGCAAGCTGACGACCTACCGCGCGATGGCGGCCGAGGTGGTGGACCGGGCCTTCCGCGAGCTCCGCTTCCGCGATGGGCGCCGCCGGGCCGACGGCGGCCGGACCGACGAGGAGCCGCTGCCCGGTGGCGAGGCGGCGGACCTGACTCCGTTCCGCGAGCGCGGGCTCGAGCTCGGCGTGGCGCCCGAGAGTGTCGACCACGTGCTTCGCCACTACGGCACCGAGGCGGCCGGGATCTACAACCTCGGCGCCGGCGAGCGCCGGCTGCTCCGCCGGCTGGCGCCGCCCCACCCGGCCGTCGAGGCCGAGGTGGTCCACGCCGTGCGCCGGGAGATGGCTCAGACGGTCGAGGACGTGCTGGTGCGGCGGACCCACGTGTACTACGAGACCGTCGACCGCGGAGTCCAGGCGGCCCGCCGCGTGGCCGAGCTGATGGCCCGCGAGCGCGGCTGGGACGAGGCCCGGGTGGAGGAGGAGACGGCCCGCTACCTCGCCTTCGCGGGCGGCTGAGCCGTTCGCCCCAGCGACGGCCAGCGGAACGGTCTCCCGCCGGCCCGGAGTGGTCTCGGTCGTCCTGCCGGAGCCGGTCCGGCCGGTTATCTTGCGACATCCCACGTCAGGGTCATCGGCCGAGCCGGCGACCCCTTTCGCATGCTCTCGTGTCGGGATGGTGCACGCCGTGGATTTCAACGTCTTCGAAACCGCCAACGCCGGGTTCGCCCAGGCGATGTACGAGGAGTTCCTCCGGGATCCCGCCGCAGTGGGACCGGAGTGGCGCCGCCTGTTCGAGAGCGGCGTCGTCGGCGAGCGCCCGGATGGCAACGGTACCGGCGCCGCGCACCCGGCCCGGCCGGCCGAGCCCCGGGCCGCCGTGACCGCGGCGCTGCCGCCCGCTGCCTCACCGCCGTCGGCGTCCCCGAGTCCCCCGGCGGGCGCCCCCCAGGCGGGCGCCCCCCCGGCGGGCGCGTCGGCCATCAAAGGCCCGGCGGCCAAGCTCGTGGCCAACATGAACGACAGCCTGTCGGTGCCCACGGCCACGACCTTCCGGGTGCTCCCGGTAGGCGTACTGGAGGAGCGGCGCCGGGGCCTCAACCGGCGGGTGCAGGCGGCGGGCAAGCCGGGCAAGATCTCGTTCACCCACCTCATCGCCTTCGCGCTGGTGCACGCCACCCGGCAGCATCCGGTGATGGGCCACACGCTGGTGATGCAGGGCGGCACCCCCTACCGGGTCGCGCCCGAGGGCATCGCCCTCGGGCTGGCGGTCGACGTCCAGCGGAAGGACGGCAGCCGCGGCCTCGTGGTGCCGGTGATCAAGCGGGCCGACACCATGGACTTCGCCGCCTTCCACGCGGCCTACGAGGCGCTGGTGGAGAAGGCCCGGACCAACCGGCTGATGCCCGACGACTTCGCCGGCGCCACCATGTCGCTGACCAACCCGGGCGGCCTCGGCACGGTGGCCTCGGTGCCCCGGCTGATGAGCGGCCAGGGCAGCATCATCGCGGTCGGCGCGATCGGCTATCCGGCCGAGTTCTCCGGCGTGTCCGAGGAGCGGCTCCGCGACTTCGGCATCAGCAAGGTCATGACGGTCACCAGCACCTACGACCACCGGGTCATCCAGGGCGCCGAGTCGGGGGCGTTCCTGGCCACGCTCGACGGCCTGCTCCAGGGCGACCAGGGGTTCTACGAGCTGATCGCCGAGAGTCTGGGTCTGGGCGAGGCCGAGTACCAGATCGCCCGGCCGACCCCGACGACGCAGCCCGGGCAGGAGACGGCCGGGCCGGTCGCTCCGGAGATGCTGTATCATGTGGCCGCCGCCATGGCGCTGATCAAGGCGTTCCGGATGCACGGCCACCTGGCGGCGCATCTCGACCCGCTGGGCATCCCGCCCATCGGCGACCCCGCGCTCAACCCGGGACCGCTGGGGCTCACGCCCGAGGTCATGGCGGCCATCCCGTCCAAGGTGCTCCGGATCGCGGTGCCCGGTCGAACCCTGGCCGAGTCGCTGCCCTATCTCCAGGCCACCTATTGCGGCACCATGGCCTACGAGATCGAGCACATCGCCACCCACGAAGAGCGGGTCTGGCTGCGGGAGAAGATCGAGAGCGGCGCCTAC